>NZ_CP013070.1:1620000-1944000 GCF_000264945.2 Sphingobium indicum B90A
GCCAGCCGCGCCGCGTCCCAGTTGGTCAGGCGGATGCAGCCATGGCTTTCCGTCCGCCCGATGGTCTGCGGCTCCGGCGTGCCGTGAATGCCGTAATGCGGCTTGGACAGGTCGATCCACACCACGCCGACAGGGCCGTTCGGGCCGGGCTTCAACACCGCCTTCTCGTCCGTGGAGGAGGCATCCCAGAACAGGTCGGGATTATAATGAAAGTCAGGATTGCGGCTCAACCCCTTGATTTCCCAGGTTCCAATCGGCAACGGATCATGCTGTGACCCCATGGTGGCGGGAAATTGCGCGATCAGCCCGTTCTGCGCATCATAGGCCCTCAGCACCCCGTCCGACTTGTCGACGACGATATGGTCGGCCTGTGGCTGGTCCCTGGCGACCCCCAGCGACGCCAGGGTTTCGCCCCAGCCCCGTTCGTCCCCCTCGATCCGCGCCACCGGCTGGTTGGCGATGGCGGGCACGCGGATAGTGGCGCCCGCGCCGACCTTCGTATCCGGCGCATTGAGCGCTGCCAGCACCTCCGGCCGGGTGTGGAACCGCTCGGCCAGCTTCTCCAGCAGATTGCGATAGCCGAGCGCAGGCAGCTTCGCCTGATCGTTCAGATCCTTGGGAACCGCGAAGAACGGCCCCTTCGCGAACCCCGCCGGGATCGTCACCAGCCATGTTGCGGGCTGCGGCCGGTCGCCCAGCAGCGCCCTGGCGGTCGCTTCATCATATCGCCCCGTAGTCGGCAGGCCCCTCGCCTCCTGAAAACCCTTGAGCGCGGTGGTGAAGGACATGCCCTCCTTCCCGTCCAGCACGCCGGGCGAAAAGCCCGCCCGGTCCAGCGCCACCTGCGCCTGCAACACCGCCTCCACCCGCGCAGGCGATCCCGCCGGTTCCGGCACGATGACGAAGCCATAGGGATCGGCGGGCCGGGCCGCGGCATCCTTCGCCTGAGGGGAAGCGGCATTGGACGGAGCGCTCTCGTCCGCGTCCGTCACGGTCATGTTGCAGGCCGAACATAGCGATGCGAGGATCAAGGCATAGGTTTTCAAGGCGATACTCTCCCGATTATGGAAGAGAAAACGCGCAAAGTGCAGGAAAGCTGCCTACCTCCCTTCTGCCACCGTGCTCCTGCCTCTCCCATCGCTCCTGCTTCTCCCACCGTGCTCCTGCGAAGGCAGGAGCCCAGTTCAGACGGTGCGATGATTCACTTAACTAAGGGCAGGACTAGGCAGCGTGGACAAATTCGAAAATGTCGTGAAATGGCCATCCCAAGACATTCCCCTCCCGTAAACGGGAGGGGTTAGGGGTGGGCGCGAGCGGAGCGAGCTTCTGACTTGGCCGTTGCAAAACAACGCGGATGTTGCGCCAGCCCACCCCCTAACCCCCTCCCGCTTGCGGGAGGGGGAATGACAGGAAACCACCCAAATCACTCAGTCCGGCAAGTCTTGAATTTGTCCACGCTGCCCAGGCTCCTGCCTTCGCAGGAGCACGGCGCGTTCATTTCCGCGCCAACACCGCCTCGAAAGCCGCCACGCCCGCCCGCGGCCCTTCCGGATGGCCCCACACCGCCCCGCTCACCGCCAGGAAATCCGCCCCCGCCTTCACCAGCGGCGCGGCGTTCTCCGCCGTGATGCCGCCAATGGCGACGCAGGGCAGTTCGAACAGCGCCGTCCACCAGCCCAGGATCGACGGATCGGGCCGATAATGGGTTTCCTTGGTCGTCGTCGGATAAAAGGCCCCGAAGGCGACATAATCCGCCCCAGCCTCGCCCGCTTCCATCGCCAGATGACGGCTGTCATGGCAGGTGACGCCGATCTGCACCGACGGCCCCAGCAACCTGCGCGCTTCCTTCGGGTCGCCATCCCCCTGCCCCAGATGCACCCCATCCGCGCCCAGTCTTTTCGCCAGCGCCATGCTGTCGTTGACGATGAAGGCGACGTCCCGTTCGGCGCAGAGCTTCTGGAGCGGTTCGGCGGCGCGGGCGACGGCGTCTTCGTCCAGCCCCTTCAACCGCAACTGGAACGCCGCGACGCCGCCCCCGTCGAAGGCGGCGGCCATTCTGTCGGCAAAGTCCGCCCCGATCGCCGGCGGCGAGATCAGGTAAAGCTGGCAGGCTGGACGAAAGCCCTGCTCGAAACGGTCGGCGAAATTCGGATCGAGGGCGAGTTCTTCGTCGGTGAAATCGGTCATGCCCCTCGCCTTAGCCGCTTTTGGACGGATTGGAAAAGAGGGGGAGCCTATTCCACCCCGCCCACGTTTCCTCCCCATGATCAGGATCGGCTGCTCAGGATGGAATTACCGGGATTGGCGCGGGCGCTTCTACCCGGAGAAGATGGCGGCGAAAAACTGGTTCGCCTTCTACGCCGAACAGTTCGACACGGTGGAGATCAACAACAGCTTCTACCGCCTGCCCAGCCCGGAAACGGTCGACAAATGGCGCGAACAGGCGCCCAGCGGCTTCTGCTATGCGGCCAAGGCGAACCGCTATCTGACGCAGATGAAGAAGCTCAAGGATTGCGAGGAGCCGCTGGAAAGGATGATGGCGTCCTTCGCCCATTTCGGCGACAGCCTTGGGCCTGTCCTCTATCAACTGCCGCCGCATTTCACGCTGGACCTGCCCCGGCTGGAGGATTTCCTGCGCATCGCCCCGCGCCATCCGGTTCCGGTCTTCGAATTCCGGCACCCAAGCTGGTATGTGGATGAGGTCTATGCCTTGCTGGAACGCCACGGCGCCGCCTTTTGCGTCCACGACATGCCCGGCTCGGCCAGTCCCCGGCTGGCCGTCGGCACGACCGCCTATGTCCGCTTCCACGGCACGAAGGGCAAATATCGCGGCGGCTATTCCCGCGAAAGGTTGGAGGACTGGGCCGAATGGATGAAGGCGCAGAGCCGCGAAGGCCGGACCGTCTGGGCCTATTTCAACAATGATTATGACGCGCAGGCCATCACCGACGCGCGCATATTGAGGGAAGCCATCGGAAGCGGGAACTGACCATCCCTTATCGGTCAATAGCTGCCACTAAATTCCTCCCTATGCGAAGCATGGGGAGGGGGACCGCCGCCGAAGGCGGTGGTGGAGGGGAAATACGCAGGTCGTGCCCCATTCCCCTCCACCATGCTTCGCATGGTCCCCCTCCCCATCTACCGATGGGGAGGATTAAGAAGGTCCGGCCTCCATCCAGCCAGAAGGCGCTTAAGCGCCAATATCCCGATCAAGCCGCCTTCTGCGTCGAAGCTCCATGAATCTCATCGATGGCTTCGCCCAGCGAGGCGTTGAACTCATCGTCATTCATCTGATGACGCAGGTCGTTCAGCAGAGCGCGGCTGAAGCTCGCGATGATGCCGCGATTCTTGGCCAGTTCGACGCAGGCTTCGGAGCGGGAGAAGCCGCCCGACAACGCCACCACGCGCAGCACGCGGGGATGGTCGACCAGCGGGTCGAACAGACCGGCCTTGACCGGCAGCGACAGCTTCAACATCACCTTGTCGTCGCCCGTCATCGCGTCCAGATTCTTGAGGATTTCCTCCAGCAATATCTGGTCGGCCTCGGCGCGTTCCGGGCTCTTGATGTTGACTTCCGGCTCGATGATGGGAACCAGGCCAGCCGCCAGCACCTGCTGCCCGACCTCGAACTGCTGCCTGACGACGGCGGCAATGCCCTCGCGATTGGCGAGGTTGATGACCGAACGCTCCTTCGTGCCGAACACGCCCAGCGCCTTGGCGCGGTGCAGCAGCGTGTCGAGGCCCGGATTGGGCTTCATCAGTTGCACGCCGTTCGCCTCATCCTCCAGCCCCTTATCGATCTTGATGAAGGGCACGACGCCGCGCTCGATCAGCGCCTGCGGAACGGACTTGCCGCCCGCTTCGCCGTCCATGGTGCGCTCGAACAGGATCGCGCCCAGCACCTTCTCGCCCGAAAAGACCGGCGAGGTGATGATGCGGCTGCGCATCGCGTGGATCAGGCCGAACATCTCCTCTTCATTGGTCCAGGCGTCTTCCTCGATGCCATAGCCCTTCAGCGCCTTGGGCGTCGAACCGCCGCTCTGGTCGAGCGCCGCGATGAAGCCGTTGCCGCCCTCGATCTTCGCCTTCATGTCCTCGAACTGCATCTGCACATACCTCTTGGTTGGAAGCGCCGCCCACCCGGCAGCGCGTCTATGGGAGGAACGCCGCGCGCGGCGTCCACGGTCGAGCGGGGCGCGCCACTCTCCAAGGCGCGCCCCGCAATCTTTTCAGGTTTTGCGAGGATTCGGTTCAGGGCGAAGCGAAAATGGTGGTTTTCGAGAACCGGCGCGCAGCGACCTGCAGGTCGTGAGCACCGGAAGCGCAGAAAACCGCCATTTGCAGCCCGCCATGGACCGAATCCTCCAAAACCTAGGCCATCAAGGCCTTTACGCCCGGCAGTTCCTTGCCTTCCATCCACTCCAGGAAAGCGCCGCCAGCGGTCGAGACGAAGCTGAAATCGCCCGCCACGCCCGCATGGTTGAGCGCCGCCACGGTGTCGCCCCCGCCCGCTACGGAGGTCAGCCCGCCTTCCTTGGTGAGCGCCGCCGCCGTCTTCGCCAGCGCCACGGTCGCCTTGTCGAAGGGCGCGATCTCGAACGCGCCGAGCGGGCCGTTCCACACCAAAGTCCGGCAGTTCTTGATCGCATCGCCCAATGCCTCGACGGCGGCCGGACCGACGTCCAGGATCATCTCGTCCTCGGCCACCTCATGCACGTTGCAGGTGCGCAAGGAGGGCGGGTTGGCGGCAAATTCCTTCGCCACGACGACGTCATAGGGCAGATGGATGGTGCAGCCCGCCGCTTCCGCCTTGTCGAAGATCGCCTCCGCCGTCGCGGCCAGATCCTTCTCGCACAGCGACTTGCCGACATCGACGCCGCGCGCGAACAGGAAGGTATTGGCCATGCCGCCGCCGATGATCAGATGGTCGACCTTCGCGACCAGATTGTTCAGCACGTCGAGCTTGGTCGACACTTTCGCGCCGCCCACGACCGCCGCGACCGGCTTCACCGGCTCGCCCAGCGCGGCCTGGAGCGCGTCCAGTTCCTTCTCCATCGAACGCCCGGCAAAGGCGGGCAGCTTGTGCGCCAGACCCTCGGTCGAAACATGGGCGCGGTGAGCGGCGGAGAAAGCATCGTTCACATAGAGATCGCCGATCGCCGCCATCGCTTCCGCCAGCGCGGGATCATTCTTCTCCTCGCCTGCATGGAAGCGCGTATTCTCCAGGATCGAGATGTCGCCGTTGCGCATCACCTTGATGCCGTCCGTCGCCGCCTCGCCCTGGCAATCGGGGATGAACTGCACGTCGCGGCCCAGCACCGCCGTCAGCGGGCGGGTAATCTTCGACAGCGAATATTCCGGGTTCTTCTGCCCCTTGGGACGGCCGAAATGAGCGAGGATCAGCACCTTCGCGCCCCGGTCGGCCAGTTCCAGCACGGTCGGCATGGCGGCGCGCAGGCGGGTGTCGTCCGTCACGGAGCCATCCTGCATCGGCACGTTCAGATCCTCGCGCACCAGCACCACCTTGCCCGTGATGTCCCCCATGTCGTCGAGTGTCTTGAACGGCTTTGCCATGATCGCTCCCTGTAATGCGTGGAATTGGATGAAAAACCCCGCCGGATCGGTCCGGCGGGGTTATGTCGTTTAGAGGAACTTCGCCACGACGCCGCTGGTGTCGATCATGCGGTTCGAAAAGCCCCATTCATTGTCGTACCAGCTCAGCACGCGGACCAGCGTGCCGTCGATCACGGCCGTTTCCAGGCTGTCGACGGTCGAGCTGCGCGCATCGCCATTATAGTCGATGGACACCAGCGGCTCGTCCGAATAGCCCAATATGCCCTTGAGCGGCCCGGCCTCCGAAGCGGCCTTCAGCAGCTCGTTGACTTCCTGGACGCTGGTCGAACGCTTGGCGATGAACTTCAGGTCGACGACCGAGACGTTCGGCGTCGGCACGCGCACCGACGAACCGTCCAGCTTGCCCTTGAGTTCCGGCATCACCTCGCCCACGGCGCGGGCGGCGCCGGTGGTGGTCGGGATCATCGACACGGCGGCAGCGCGGGCGCGGCGCATGTCCTTGTGCAACTGGTCCAGCGTGTTCTGGTCGTTGGTGTAGCTGTGGATCGTGGTCATGAAGCCCTTTTCGATGCCCAGGGCGTCGTGCAGGACTTTCGCGAGCGGAGCCAGGCAGTTGGTGGTGCAGCTCGCGTTGGAGATCACCACGTCGTCGGCGCTCAGCGTCTCATGGTTGACGCCGAACACCACGGTCTTGTCGACGCCGGTCGCGGGGGCGGAGATGATGACGCGCTTGGCCCCGGCGGTCAGGTGCGCGCTGGCCTTCGCCTTGTCGGCGAAGATGCCGGTGCATTCCAGCGCGATTTCCACGCCCTGCGCGGCATGCGGCAGCTTGGAGGGGTCGCGCTCCGCCGTGACGGCGATGCGCTTGCCGTTGATGATCAGCGCGTCGCCGTCGACGCTGACTTCACCGCCCCAGTTGCCGTGGACGCTGTCGCGCTTGAACAGCAGGGCATTGGACTTGGCGTCGCCCAGGTCGTTGATGCTCACCAGTTCCAGATCATGGTCGGTCCGCGACAGGATCGCGCGCGCCACCAGACGGCCGATACGGCCGAAACCGTTGATTGCTACCTTCGTTGCCACTGCACTTGTCTCCCGGTTGGTTGAATTTCAGTCGAGCGCGGCCACGATGCGCGGCGCGATCTTGGCGGCCGTCAGGCCGAAATGATCGTAAAGAACGTCCGCCGGAGCCGAAGCGCCGAACGTGTCGATGCCGAAGCGCAGCCCGGCGATGCCGACATAACGCTCCCACCCGAAAGTCGTGCCCGCCTCGATGGAGCAGCGCAGCACATGATGCGGCAGCAGATCGTCCTTATAGGCCTGCGGCTGCGCATCGAAATGCGCCCAGCTGGGCATGGAGACGACATCCGCGCCGATGCCCTGCTCCTCCAGCAGCGCGGCGGTGGCGACGGCGATCTCGACCTCGGAGCCGGTGGCGACCAGCACCACCTTGCGCTCGGCGGTCGCGGCCTTCAGCCGATAGGCGCCCCTGGCCGACAGATTCTCGCCCGCCTTCTCGGTGCGCAACTGCGGCAGGTTCTGCCGGGTCAGCGCCAGCACCGACGGGCCGTCCGCATCCTTCAGCGCCAGTTCCCAGCATTCCGCCGTCTCGACGATGTCCGCCGGACGATAGACGTCCAGGTTCGGGATCATGCGCAGCGACATGACATGCTCGACCGGCTGGTGGGTCGGGCCGTCCTCGCCCAGGCCGATGGAGTCATGGGTCAGCACATGGATGGCGCGGATCTGCTGGAGCGCGGCCAGGCGGATGCCGCCGCGCATATAGTCGGAAAACACCAGGAAGGTGCCGCCATAGGGAATGACGCCGCCATGCAGCGCCATGCCGTTCATCGCGCAGGCCATGCCGAATTCGCGGATGCCATAATAGACGTAGCGGCCCGAATAATCGTCCTTCGTCAGCGGCCCGGTCGACTTGGTCTTGGTGTTGTTGGAGCCGGTCAGGTCCGCCGAACCGCCCAGCGTCTCGGGCAGCAGGTCGTTGATCGCGCCCAGCGCCAGTTCGCTCGCCCTGCGGGTGGCGACCTTCTGCGGATTGGCGATCAGCGTGTCGATATAGGCGTCGAGCGAGAAACCGGCGGGGAGTTCGCCGGCCATGCGCCGCTCGAATTCCGCCTTGTGCGCGTTGGAGCCGAGACGATCCGCCCAGGCCGCGCGGGCGTCGCCGCCCTTGGCGCCAATGGCCTTCCAGGCGGCGGCGATGTCTTCGGGAATGACGAAAGGCTCGGCCGACCAGCCCAGGAATTCGCGAGCCGCGGCGACTTCCGCCTCGCCCAGCGCGGACCCATGGACGCCCGAAGTCCCCGCCTTGTTCGGCGCGCCATAGCCGATCTTGGTGGCGCAGGCGACCAGCGACGGACGCGGATCGGCCAGCGCCTCGTCGATGGCGCGGCGCACATCGGCCACGTCATGGCCGTCGCACGACACCACATGCCATCCGGTCGCGGCATAGCGCGCCCGCACATCCTCGCTGCTCGACAGGTCGACCGCGCCGTCGATGGTGATCTTGTTGTCGTCCCACAGCACGATCAGGCGGCCGAGGTTCAGATGCCCCGCCAGGCCGATGGCCTCATGGTTGACGCCTTCCATCAGGCAGCCGTCGCCTGCCAGCACCCAGGTGCGGTGATCGACCAGTTCGTCGCCGAACTGCGCGTTCAGATGCCGCTCGGCAATCGCCATGCCCACGGCGGTGGCCAGGCCCGAACCCAGCGGCCCGGTGGTCGCCTCCACGCCCGCCAGTTCGAAATTCTCCGGATGCCCGGCGCAGGGGCTGCCCAGTTGCCGGAAATTCGCGATGTCCTCCATGGTCGGGCGCGCATAGCCGGTCAGGTGCAGCAGCGAGTAGATCAGCATCGACCCATGGCCCGCCGACAGCACGAAACGGTCGCGGTCGGCCCATTTCGGCGCCTTCGGATCGAATTTCAGATAGTCCTTGAACAGCACCGTGGCGACGTCCGCCATGCCCATCGGCATGCCCGGATGGCCGCTGTTGGCGGCCTGCACCGCGTCCATGGAAAGCGCCCGTATGGCGTTGGCGAGGGACTTTTCGGAAACGGTCATCGAAGCGGCGTCTTTCCTGGCTTGTCTATGGCCCCCTGTTAAGGCCAGCGAATCGAAATTGCGCCCCCTTTGTCGCCTCAGGGACAAGGCGTCAACCACGGGTGGCCCCCAGGCTGCGCCAAGCCGCCGAATGACGGCTTTTGCGCGGCGAAAACTTTGTCTATGCGTGGAACATGGCAAGTGACCGAATGATGCAGGCCATCCGCACGCTGGAGCGCGCGATCGACCGGCTGGAACAGGATGTGGAAGGCCTTGCGGCCGCGCCTGTCCCCTCTTCCGACCTCCCAGCCGGCGCCCTGCCCGGCATCGACGCCGCCGCCGCCCGCACGGCGCTGCGGTCGCTGGACAGTCTCATCACCGAATTGAAGGGGCAGGACGTGAAGGAACGGGCCGGTGGCTGAAACCACATTGCACATCGCCGGGCGCGTCTACGACCTGCGCTGCCGCGACGGGGAGGAGGCGCATCTGGCGCATCTCGCCAATCTGATCGAGCGCAAGGCGCGGCTGGCGCAGCAGAACACGCCGGGGTTGACCGAAGTGCGCACGCTGCTGTTCGCCGCGCTGTTCCTCGCCGACGAACTCAATGACCTCAAGCGCGAGGCGATAGGGCGGCAACAGACGCTGGCGCTGGAGTCCGGGGACGAACCGGCTGCCCGCGCGCTCGAATCCCTCGCCACGCGCATAGAAAAGCTGCGCGAAAGACTTGTCGCAGCTTCGCCCGAAGCCTAGATAGAGAGGCGACGGGCACTGCGCGGTATCGAGCTTTAGCGAACATCCCTGAGGCGATAATCACATCCAAGGGGACTGTCCCTGGGCGGGTTCCGGCCCGATCTACATGGTTCCCACCTGACGTTGAGGCGTCAGAGGATTTTCCAGCACACGGCCGAGGCGGTCCCGTCACCCCCCTCCCGCAATGTCCTTTCGCCAACATAAGGCCCCCGATGAGCGACGACACAGACAAGGCGACCCTGCGTGCCATCGCCCGGCAGAGGCGGCGCGCCTTCGTGGCCTCGCTCGATCCGCTGGCGCACCGGCTGGCGTTCAAGGTGATCCCCTCCCCCCTCGCCCGGCGGCTGGCGGACGCCGAGGTGGTGGCGCTTTACATGGGGCTGGACGACGAAGCCCCGGCCCAGCGGCTCGCCGCCCCCTTGCAGGCCATGGGCAAGACGCTGGCCCTGCCCCGCGTGCTCGATCGCCTCGGCAGCATGGATTTTCTGAGCTGGCGGCCGGAGGACCGGCTTTTCCCCGGCCTGTTCGGCACCAGCCATCCTGAACCGACCGGCGATCCGGTGACGCCCGACGTCATCGTCGCCCCGCTGATCGGCTTCGACCGGGCGATGAACCGGCTGGGCCAGGGGGGCGGCTATTACGACCGGGTCTTCGCCCGCTATCCCGACGCGCTGCGCTTGGGGCTGGCCTGGTCGGTGCAGGAACATGACGACCTGCCCGCCGATCCGTGGGACTTGCCGCTCAATCTGATCCTGACCGAAGTCGAACTGATCGAAGGATATGAGGCATGAGCATCGACCCCCGTCCCACCTACAGGCCAAGCTGGCGCAAGCCCGTGGGCATGTTCATGATCCTGGGCCTGATCGCGCTGTGGGCGGTGCTGGTGGGAAGCCTGTCGGGGCTGATCGGACGATTGCCGATGGTTGCGCAGGTGCCGGTCTACGTCTTTCTCGGCCTGATCTGGATATGGATATTGCCGTTGAAGCGCCTCCTGTCCTGGATGGAGACGGGGCGCTGGCGCGGTTTTTAGGCATTTCGGGTGGGAAGCCGTCATTCCCCCTCCCGCAAGCGGGAGGGGGTTAGGGGGTGGGCTGGCGCGACATGCGCGTTGCTGTGCAACGGCTAAGTTAGAAGCTCCCCGGATCAGGTCCGGGGTGGCGCCCACCCCTAACCCCTCCCGTTTACGGGAGGGGGAATGTTTTTGGATTGGCCAGTTGCGGTCATTGCCCCACCGTCACCCCGGACTTGATCCGGGGTCCCGCTGCCTTGGGCCGGGCGCGGACTCAAAAAGAAAGCGGGACCCCGGGTCAAGCCCGGGGTGACGAATAGGGAAACCTCCGCTCTCCACCCAAAGGCCCCGCCGACCCATCGGGAACCATCCGTGGCCAAACGGCCACAACATCCTCGAAAACCATCCTATTTCTCCAACAGCCCCGAAATTTGGCCTGTCCTACTGCCCGCCGACCCGCCTATCCTTTCCGCCTCTTTGAAATGTCCGACACGCAACGCCTACGCGCGCCCGGGCACGCGCGCGCATACACTGTGAACTTCGGCGAAAAATGACGCAAATCAGCCATTATCGAAGGACGCAGGGCAAGCGCCGCGTCCAACAGCATCGTCACTCGATCCGGGGGAGAATGGCGCGAGTGACGGGGCTCGAACCCGCGACCTCCGGCGTGACAGGCCGGCGCTCTAACCAACTGAGCTACACCCGCGCAGGGCGGCATCTTGGCGTGGGCCATGCAGGCCACCAGACGATGCTGATCTGGAAAACCATCCACCTCCTTCCTTTCAAGGAAAGTGGCGCGAGTGACGGGGCTCGAACCCGCGACCTCCGGCGTGACAGGCCGGCGCTCTAACCAACTGAGCTACACCCGCGTTCGGTGTGGGCGGGCATCTATGCGGCCCCGTTCCCCCTGTCAACCGCCTGCGACATCAGTTTCGCGGCTTTCGTCATTTTCTTTGCGCGGGTCGACCGTCAACGTGCCGCGCTCGAACAGGAAACCCGCTATGTCGGGCGTTCCGGCGGCCGACACGACCGTCTGGATGATGATCAGCAACGGCACGCCCAGCAAAGCGCCCGGCGTTCCCCACACCCATCCCCAGAAGGTCAGCGACACCAGGATCAGCAGCGGATTCATGGTCAGCCGCCGCCCCAATATCGTCGGTGTCACGACATTGGCCTCCACCAGGTGGAAACCGACCTGCAAGGCGGCGGGGAGCAGCGCCCTCCACACGTCGTCGAACACCATCAGCCCGCCCAGCGCCAGCAGGGCCGCCGCCAGCATCGGCCCGAAATAGGGCACGAAATTCAGCAGCGCGACGATGCCGCCCCACATCAGCGGGGACGGCATGCCGATCAGCCACAGGGCGAAGGCGACCGCCAGGCCCAGGCACAGGTTGATCGTCGCGATGGTGAGGACATAGGCGGATGTCGCGTCCACCACATTCTGGATCACCCGCGCCACCGCCATCGCGCCGTCGAAGCTGCCCCGGCTGTTGATCGTCCGCCGCCGCAGCCGCGTCCAGCCGGCCAGGAAGAAATAGATGATGAGCAGCGCGAACACCATCTGGATGATCGCCGCCGGGGCGGATGTGGCCGCGAACTGCAGCAGCGACCGGGGGGCGTCCACCGCCGCCGTCTGCGCCGCCGCCACCGGCCCGGTCGCCAGCATCTGCACCGTTTCGTCGACGAAACGCTGAAGCTGCGAATAGAAATCGATCAGCGGCGCCAGGTTGTTCTGAATCTTGGGCAGCCGTTCGGGCAGCAGCCGGAACCAGTCGGCGGCCGGGACGACGATCAGCACCAGCGCCGTGTTCGCCACCAGCAGGAAGGCGATCACCGCCGTCAGCGCGGCCAGAGGCGAAGGCACGCTCCGCCGCTCCATCCACTCCAGGAAGGGCACCAGCGCAATGGCGATCACCAGCGCGGCGGTCAGCGGCAGGAAGAACTCGGCGCCCTCCCTCAAGGCGAAGGGCAGCGCCAGGATCAGCCCGACGCCGGTCGTCAGCGCAATCGACGCCAGCAAGCGGTCCCGCCGCCGGTTGATCTCCTGCTGTTCCTGGGGTGTCACGCCTGAAATATCCTCGCCCGCCGCCCTTTTTCTGCACGGGCGGCGCCCGCCCGTCAATTTCGGCCCGATAATTTACATCAGCGGATCAGGCGGATAGCAAGGGAAACAAGGCCTTAACCAAATCTTCGGCACCTGCTGCCACATTGGCCGGGCAACAGCTTGGGGGACTGGGATGAAATCGGGGGCTTGGCTGGTCGCCCTGGCCTGCATGGCGGCGCCGCAGCTTGCCTGGGCACGGCAGGAAATCCGGCTGGAACGGCAGATGTTCGTGGAGCGGGTCAGCACCGACATCAACGGCCGCGCCCGCCGCGTGCTGGAAAGCGCCGGCCGGGCGGAATCGGGCGACCAGCTCATCTTCGTCGTCAACTGGCGCAATGCGGGCAACCGCACGATCCGCAACCTGGCCGTCACCAACGCCGTCCCGCGTGGCGCTCAGCCAGACCTCACCGATCCCGCCATGCAGGTGTCGGTCGACGGCGGCGCACGATGGGGCCGCCTCTCCGACCTATGGCTGCCGACGGCGCTGGGCGGCACCCGCCGCGCAGTCCCCGCCGACATCACCCATATCCGCTGGACCGTCCCCGACGAAATATCCCCCGGCGAAAGCGGTCGCCTCAGTTATCGCGCCACGGTACGTTGAGAGCGCAAACTAATCCTCCATACGCGCAGCGTGGGGAGGAATGGGATACCGCCTCTCAATCCGCAAACAATAGAACCGGCGTCTCCAATAACTTCCGCACCGCCTGGACAAAGCTCGCCGCATCCCATCCATCCACCACCCGATGGTCGCAACTGATCGACAGGTTCATGAGCTTGGCGGGCACCACCTCCTTCCCCCGGAAGACAGGCCGCTCGACGATGCGGTTCGGGCCGATGATCGCGACTTCCGGCCGGTTGATCACCGGCGTCGTCGCCACCCCGCCCAGCGGCCCCAGCGACGTCAGCGTCAGCGTGGAGCCGGACAGCTCATCCGACCTGGCCTTGCCCGCGCGAACGGCGTCGGCCAGCCGCTTGATCTCCGCCGCGAGCTGCCAGACATTGCGGTCCTGCGCGTCGCGGATCACCGGCACCATCAGCCCCGCGTCGGTCTGGGTCGCGATGCCCATATGCACCGCGCCATGGCGCGTCACCACCCCCGCTTCATCGTCATAGCGCGCGTTCAGCATGGGAAAATCCGGCAGCGCGCGACAGATCGCCACGATCAGCAGCGGCAGCAGAGTCAGCTTGGGCCGTTCGCCGCGATGGGCGTTCAACTGCTCGCGGGTTTCCTCCAGCGCGGTGACGTCGATCTCCTCGACATAGGAGAAATGCGGGATGGCGCGTTTGGAGGCGGCCATATTCTCCGCGATGCGGCGGCGCAGGCCGATGACCTTGACCTCTTCGTCGGCGCGCCTTGCCGCGCGCCCGGCCGGCCGATAGCCCTGACCCGCCCCATAAAGCAGGAAGGCATCCAGATCGGAATGGCGGATATGATCGCCGCTGGGCTTCACCTGGGCAAGATCGATCCCCAATTGCTTCGCCCGCGCCCGAACGGCGGGGGAAGCCAGCACTTCTCCCTTCTCTCTCAAAGACGGGTCGGGGGTAGCTTCCGGCGGGGCCGGCTGTTCTTCAAAGGCCGGGGCAAGCTCGCTTCGCTCGCCATCCACCCCCGGCCCCTCCCTGGAAGGGAGGGGAGAAGGGGGAGCAGGCGTCTCCCCTTCCCCCTCCGTCTCGATCTCCACCAGCATCGATCCGATGGCGATCTGCTGCCCCGGCTCGCCCGCCAGCCGGACCACGGTGCCCGCGACCGGCGATTCCATCTCCACCGTCGCCTTGTCGGTCATCATGTCGGCGATCGGCTGGTCCTCCTCGACCCGGTCGCCGACCTTCACGTGCCAGCCGACGATCTCCGCTTCCGCGATGCCTTCGCCGATGTCCGGCAACCTGAACGTAAAAAGCGCCATGACAGCCCCTCAATCCTTCAAAATCTTGTTGATCGCCTCGCGGATGCGCACCGGGCCGGGGAAATAGGCCCATTCCAGGCTGTGCGGATAGGGCGTGTCGAAGCCGGTCACGCGCTCGATCGGCGCTTCGAGATGGTAGAAGCACCGCTCCTGCACCAGGGCGGAAAGTTCCGCGCCGAAACCGCTCGTCCGCGTCGCCTCATGTACGATCATGCAGCGCCCGGTCTTGCGCACCGACCGCTCTATGGCCTCGATGTCCAGCGGCACCAGCGTGCGCAGGTCCAGGATTTCCGCATCCACGCCCATTTCGGCCACGCTGTTCTCTACCACATGCACCATCGTGCCATAGCAGAGCACGGTCAGCGCCTCGCCCGCCCGCGCCACCCGCGCCTCGCCCAGCGGAACGCGGTAATGGCCGGTCGGCACCTGCGCCTGCGCATGCCCCGCCCAGCTTCGCGCCGGCGTGTCGTAATGGCCGTCGAACGGCCCGTTATAGATGCGCTTGGGTTCGAAGAAGATGACCGGATCATTATCCTCTATGGCCGCGATCAACAGGCCCTTGGCGTCATAGGGGGTCGAGGGGATCACCGTCTTCACGCCCGACACATGGGTGAAGATGCCCTCGGGCGACTGGCTGTGCGTCTGTCCGCCGAAAATGCCGCCGCCAAAGGGCGAGCGCACCGTCATGGGCGAGATGAACTCCCCCGCGGAGCGATAGCGAAGCCGCGCCGCTTCCGACACGAGCTGGTCCAGCGCGGGATAGATATAATCGGCGAACTGGATTTCCGGCACCGGCCTCAGGCCATAGGCGCCCATGCCCACCGCGACGCCGATGATGCCGCATTCGGTGATCGGCGTGTCGAACACGCGGTTCTTGCCATATTTCTGCTGCAAGCCCGCCGTGGCGCGGAAGACGCCGCCGAAATAGCCGACATCCTCGCCCATCACGACCACGGCGGGGTCGCGCCCCATCATCACGTCCAGCGCGCTGTTGATCGCCTGGATCATGTTCATCTGCACCGTGTCGCCGCGGATTTCCGTCACCGCTTCGCTCATCATGTCGCTCACAGGCCGGCTGCCTTCCATTCGTCGAGCATTTTCTGCTGCTGCTCGCGCAGGTGCCAGGGCATCTCCTCGAACACGTCCTCGAACATCGATTCCATCGGATGGTGCAGGCCATGGCCCAGAATGCCGTTCTTCTCGGCCTCCCGCGCCGCGTCGCGGACCATTTCGGCCAGTTCCCTGTCCATCGCTGCGTGCCGCTCCTCGTCCCAGATGCCGAGCGCGATGCAATGCTTCCTGAGCCGCGCAATGGGGTCGCCCAGCGGCCAGTGGCTCGCCTCGTCGGCGGAGCGATAGGCGCCGGGATCGTCCGACGTGCTGTGCCCCTCGACCCGATAGGTGAAATGTTCGATCAGGGTCGGGCCTGCATTGGCCCGCGCCCGGTCCGCGGCCCAGCGCGTCGCGGCATAGACCGCCAGCGCATCGTTGCCGTCGACCCTGAGGCCTGCAATGCCATAGCCGATGGCCCTCGCCGCGAAGGTCGTCGCCTCCGCCCCCGCAAAGCCCGAAAAGCTGCTGATCGCCCACTGGTTGTTCACGACATTCATGATGACCGGCGCGCGATAGACGCTGGCGAAGGTGCAGGCCGAATGGAAGTCGCCCTCCGCCGTGGACCCTTCCCCGCACCAGGTCGCCGCGATCCGCGTGTCGCCCCGCGCCGCGCTGGCCATGGCCCAGCCCACGGCCTGCGGATATTGGGTGGTGAGGTTGCCGGAAATGGAGAAGAACCCCGCGTCCCGCGCCGAATACATGATGGGAAGCTGGCGCCCCTTCAGCCTGTCGCCCTTGTTCGAATAGATCTGGTTCATCATGTCGACGATGGGCCAGCCACGGGCGATCAATATGCCCTGCTGGCGATAGCTGGGAAAGCACATGTCATCGCTCGCCAGCGCCGCGGCGGCGCCGATCGACACGGCCTCCTCGCCCGTCGACTTCATGTAGAAGCTGGTCTTGCCCTGCCGCTGGGCGCGGAACATGCGCGCGTCGAACGCCCGCGTCAGCGCCATGTTGCGAAGCATCTTGAGCAGCATTTCCGGCGGCAGCTTGGGATCCCAGGGGCCGACCGCAGCCCCCTCCTCATCCAGCACCCGGACCAGCCCATAGGCGAGGTCGCGCATCCCGGCGGGCTGCGCCGTCTCGTCCGGCCGCGCCTGCGCACCGGCGGGCGGAATGTCGAAGTCGCTGAAATCGGCGCTGTCGCCAGGCCTGAATTTCGGCTCCGGCACATGCAGCCGGAGCGGCGGCAGATTACGCCCTGCCTCCTCCCTTCCAGCGTCCGAATCGATCCGGTCGCTCATCCTGCCTCCTTTTGTGCATTGCAATAATATTGCTCAGTGCAATTATTATATTACAACACCCGCAAAGGCAAGCCTTGCTGACCCATCTGGCCGCGCCTCGTCCTCCGCTAGACGGCGACGGGGGCGGCGATATGCCTTTGCGGCGCGTAATCGGCCACTTCGAAATCCTCGATCCGATAATCGAAAATGCTCGAAGGGCGGCGGTTGATCCGCAATTTCGGGCTGCCCGACGGAATTCGGCCGATCTGCTCCTCCACCAGTTCGGCGTGGTTGAGGTAGAGATGCACGTCCCCGCCCTGCCAGACGATCTCGCCGGCCTCCAGATCGCATTGCTGCGCCAGCATCCGGGTGATCATCGACAGGCCGAATATATTGAAGGCGAAGCCCAGCCCCAGGTCGCAACTCCGCTGGAACAGCAGCCCATTCAGCCGCCCGTTCGCCACCTGGAACTGATAGGTCATGTGACAGGGCGGCAGCGCCATGCGCGATACTTCCGCCACGTTCCAGCCAGTGAACAGCAAGCGCCGCGAGCCGGGGCTGGTCCGAATCGCCTCGACCAGATCGGCAATCTGGTTATGTCCCTGCGCCGCCCGGCGGTAGAGGCCGTCCCCGACCTCCTCATAGCGCGGCCAGTTCACCCATTGCGCGCCATAGACCGGCCCCAGATCGCCCCAGCGCGCCGCGAAGGCCTGATCCTCGACGATCCGCGCCTCGAACGCGTCGCGGTCGATTTCCTCGCCCGTGGCCTTGCGGTAACTGTCCAGCGGCCAGTCGGTCCAGATATGCACGCCCTGCCGCACCAGTTCGCGGATGTTGGTGTCGCCGGTCAGGAACCACAGCATCTCCCGCGCGGCAACCTTCCAATAGACCCGCTTGGTGGTGAGCAGCGGCACCGCGTCGTCGGCCAGCGAAAAGCGCATCGTCGCGCCCAATATCGACCGCGTGCCCACGCCCGTCCGGTCGATCCGCTCATCCCCATGCAGCCAGATGTGCCGCATCAGGTCCAGATATTGCTGCTCATAATGGGGCGGAGAGGATGCCATGGGGACACTTTCATGATTCTGGCGGGCTGCCCCCTCCTGTAGCGAAGCGGCCCGCCGACGCCAAATGCTGCGAAACGGACAAGATTGGCTGCCGCTTCCTCCGAAAAGGACCAGCCTTCCCCTACCGCCCGGGCGGCGCAGGGCCATTCTGCGACGCATGCCGCAACCCGCCTCCCTGAACCTTCTCGTCCTGGACGACGAATGGCGGCCGCTTCACCGGCTGCGCGCCGATCAGGACTGGCGCGACACCGTGAACGCGCTGCTGCGGTGGGAGAGCCGTTGGCTGGCGATCGAGCAGCAGCGGCCCGACAGCCCCTTTCCGCGCTGGGCCGACATCCGGCTGACCCGGACCCTCTCGAAACGCCTGCGTCCGATCGAGATCGCGCTGGCGGACCATGTGATTCACGGGCGAAAGGGGCGTTTCAGCTTCCGCCAGGCGGGGCTTTTATGAACCGCCCAAAAAAAACCGCAACGGCCGCTTGCCAGCCGGAAAAGCCACCTCTATAGGCTGCGGCCTGCCCAGCGGGCCCGCCTCGAAACGGACCCGCTATCGGTCGGGGAGTAGCTCAGCCTGGTAGAGCACTGTCTTCGGGAGGCAGGGGCCGGAGGTTCGAATCCTCTCTCCCCGACCATCATATTTGTCGGAAAATCCATGGTTTTCGCGACAGCATGCTTCCACGGCAAAGCCCATGAAAAATCCGCCGACGATCGAGATGGACGAATTCGACCGGAAGATCGTCGCCGCCCTCATAGAGGACGGCCGCATGACCGTCACCGACCTGGCCCAGGCGGTGGGCCTGTCCAAGACGCCCTGCCAGGTCCGCCTGCGCCGCCTCATCGAAACGGGGGTGATCCGGGGATTTCGGGCGATCGTCGATCCGGCGAAGCTGGGCATGGACCATGTCGCCTTCGCCGAGGTGAAGCTGTCCGACACGCGCGAAAAGGCGCTGGACGAGTTCAACGCCGCCGTCCGCCGCATTCCCGAGGTCGAGGAATGCCATATGATCGCCAGCAGCTTCGATTATCTGCTGAAGGTGAGGACGGCCGACATCCGCCGTTACCGCGCCGTGCTGGGGGAGAAGATCTCCAGCCTGCCCCATGTCGCCAGCACCTCCACCTATGTCGCGATGGAAACCGTGCTGGACGCGAGCGGCCATCCCCGCGCCAAGAGTCGTAATTGACGCGATCCGAAAAGACGATGGAGGATTTTGCTTAGTATCGGGCGAGCTTCCCGTTACCATTACGCTCATGGAACCGAGAAGCTCTAGGCGGCAGCGCAACGCCCCGACCATCAACGATGTCGCGAAACATGCGGGCGTTTCGCCCATGACCGTGTCCCGCGTGATCAACGGCGAACAGATCGTCCGAAGCGCCACAAAGGAAAAGGTGGAAGCGGCCATCGCCGCGCTCAACTATTCGCCCAGCGCCGCCGCGCGCAGCCTGGCGGGCGGGGACGAAACCCGCATCGGCCTGCTCTACAGCAACCCTTCGGCATCCTATCTGAGCGAATTCCTGGTCGGCAGCCTGGACCAGGCCAGCCGCAGCGGCGTCGACCTGGTGGTGGAGAAATGGGATGAGGAAACCGCCGTCGGCACGGTGGTCGACCATCTGTTGCGCGGCCGGATCAACGGCGTCATCCTGCCGCCGCCGCTGTGCGACCACCAGGCGATGAAGGACGCGCTGAAGGCGGCGGACCTGGTCGCCGTCGCCGTCGCCACCGGGGAGGCGCCCGCCGACATGTCGGCGGTCAGCATCGACGACCATGCCGCCGCGCTGGCGATGACGCGCCATCTGATCGCGCTGGGCCATCGCCGCATCGGCTTCATCAAGGGTCATCCGAACCAGAGCGCCAGCCAGCGCCGGTTGGAGGGCTATGGCGACGCATTGGCGGAAGCTGGCATCGCGCCGGACGAGACGCTGGTCGAACAGGGCTATTTCACCTATCGATCCGGGCTGGACGCGGCGGAGCGAATCCTGGCGCTGCCCAAGCCGCCGACCGCGATCTTCGCCAGCAATGACGACATGGCGGCGGCGGCCGTCGCCATTGCTCATCGCAGCGGGCTGGACGTGCCGGGCGACCTGACCGTATGCGGCTTCGACGACACGTCGCTGGCGACCACGATCTGGCCCGAATTGACGACCATCCGCCAGCCGATCAGCGCCATGTCGCGCGCCGCCGTCGAGTTGCTGGTGCGGCAGATCAAGGCGCGCAAGGGCAAGTCGGAGGAAAAGCCGTCGCATCTGCTGTTGGATTACGAATTGATCCGGCGGCAATCCGACGCCGTTCCGCATTGACGGCTTTTCCGTCGTGAGGGCCGGGTTTTAGCGCGGCAGCAATCCACCAGCGCTGCACCGTGCTCCTGCTTTCACAGGACCACGGAACCGGCAGGCCCGGCACGGCTTGCCGGGCCTGTTCGATCCTATTCCCCGAACACCCGGCGGAATATCGTGTCGACCTCGCGGAAGTGATAATCGAGGTTGAACTTCTCCTCGATCTGCTCGGCCGTGAGCGCCGCGGCGACGTCCGGATCGGCCTTGAGCAATTCCATCAACGATAGCTGGCCGTCCGATTCCCAGACCTTCATCGCGTTGCGCTGGACATAGCGGTAGCTGTCCTCCCGCGAGACGCCCGCCTGGGTCAGCGCCAGCAGCACCCGCTGCGAATGGACCAGGCCGCCCATCTTGTCGAGATTCTTCATCATCCGCTCAGGGTAGACAAGCAGCTTGTCGATGACCCCCGTCAGGCGCCCCAGCGCGAAGTCGAGCGTGATGGTGGCGTCGGGGCCGATATAGCGCTCCACCGACGAATGGCTGATGTCCCGTTCGTGCCAGAGCGCCACATTCTCCATCGCCGGCAGCGCATAGCTGCGCACCATGCGGGCAAGGCCGGTCAGGTTCTCGGTAAGCACCGGGTTGCGCTTGTGCGGCATGGCGCTGCTGCCCTTCTGGCCCGGCGAGAAATATTCCTCCGCCTCCAGCACCTCGGTGCGCTGGAGGTGGCGGACCTCGACGGCCAGCCGCTCGATGGACGAGGCGATGACGCCCAGGGTGGCGAAGAACATCGCATGCCGGTCTCGCGGGATGACCTGGGTCGACACCGGCTCGACGGCGAGGCCCAGCTTTTCTGCGACATGCTCCTCGACGCGGGGGTCGATATTGGCGAAGGTGCCGACCGCGCCGGAAATGGCGCAGGTGGCGACTTCGGCGCGGGCGGCGATCAGGCGCGCCTTGCAGCGGCTGAACTCCGCATAGGCCTCTGCCATTTTCAGGCCGAAGGTCACAGGCTCGGCATGGATGCCGTGGCTGCGGCCGATGGTCGGGGTCAGCTTATGCTCATAGGCGCGGCGCTTGATGACCTCCAGCAGCTTGTCCAGGTCGTCGATCAACAGGTCGGCGGCGCGGCTCAACTGCACGGCAAGGCAGGTGTCCAGCACATCGCTGGACGTCATGCCCTGGTGCATGAAGCGGGCTTCGTCGCCCACCTGTTCCGCTACCCAGGTCAGGAAGGCGATGACGTCATGCTTGGTCACCGCCTCGATGGCGTCGATGGCGGGCACGTCGATCGCGGGCTCGGTCGCCCACCAGTCCCACAGCGCCTTGGCGGCGGATGGCGGCACCACGCCCAGTTCGCCCAGCTTTTCGGTCGCATGCGCCTCGATCTCGAACCATATCCTGAAGCGGGCTTCCGGCTCCCAGAGGGCGGTCATTTGCGGGCGGGCGTAACGGGGGACCATCGGGCGAATCCTGCGTGCATGAGTTGAATGTCGCTGCGCCGCCTAGCAGCACCGCCTTTGCGGGGCAAATCGCCGGAAAGACCCGCCGCTTTTCCGTGCTTCGTCCCATTAATCGCAGCATCGGTCGCCAAGCTGAACCGAATCGGAAGATGAGTGGAGAGGGATGAACAAAAAGTCAGGAACGGCATGTTTTATTTGGCTATTATCGCCGTGAAAGTTCGCCCGATCGGTTCCTTGGAGCAGATGATGATCCGCGCATTTCTTCTGACGAGCGCCCTTTTGACAGCGACGCCCGCCCTGGCGCAGGCGGGGGCGGCCGCCCTGGCGCAGGCGGGGGCGGCCGCCCCGCAGGAGTCCGTTCCCGCCTCGCCGCAGGGGAACCAGGCCCAGCCCGCCACCTCAGGGGATGCGGTCGCGTCCATCGTCGACACCGAATTTCCGGCCTATGACCAGAATCATGACGGCCAACTCGACAAGGCGGAATTTTCGCGCTGGATGGTGGCGTTGAAGGACCAGGAACTGAAGGCGACGGGCAAGTCCCTCGCGCCCGCGGAGGTGACCGCCTGGGCCGATGGCGCATTCGTCACCGCAGATGCCGACAAGAGCGCAACGGTCAGCAAGCCGGAACTGATCGCTTATCTGAGCGGCGGCGCGGCTTAGGAATTCTCCGCCCGAGCGGAGAAAGAACCCTGGAAGGGTCGCATCATGGGGCGGCATGGAGCGAAGGCCATGCCGCCTCTTTTTTAGCCTTTCGGGAGCGTCAGCCCCGTTTCTTGTTTGCGTAGAGCAAGGCCGCGACGATGGCGGCCGATCCGATGCCGACGGCCGTTCCCATCCAGACGGCCTTGCCCGCCGATTTGCGGGCCGCGGAGGCCATGTCGGACGTCTCGTTGGTGGAGGCGGGGGTTGCGGCGCCGCTTTCGGGCGCTTCTTCGGTCGGCTTCGTCATGGTGATTCCCGATATGCAACAAAGCGTCCGCGCAGAAAAGGCGGATGCGGCGAAAATCCGCTGGAGGGGCTTTCGACCTGACCGAACCGGACCACCGCTCCGTTTTTCCTTGCCTTCCAAGATTTCCTAGGCCGCGTGGACAAATTCGAAAATGTCGGGAAATGGCCAATAGCAGCCACTAAATCCTCCCTGCGCGCAGCGTGGGGAGGGGGACCGCTCGCGAAGCGAGGGGTGGAGGGGAAATGGCGCGACCTGCGCATTTTCCCCTCCACCAGCCTTCGGCCGGTCCCCCTCCCCATCTTGCGATGGGGAGGAATAGGATAGGTCCGCTCTCCACTCAAATCACTCAATCCGGCGAGTCTTGAATTTGTCCACGCTGCCTGGCCAGCGATCGGCCCTAATGAGCGGGCAGCGGCTGGTGCGCTTCCCCCCAGCCGCGCAAGTCTCGCGAAGAAGCGCGGTCGAGCAGGAGGGCGGCGTCCTTCACCGTGAAGTGCGCCGCGCTCTCGATCCCGTCCAACTCTTCCCAGGTGACGGGGGCGGCGACGGACGCAAGCTCGCGGGCGCGCACCACATAGGGCAGCACCGCCGTGGCGCCGCGCTGGTTGCGCAGCCAGTCGATGAAGATTCGGCCCTTGCGCTTCGCCTTGCTCATCGTCGCGGTGAAGCGATCCGGTTCCTGGGCGGCGAGGGCACGGGCGAAGCGGTCAGCGAAATCCTTGACCTCCGGCCATTGCGCCTGCGGCGTCAGCGGCACGACGACGTGGATGCCCTTGCCGCCCGACAGCATGGCGAAGCTGGCAAGGCCCATATCCTCCAGCGCCCGGCGGATGTCCCGCGCCGCCTTCTTCACATCCTCGAAGTCCAGCCCTTCGTCCGGATCGAGGTCGAAGATCATGCGATCCGGCCGCTCGACATCCGCGACGCCCGAACCCCAGCCGTGAAATTCGATCGCCCCCATCTGGACGCAGGCCAACAGGCCATCGCTATCCTCTATATAAAGATAATCCTCCTCATTCCCCTCCTTCTCGCGGATCGGGACATGTTTGACATGGTCGCCGAAACTGCCGCTGTCATGCTTCTGGAAAAAACATTTCTTCGCGCGGCCCTGCGGACAGCGGACCAGGCTGATCGGCCGACGGGCGATCCAGGGCAGCATCGCCGCGCCCATGCGGGCGTAATATTCGGCAAGCTCGCCCTTGGTGATCTTCGCCTCCGGGAAGATCAGGCGGTCGGGATTGCTGATCCGGATCGAACTTTGGGCTTCAGACGTCGGCATGGCTTCCTCGCGTCGCACCTCCCTGGCCGCCTTGTCCTCGCGCAGGCCCAGGAAGCTGGCATGGCGGACGATATTTTCCGCCGTGAATTCGGCAAAGGCGATTTCCGCGACCAGATCGGGGCGAACCCATTGGGCGCCCCGGCTTTCGCTGCGCGGCACGCTGAGCGCGGCGGTCTTGCGCCCCCGCTTGCCGAGCGCCGCGACCAGCCCGGCGCTGTTGGCCGCGTTGAAGCCCGTGCCGACCTTTCCCGCATAGACCAGCCCCTCCCCCTCCCGCTGGCCGAGCAGCAGGTTGCGGATGGAGCGCCCGCTGGCGCCGCTGGGGGTCCAGCCGACGATGACGAATTCCTGGCGGCGGGTGCATTTGACCTTCAGCCAATTCTTCGTGCGCGCGCCGCGATAGGGGGCATCGGCGCGCTTTGAAATGATCCCCTCCTGCCCCGCGCCGCACATGGCCTGGAACAGCCTTTCCCCTGCCCCGACGACATGGTCCCCGACATGGATATGCGCGGCACCTTCGCCCAACAGGGCGGCCAGCTTTTCCTTCCGGCCGATATTGGGCATGGCGGTCAGATCCTGCCCGTCCAGTTGGAGCAGGTCGAAGGCGAAGAGGTGCAGCGCCGCCTTCCCCTCCCCCTTCAACAGCTGCTGGAGCGTGGAGAAATCCGGATTCCCATCGCTGCCGAGCGCGACGACCTCCCCATCGATCAGGGCGCCGGGCAGGTTCATCGCCGCGATTTCGGCGGCGAGGGGCGCGAAGCGATCCGTCCAGTCGAGGCCGGACCGCGTGAAAATCCTGACCTTCCCGCCCGATGCCGAAACCAGGCAGCGATAGCCGTCATATTTGATCTCGTGCATCCAGCCATTGCCCGTGGGCACGGCGTCGACCAGGGTCGCCAGTTGCGGCGGCTGGAAGGGCGGCGGGCGGTCCGATCCCGCCCTGGCGCGCCTCTTCGCCGGGACGGCCCGGTCGGCCTGCGCCATCGCCGCGTCGAAGGCCTTTCCCTTCTTCCCCTTCAGCGAAATGGCCGGCGCGCCCGCCGCGATTTCCGCCATGGTGCGGCCGCTCCTGATGCTTGTCAGATTGCGGGCGATAAGATCGTCAGCGCTGCCGGCATGGGCATCCTCGATCTTGCGCAGCAGCCAGTTTTCCCTCTTTTCCCGACCTCGCGGCTTCAGCCGGATCAGCAGCCATTCGCCGCGCATCCGCTGGCCGTGCAGGATGAAGTGGAGATGCCCTTTCTCAAGGTCGCTCGCGCTCTTGCCGGGGACCGGCTCCCAGGTGCCCTCGTCCCAGAGCATGACCGTGCCGCCGCCATATTCGCCCTTGGGGATCGTCCCCTCGAACGTCGCGTAGGACAGCGGGTGATCCTCGGTTCGGACGGCCAGCCGCTTGTCCGCGGGATCGATGCTGGGCCCTCGCGTCACCGCCCAGCTCTTGAGCACGCCGTCCATTTCCAGGCGGAAATCGTAATGCAGGCGGGTCGCGTCATGCTTCTGCACGATGAAGCCGTTGCCCTGCCTGCGGCCGCGCCTGCCCGCCGGTTCGCGAGTCCGGCTGAAATCGCGCTTGCGGTTATAGGCGGTGAGCGGATCGGCATCGGCCATGGGTCAGGCCCGTTTTCGACTGGCCGGCTTGGCGGGCGTCTTTCGCGTGGCGGTCTTGGCGGGCGTCTTGGCGGGTGCTTTCTTCGCGGCCGGTTTCGAGCCAGATGCAGCCGTGCCGGAGCCGACCGATTTCTTGAGCGCCGCCATCAGATCGATCACATTGCTGCCGCGCGCGACCGTGCCCTCCTCTTCCTCCTCGATGATCCGGCGGCCCTTCGACTTCTTCTTCTTTTCGATCAAGCGCTCCAGCGCATCCACATAGCGGTCGTGGAAGCTGTCGGGCTTGAAGGGCGCGGTCTTCTTCTCGATCAGCGTCTCCGCCAGGTCGAGCAGTTCCGCATCCGGCTTCGCATCCTCTATGTCCCGGAAATAGCTTTGGGCGCGGTTCACCTCATCGGCGTAGCGCAGCGTTTCCAGCACCATGCCCCGGCCGCAGGGCTTCAGCGACACGACATATTCCCGGCCCCGCATGGCGAGCTGGCCCAGGCCGACCTTCCTCGTCCGCCTCAGCGCCTCCCGCAGGACGATGAAGGCCTCCTCCGCCAGGTCGTCGGCGGGCACGACATAATAGGGCCGCTCATAATAAAGGACATCGATCTCGCTGGCGTCGACGAACTGGGTGAGTTCGAGCGTCTTCTTGCTTTCCAGCTTCACCGCCTCGATCTCGTCGGGCTGGAGCAGCACATAGTCACCCTTCGACAGTTCATAGCCCTTGACGATGTCCTCAGGATCGACCGGACCAATGCCGGGGACGGTCTTTTCATAACGGACGCGCTTCCCGCTGGGCTGGTGGATCTGGTGAAAGGCGATCTGCGCGCCTGACTTGGTGGCGGCATAGATTTCCACCGGAATGGATACCAGCGCCAGACGAATCTGCCCCTGCCAATATGCGCGAGCGGCCATGAGCGTGCAGCCTCCTTTTCCAGGAGGAAATGCGCGGATGAAGGGGCAGTTCCCGCTTTACCGTCGCAGCACCCTTGACTTCCGTCGCCAGTCGTGTTGGTAGCGCTATCAATAACGTATGTTCTTAGGAGTCGATGATGCCGGGGGTCTCCACTTTGCTCGATTGCCTTCCCGCCGACTGGCGGTCCGGCCTGTTCATGGGCCGCGTGGAAACGGCGGAAGGCCCCAGTCCCATATTGGTGGAGGGCGGCATCGCCTACGACATGAGCCGCGTTGCGCCCACTGTCGCGCAACTGGTGGAGATGCTGCCCACGGCCAAAGCGGCCGACGGCGCGGCGCTCGGCGCGCTGGACGCGCTGGACCTGCCGCTGCTGAGTCCGGTCGACCTGCAATGCGTCAAGGCCTGCGGCGTGACCTTCGCCTTGTCCGCCATCGAGCGCGTGATCGAGGAGCGGGCGCGCGGCGACGCAGGCGCGGCGGCGGACATCCGGTCGCGACTGGAGGAGAGGGTCGGCGGGTCCATCCGGGCGGTAGTGCCGGGTTCGACCGAAGCCGCGGCGCTCAAGCAGGCGCTGATCGAAGATGGTCTCTGGTCGCAATATCTGGAGGTCGCCATCGGCCCCGACGCCGAGGTGTTCACCAAGGCGCCCGTGCTGTCCACGGTAGGCGCCGGCGCGGAAATCGGCATCCGTTCCGATTCGAACTGGAACAATCCGGAGCCGGAGATCGTGCTGATCGTCGGCGCGGACGGACAGGCCATCGGCGCGACGCTGGGCAATGACGTCAATCTGCGCGATTTCGAAGGGCGTTCCGCGCTGCTGCTGGGCAAGGCGAAGGACAATAACGCCTCCTGCTCGCTGGGGCCGCTGGTCCGGCTGTTCGACAGTGATTTCACCATCGACGACGTGCGCGATGCCGTGGTGGAACTGACCATCGACGGGCCGGAAGGATACAGGCTGGAGGGCACCAGCAGCATGAACCAGATCAGTCGCGATCCGCTGGAACTGGTGCGCCAGACGCTGTCGGAACATCAATATCCCGACGGGTTCGCCCTGTTCCTGGGCACGCTGTTCGCGCCGGTGCAGGATCGCGACGAGCCGGGGCACGGCTTTACCCACAAGGTGGGCGACAGCGTCGCCATCTCTACCCCGCGCCTGGGCAGGCTGGTGAACCGGGTGGTGACGTCGAAGGATGCCGAACCCTGGAGTTTCGGGCTTTCGGCGCTGATGGCGAACCTCGCCAAGCGGGGTCTGCTCGCATGAACAGCGCCGTCTATCCGAGCCTGAAGGGCAAGCGCATCTTCATCAGCGGCGGCGGCAGCGGGATCGGCGAAGGCCTGGTTGAAGCCTTTGCCGCGCAAGGCGCCAGGGTCGCCTTTTGCGACATCGCGCAAGAGGAGAGCGAGGCGGTCGCGGAGCGGCTGAAGGGCGCGGATTTCCCGCCGATCTTCCACCCCTGCGACCTTCGGGACATCGAAGCCGTGCAGGCGATGATCGCCACGGTGGAGGAACAGCTTGGCGGCGTCGACATATTGATCAACAATGCGGCCAATGACGACCGTCACGGCATCGAGGAAGTCACGCCCGCTTATTGGGACGAGCGGATGGCGGTGAACCTGCGCCACCTGTTCTTCGCAGCGCAGGCCGTGGTCCCGGCGATGAAGCGCGCCGGCGGGGGCGTGATCCTGAACTTCGGGTCGATCAGTTGGCACCTCGCCCTGCCCGACCTGGTGCTGTACCAGACCGCCAAGGCCGGGATAGAGGGCCTGACGCGCAGCCTGGCCCGCGACCTGGGCCGCGACAATATCCGCGTCAACACCATCATCCCCGGCAATGTGAAGACGCCGCGCCAGATGAAATGGTACACGCCGGAGGGCGAGGCGGAGATCGTCGCCGCGCAATGCCTGGACGGGCGGATCATGCCGGCGGACGTGGCGGCGCTGGCCATGTTCCTGGCGTCCGACGATGCGCGCATGTGCACCGGGCATGATTATTTCATCGACGCGGGCTGGCGCTGACGCCATGGCGCCCGTTCCGGAAAGCGTGCTGAGCGTCGGCGCAACCCTGGGCGAAGGCCCCGTCTGGGTGGCGCGCGATGCCGCGCTGTGGTTCGTCGACATCAAGCAGAAGCGCATCTACCGCTTCGATCCCCATCTGGGCGTGGCCCGCAGTTGGGATGCGCCGGCCCAGGTCGGCTGGATAGTGCCGACGCGGGACGGGCTGTTCGCGGTGGGCCTGCAGTCCGGCGTGCACCGTTTCGATCCGGATGCCGCCAGCTTCGCCTTGCTGCATGCGCCGGAGGCCGACCGGCCCGGCAACCGGCTGAACGACGCCACCGTCGATCCGGCGGGCGGTCTGTGGTTCGGGTCGATGGACGATGGGGAGGCGGCCGATAGCGGGCGTTTCTACCGGCTGCACCGGGACCGGCTGACCGAAAGCGGCTTGCCCCCCATTGCCATCACCAACGGTCCTGCCCTTTCGCCCGACGGCACGCTGCTCTATCACACCGACACGCTCGGCAAGCGGATCTGGCGGACGCGGATCGCCGCCGACGGCACGCTTCACGATACGGCGCTGTTCGTGGAGATAGAGGACGGCGCAGGCTATCCCGACGGGCCGACCGTCGATGCGGAAGGTTGCCTTTGGACCGGGCTGTTCGCCGGCTGGGCCGCGCGGCGCTACGATCCCGCGGGCAGGCTGATGACGGAGGTCCGCTTTCCCGTCGCCAACATCACCAAGATCGCCTTTGGCAGGCCGGACCTGTCGGTCGCCTATGCCACCACGGCGCGCAAGGGCTTGACGAGCGACCAGCTTGTCGCGCAGCCCTGCGCCGGTGATCTTTTCGCTTTCGATCCCGGCGTGCGCGGGCAAACATCCTATATTGCAGCCATTTAGAATAAAATCGGAGGAGCAGGAATGACCGAAGGGAGTGCCGAGAAGGTCAATATGGCCTTCATCGCCGCCATCGTCGCCGTCGCGACCATCGGCGGTTTCATGTTCGGTTATGACAGCGGCGTCATCAACGGCACGCAGAAGGGGCTGGAAAGCGCCTTCGACCTGGGCAAGCTGGGCATCGGCGTCAATGTCGGCGCCATTTTGGTTGGCTCCTCCATCGGCGCGTTCCTGGCCGGGCGCATGGCCGACCTGATCGGACGGCGCGGGGTGATGATGCTGTCGGCCGTGCTGTTCCTCGCCAGCGCGATATTGGCGGGAGCGGCGGGATCGTCCGCCATCTTCATCGTCGCGCGCATCATCGGCGGCCTGGGCGTGGGCGCGGCGAGCGTGATCTCCCCGGTCTATATTTCCGAAGTCACTCCGGCGGCGGTGCGCGGCCGGCTGTCCAGCGTGCAGCAGGTGATGATCATATCCGGCCTGACCGGCGCGTTCGTCGCCAATTTCGTGCTGGCGCGCTATGCCGGCGGATCGACGGCGGAGCTGTGGCTGGGCTTTCCGGCCTGGCGCTGGATGTTCTGGCTTCAGGCCATTCCGGCCGCGATCTACTTCCTGGCGCTGCTCGTCATCCCGGAAAGCCCCCGCTATCTGGTGGCGCGCGGGCAGGAGGAGCGCGCCCATGCCGTGCTCACCCGCCTGTTCGGCGCGGAGACCGCATCGCGCAAGGTGGTGGAAATCCGCAACAGCCTGGCCGCCGATCATCACCGGCCCAAGCTCGGCGACCTGATCGACAAGGCCAGCGGCAAGATCCGCCCCATCGTCTGGACCGGCATCGGCCTGGCCGTGTTCCAGCAGCTCGTCGGCATCAACGTCGTCTTCTATTATGGCGCGACGCTCTGGGAAGCGGTCGGCTTTTCGGAGGATTATGCGCTCCAGACCAACATCCTGTCGGGCGTGCTGTCCATCGGCGCCTGCCTTGCCACCATCGCGCTGGTCGACAGGGTCGGGCGCAAGCCGTTGCTGCTGATGGGATCGGCGGGCATGGCGGTGACGCTGGCGACCGTCGCCTATGCCTTTTCGACAGCGGTCACGGCGCCAGGCGGCGCGGTGTCGCTGCCCGGCAATAACGGCGTGATCGCGCTGGTCGCCGCCAATCTCTACGTGATCTTCTTCAACATGAGCTGGGGCCCGATCATGTGGGTCATGCTGGGCGAGATGTTCCCCAACCAGATCCGGGGATCGGGCCTTGCGGTCTCCGGCTTCGCGCAGTGGATAGCCAATGCGCTGATCTCCGTCAGCTTCCCGGCACTGGCGGTGTCGCCAGGCCTGGCGATCACCTATACCGGCTATGCCTTCTTCGCGGCCGTCTCCTTCTTCTTCGTCCGCGCCCTGGTGCATGAGACGAAGGGTCGAGAGCTTGAGGACATGGTCGGCTGAACGGCCTCATCGCCTTGAAGGCGGGCGCGGTGGAAGCCGCGCTCGCCCCTGCCGTCGGCGGATCTCTGGCGGCGCTGCGCTTCGCGGGGACGGAGATATTGCGCACCGCTCCTGCAAACAGCGCAGATCCGTTGCAGATGGCCAGCTTTCCGCTGGTGCCCTATGCGAACCGCATCGCCCATGGCCGCTTCCGCTTCGCCGGTCGCGACGTGCGGCTGCCGCTCAATTTCGGGGATCATCCGCACAGCATCCACGGCATCGGCTGGACATCCGCATGGCATGTCGAGGCCGTCGCGCAGGACAGCGCGCACCTGACCCATCGATATGACGGCGATGGCGGCTGGCCCTGGGCCTATGAGGCGCAGCAGCATTTCACCCTGTTCGACGATGCCATCGAAATGAGGCTGACGCTGCGCAACATCGGCGATGAAGCCATGCCGGCGGGCCTGGGATTTCACCCCTATTTCCAGGCGGACGAAGACAGCTCGCTCCAGTTCCAGGCCGACCGGCTGTGGCTTGCCGCGGCCGACCTGCTGCCCGTGCGGGAAGTTGCGGCGGATGCGCTGGGCGACTGGTCGGCGGGCGCGCCGGTGCGGGGCGACGGGCTGATCGACAATGTCTATGGCGGCTGGAACGGCAGCGCCATCGTACGGCGGGGCGACGGGACGCGGATCGTGCTGAGCGCATCGGGCGCGTCATGGTTCCACGTCTATCGGCCGCCCCTTTCCCGCGATTTCTGCCTGGAGCCGGTCAGCCACATGCCCGATGCCGTCAATCGTCCGGAGGGCATGGAAAGCATGGAACCCGGCGCGGAAAAGACGCTTTCCCTGCGCATCGCCTTCACTCCTGCCGACGAGGCGCTTCCGCAGCGCGACAAAATCGCCTAAGCTGCCCGTTCAGCAGCTATAGGAGCGTTGATGCAATTTCTGCGGACTGCCTTCTGGGTCGTCGTCGCCGTCGCCCTCGCGCTATTCTGCGTCGCCAATTACACGCGCGTGGAAGTGAACCTCTGGGGCGACCTGGTCATGGAAACGAAGCTGCCGGTCCTGCTGATCGGCGCCTATTTGCTGGGCGCGCTGCCCTTCTGGATCATGGCGCGGGCCACGCGCTGGCGGATGAAGCGCAAGCTGGAGAGCACCGAACGCGCCCTGGTCGCGGCAACCGCCGCTCCCTCTTCCGCCCCTTCATTCCCCGCCGCCGCCGCCGACAGTCCGGCCGCGGCCCCTACCCTTTCCACCACAGGACCAGCATGACCAGCCCCATCTATGTCGCCATCGATACGCCCGACCTGCGCAAGGCCCAGGATCTTGCGCAGCAGGTGCGCCATCATGTGGGCGGGCTGAAACTGGGCCTCGAATTCTTCTGCGCCCATGGCCATCACGGCGTGCATGAGATGATGAAATTCGACCTGCCCATCTTCCTCGACCTGAAGCTGCACGACATTCCCAACACGGTCGCCAAGGCGGTGCAGGCGCTGCATATGTTGGAACCCGCGATCCTGACCGTCCATGCCGCCGGCGGGCGCGCCATGCTGGAGGATGCGAAGGCGGCAGCCGGGATCAAGACCAGGGTGGTCGCCGTGACGGTGCTGACCAGCCTGGATGATGGCGACCTGCTGGACATCGGCGTTGGCGGCAAGGCGGAGGATCAGGTGGCGCGGCTGGCCGACCTGGCGCGCAGCGCCGGGCTGGACGGGATCGTCTGTTCCGGCGAAGAGGTCGCGCTGGCGAAGAAGGCCTGGCCGGACGGCTTCTTCGTGGTGCCGGGCGTGCGGCCGGCGGGCGGCGCGATGGGCGACCAGAAGCGCGCGGTGACGCCGCGCGAGGCGCTGGACCGGGGCGCTTCCATCCTGGTTGTCGGCCGGCCGATCAGCCTGGCGGACAATCCCGACATGGCGGCGCGGGAGATCGAGGCGACGCTTTAGGCGAAGCTTGTTGAACGGAGTGAAGCCAGGCAGCGTGGGCAAATTCTGTGCTTGCCGGCTTGTCGATTTGGGTGGTTGCCGTCATTCCCCCTCCCGCAGGCGGGAGGGGGCTAGGGGGTGGGCTGGCGCGACATCTGCGTTGTTTTGCAACGGCTAAGCCGGAAGCTCCCCCGGATCAAGTCCGGGGTCGCGCCCACCCCTAGCCCCTCCCGCCTGCGGGAGGGGAATGTCTTATGATGGCCATTTCCCGCCATCCCGCATTGTCCACCTTCCGTAGGCGGAGTTGGGAGAGGGGATAAGCCACCGCCTTTCCCCCCATCCCAACGTCCATCAAAAGCGCCAGCCCAGGCTTGCGACGATCTGGTGCCGGTCGGTGTCGATGCCGAATTCGTCGGTCGTGGTGCCGTCGGCGAAATCGATATGCGCATCCTCATATTTGGAATAGCGATATTCGAGCTTGGCGAAGGTGTTGGCGTTGATGGCCCGCTCCACGCCCGCGCCGATGCGCCAGCCGTCCAGCTTGAAATTGGTGTCGGTTTCCACATTGGTGTTGCCGGCCAGCACATCCAGCTTCGTGTTGGTGTAGCCGCCCTTCACATAGACCAGCGTGTTCGGGCTGGCCAGGATGCCCGCCCGCGCGCCGACATAGAGGTCGCGGCCCTGCTTGACGCGGCCGAAGCCGAACTGGTCGGTGGGGTCGGATCGACCGCTTTTCGCGGTGGAGTCGGTGAATTCGCCCTCGACGCCGACGACCGCGCTGCCAAGGTTCACGTCATAACCAGCGCCCACGCCGTAGAGCAGGCCATCGATCGACTGGTCGTCCCGGTCATTGTCATTGTCGACGCTGCTGCCGGCGCCCGTATGGTCATAGCCCAGAATCGCCTCGACGCGAGGGCCGGTGAAGGTGGGATTGACGTCCTGCGCCAGAGCGGGGCTTGAGACCGCTGCGCCGGTCAGGAGGGTTGCGGCCAGGATCTTGTGCATATTCGGGTACTCCACTTTATCTTCTCATCCCCTTTCAGCCGGGGAGACGATGAAGTCGCGGAAGTCCCATGAGGTTGCATGAACCGGAGATAAACGGCTGAATTCGTGTCATTTATGCCACAGAAGCGGCTCGGTTCATTGGCTTTGCGAGGCGTGCGGGCGACGAGTCGATCAGCATTCGACGACATTGACGGCCAGGCCGCCGAGGCTGGTTTCCTTGTAGCGGCTGGCCATGTCCTCGCCAGTCTGGCGCATCGTTTCTATGACCGCGTCCAGGCTGACGATATGGCGGCCGTCGCCCTGCAGCGCGAGATAGGCCGCGTTGATCGCCTTCACCGCGCCCATGGTGTTGCGCTCTATGCAGGGGATCTGCACCAGCCCCCCAATGGGATCGCAGGTGAGGCCCAGATTATGCTCCATGCCGATCTCCGCGGCATTTTCCACCTGTTGGTTGGTGCCGCCCAGCACCGCGGCGAGGCCAGCCGCGGCCATGGAACAGGCGACGCCCACCTCCCCCTGGCAACCCATTTCGGCGGCGGAGATGGAGGCGCGCTTCTTGTAGAGGAAACCCATGGCGGCGGCGGTCAGCAGGAAGCGGCGCTCCCCATTCCGGTCGGCGCCGGGGACGAAGCGGCGATAATAATGCAGCACGGCGGGGATGACGCCCGCCGCCCCGTTGGTCGGCGCGGTGACTACGCGGCCGCCGGCGGCATTTTCCTCATTCACCGCCAGCGCGAAGAGGCTGACCCATTCGAAGATCTGCGCCGGGCCGAGGGCATTTTGCTGCAGGAGCAGCCGGTTATGGATGGCGCGGGCGCGGCGGCGGACCTTGAGGCCGCCGGGCAGCAGCCCCTCCCCCTTGATGCCGCGATCGATGGAGGCGCTCATCGCGTCGATCACGCTGTCCAGGAAAGCCTCGGTTTCCTGAGGCGCGCGCCAGGCCCCTTCGTTGCGCAGCACCAGCGTGGCGATGCTGAGGCCGGTGCTCTCCCCCAGCGCCAGCATTTCCGCGCCGGAGGAGAAGGGATAGGGCTGGACGACATTATGGCCGAGCGGCGCGTCGGCGGCGATCGCCTCCGCGCCCGGCAGGACCGCGCCGCCGCCGACCGAATAATAATCGCGGACCAGCGGCTCCTCCTGCCCGTCGAGCCAGGCGGAAAAGCGCATGCCGTTGCTGTGCGCCTCCAGAAACTCTCCCGTGCGGAAGAGGAGGTCGACGGTTTCGTCGAAGGGGACGAAGCGGCCCGCCGCGCTGCCGGCGCGGATGCGCCGCTCGCCCCGGATGGCGGCAAGGATGTCGGCAATGGCGTCGGGATCGACGCTTTCGGGACGGTATCCGGAAAGGCCGAGCAATATGGCCGTGTCGGTCGCGTGCCCCTTTCCGGTGAGGGCGAGCGACCCGTAGAGTTCGCATTGCACGCGGGCCGGTAAGGCGGGCAGCGAATCCATGAACATCAGCGCGGCGCGCATCGGCCCGACCGTGTGCGAACTGGACGGCCCGATGCCGATGGTGAACAGGTCCATGACGCTGATCGCGGCGGCTGCGTCGATGCGGGATCTGGGCACGGTCAATAATCCTTGGAGACGCGGACATTGGCGCTTTCGCGGCCAAGGGTGGATATGGCGCCGAGCAGCGAGAGCCAGCGCGTGACCTGATATTCGATGCGGGTCGCGGAATAGCCCTGCCCGTCGGTGATCAGTTCCACATAGGTCTTGCGCGTCAGATATTTGCCCGCCGCGATGGAGGTGCCCTGCCCCTGCGTCGGATCGGCGGCGATGATGCGCAGCCGGTCCAGCCCCGCCGCCTTGCGCACGGCGTTGATCGGGTCGAGGCCGCCCTGCCCCTGGAGCGAACCCACGGCCGAGGCGAGTTGCAGCGCTTCGGGCGCGGACAGGTTGGTGATCGACGTGCCGAAGAGGATGCGGGACAGCAGTTCGTCCTGCGGCAAGGCGGGCACGCTCGTGAAGCTGATCGCGGGCTTGAGGCCGGTGCCGCCGACATGGATGGTGGCGGTGAGGTCGCTCACATTCGCCTCCGCATCGATGTCGAGCGTCGGGTTGACGGGGGTGCGGCCGTCGAACTGGATCTTGCCTTCCTTGAGGTCGAAGCGGCGGCCGGCAAAATCATAGGTGCCGCGGACAAGATCGGCGGTGCCGGCGATGGCCGGGCTGGCGACGGTGCCGCCAATGTCCAGATTGGCGCGCCATTCGCTCTCCAGGCCAAGGCCCGTGACGGTCAGGCGGTTGCGGGCGCGCGCCTTGATCGCGAGATTCCAGGGAATGCTGGTGCGGGGCCGCTCTATCTCGTCGCCGCGACGGTTGATCTCTATGACGCGCAGTTCAGGGATCTGCGCCACGGCGGCGGCGCGCCCCATGGTGAAGCGGCTGCGGTTGAGGATCAGGTCGCCCCCAATGGTGCCGCCCTTGCCGGTGGACCCGATGGTGATCGGGCCGGTGACGGTGGCGGCGATGTCGTCCCGTTCGAGGAGCGCGGCATTTTCCGCCTGGAGGCGCAGGTCCATGCCGACGCCCGCAAGCCCCATAAAGGTGAAGCTGCCGGTGCCGGTGACGCTGCCGCCATTTTGCGCGGTGGCGGCGAAATCCGTCATGACCAGTTGCGCGCCGGAAAAGCGGCCCCGCGCCCTGACGCCGTGCAGGCGCATGCCCGTGACGGGGCTGTTGATCGCGGCATTGCCGGTCGCCAGCGATCCGGTGATGACGGGGTTGCCCAGCGTGCCCCGCGCATCGGCGGTGACGCCGACCGGGCCGGATATGTCGACGATCTCCACGCCCGTCAGGCGCCAGAGCGTGTCGGCGGTGCCGTTGTAGCGAAGCTGCGCGAACAGGGGCGCGCGGTTGAGCCGATCCACCAGGCTGCCTTCGACGCCCAGCGGCGTCAGCAATGCCTGGGCGCGGCCGATGGTCTGGCCGTCCGCGACGAAGATCATGCGGGTGGCCAGCCGGTCATGGGTCAGGACCGCGTTCACCCCTGCATCGACCGGGCGGGAGCTTAGGGACAGGCCGGATCGGGACAGGCCGCGCACGCGCAGGTCCGCCCTGCCGGTGGGCATGCCGCCGCGAGTGTGGACATAGCTGAGCGAGCCGGTCGCCGTGCCGCCGAGGCCCAGATCGTCATAGGCGACGTCCAGCAGCGAAAGCGGCAGCCTTTGCAGCCGCGCCTCCATGCTGGTGGTCTGGCCGCTGAGTTCCCCGCCGAGCTGGAGCGAGCCGCCCGCAAAGCCGACCGATGCGGGATCGAGCCGCCAGCCGTCCTGCGTGCGGGTGAATATGGCCGGGCGATTGAGCTTGATCGGCCGCTTGTCGACAGTGCCGCCGGCCTGAAGCTGGATGCGACCGGGCGTGACCTGCGCCTCGCCGCTGAGGTCGAAGAGGCGGCCGCGCTGGCCGGAAAGGCTGGCCGTCACCTTGCCGCTGCCGTCGACCAGATCGGCAGTGGCGGCAAGGCGCCCGATCTGGATCGCGCCGACGCGCAGGCCCCGCGCCTGCGCCGTGGCGCCGATCGTCGTGCCGGAAGGGTCGAGCAGGATCGTCGCGTCCAGCTTGCCCCGGCGCAAGGCGATGCTGGTCGGGCCGTCGAAACTGGCGTCGGTGGCGGCGAGGGCGAGCTTCAACTGCTGCACGCCGTTTACCGGGGCGAAGGCGACGGTGCCGGTCACCGGGCCGCCGACGTTCAGCACGCCGTCCAGGCCGCCGGTCACCGGGCGCAGGTCGCCGCTGGCGCTGACGCCCGATGCGGTGACGCGGGCGATGCGGACGATGGCCTGGCCCCCCGGCGGCAGCAGGATCACGCCGTTTCCGGTGAAGGGACCGAGGGTCGATCCCCCCTCAGCCGTGAAGCCATAGCCTGCCGCATCGGGAACCAGATGGGCGTGCAGGTCGGTGACGCCCAGCGCCTTCAACGGACTTTGCAGCACGACATCGACGGTAGGGCGGTCGATCCTGCCGTCCAGCGTCAGGCGCAGCGGACCATAGCTCCCGTGCTGGCCGTTTCCTTCGAAATGGAACGTGCCGTCATGCCGACGATAGCCCTTGGCCAAGAGCGTCAGCAGCGGCGCCTGGAGGCGGAGGTCAGTGAACCGAAGCTGGCCGTCCGGCCCAAGGGACAGGCCGCTGCGCAATACCGGCAGGCCGCCGCCCAGCGAACGCAGGAAGCCATTGTCCAGCCGCCGCATCCGCGCCATCGCATTGCCGCTCAGGGTGAAGGCGCCCCGCGCGCCGGGCACGGCGCGCAGCTTCGACGTCAGGTCGACGATGCCCAGGCCGCGAATGGCCAGGCCGCTGATCTGGCCGTCCAGGCCGATGTCGTAGCGGCCGGATTTCAGGTCCGCGAGGAAAAGCAGCCTGCCGCGCAGCTTGTCGGATCGCACCGTCATCGGATTGCTGACGATCTGCTGGTTCCTGAGTTGCAACACGCCGTCCAGGTCGAAATTGCGGATGATGCCCTCGACCAGCGGACCCTGGCCGTCCAGGCGCCGGGCGCGCAGATGGACGGGGATCAGCGCCGGGCCGCCTTTCGCCCTGCGCCCCTTGCCGTCGGCGCGGACATCGTGGATCACCGTCTTGCCGAAGGCGAGTTGCCTGGCGGTGAGCAGATATTCATAGCCGAAACCGGAGAGCGGGCCGTCCAGCCGGACTCGGGCCGCGACATCCCGGCCGCCCATCGATTTGAGCAAAGCCTGCGGGCGCGCCAGCTTCACATCGACCAGCAGATTGTCGAACGCATTGTTGCGCAGGTCGATGGCGCCGTCCGCGTCGAGATCGATGGCGGCGGAACGGAGCGAGAGCTTGCCGTCGATCACCCGGTCGGCCATCGATCCGCTTGCCTGCATGGCCAGGCGCGGCGCGGAGAGACGCTGGACAAGGCCTTGCCCGGCCATGGCGCGCCCCTCGATGGTGCCGGTCGCGGCATAGGCGCCGCTGCGGGCCGCCAGCTTCAGGTCAACGACCGGCTCGCTGTCCAGCGTGGCGGCGAGGCGCCCGTCCCAGCGGGTCCAGCTTCCCCGCCCCTGGATGCGCAGATTGGCGTCCTGCCTGAGCCCGGCCATGATCGCCAGCACGCCGCCCCTGGGCGCATTGACCGTGACGTCCAGGTCGAACCTGTCGTCGTCGGGCCGGCTGTCGAGCGCGATGTTGAGCGCGTCCTCCCTATTCAGCACGCGGGCGGACAGGTCGATAATGGCGCGGCCGCCGCGAATATCGGCGTCGCCGGAAAGCGTCGCCTGCTGGATTTTCCCGGTGACGCGCCGGTCGATGGTGAGGCGGCCGACCGAAAATTGCATCAACCGGATGTCGAAGCCGGGCAGGATCGGCCCCTCGCGCTCGCTGGGGTTGAGCCTGGGCAGCTTGTGCAGGGTCGCCCGCGGAATGACGAGCCGGTCGATGTCGAGCCGGTTGGAAAGCCAGGCGAAGGGCCACCAGTCCAGTTCCACTCGCGGCGCGTCCAGGAACGCGCCCTTGGGATCGGACAGGGTCAGGCCGTGAAGGACCGCCTTTCGGTAGATGCTGCCGTCGATCCGGTCGACATGGATGCGCAGGCCCGAAGGCGGACTGATCTTCGCGATGCGGGCGACGAGGAAGCGATGGCCGGGCGCGGTGTCGAGCCAGGCCAGCGTGCCCGCGACGATCAGCAGCAGCATCGCGATCACGCCCGCGACCCAGCGCTGCCAGCGGCCGTCCCAGGCGCGGCGGCGGCGCGGCGCGGGCGTCTCCACGGCCATCAGAAGGCCTGCCCCAGCGAGACATAGACCGCGACCTTGGGATCGTCCGACTGCGGATTGAGCGGCGTGCCGACATCGATGCGGATCGGGCCGAAGCTGCTGTAATAGCGCACCCCCAGCCCCGCGCCGATGCGCAGGTCGCGGAAGCGCGGCAGGAAGCTGGTCGAGATATTGCCGGCATCGACAAAGGGCACGACGCCGAAATCGCCGAATCGGATGCGCGATTCCAGCGAGAATTCCGCCAGGCTCTTGCCGCCGACCGGATCGTCGCCGGGGCCGTAGCGTGGGCCGATCGCCTGATAGCCATAGCCGCGCACCGACGCGCCGCCGCCAGCATAGAAGCGCCGCGATGGCGCGATCCGGTCCACCGTGGACCCCAGGATCGTGCCGAAACGGGCGCGGGCGGCGAGCACGATGCGGTCGTTCATCGGCCGGTAGACGCTGCCGTCGAGCTGCACGCGGGCATAGCCGAAGGTGCTGTTCTGGAAGGACAGTTCGGGACTGACGCGGCCGCCCAGGCGAAAACCCCGACTGGGATTCAGCAGGTCGTCGCTGCCGTCATAGGTGAGGCTCAAGGGGATGGCGCCGATCAGGAAGGTGCGGCGGTTGCCGTTGCTGAACGCATCCGCTTCGTCCGAAGCGATCAGTTCGCCGCCGATGCGCCAGACCCATTTCTTCTGGAACAATATGTTGGTTTGCCGCTCCAGCACGCCCGACAGGGTGATGGTGCGCGCGTCATAGGCATCGCGCTTGATGTTGCTGACGGAAAGCAGGCCCGTCAGCACATTGTCGCGGCGGCGGAAATTGTTGCGGCGATAGGTGAAGGATGCCGTCTGCTCCTGCGTGCCGATCACGCCGCGCAGGGTCACCGCGCCTTCGGGCGGGAAGAAGTTGCGGTGCGTCCAGCTCACCTCCGCGCGATAACCCTCCCCCGTGCCGTAACCCAGTTCCCCGGCGATGGTGCGCAGCGGCGCGGGCCGGGCGTCTATGGCCAGGTCGACATGCTCGCCGTCCCCCGCGTCCCTGGGCGTCATGGTCAAGGAAGAAACGAGTCCGGTGGCCACCAGCGCCTGCCGCAGATCCTCGACGTCCGACGCCATATAGGTGTCGCCGGGGCGGAAGCGGGCGATGCGCTGGACATGGCGGGCGCTGAACAGCGCGTCATTGGCCATGACGATCCTGCCGAAGGTGCGGTAGGCGCCCGGATTGACGACGATGTCCAGATCGCCCTTTCGCTCCTCATGATCGATGCGGACTTCCGGTTCCTCGACCTTGCCGAAGGGAAATCCGTTTTCGAGCAGCGCGACGGCCAGGGATTGCTGCCCGGCCAGGATGGCGTCGGCGTCGACCGGATCGCCTGGCCCGGGAGGAAAGGCGGCGCGCAACTTCGCCTCGCGCTCGCCGGTGCTTTCCAGGCCCTTCAGTTCGACGGACGACAGCAGATAGCGAGCGCCCGGCACGATCCGGAAGGTGACGGCCAGCCTGTCGCTGCCCGCCGGCGGCGGCGCCGCAGCGCCGCGAATGCGCGCCGCATAATAGCCCTTGGCGCGCAGCAGGCGGTCGAGCAGGTCGCTGTCCTCCTTGATCCGGCGGTTGATCTGGGCAAGGTTGGCAGGCTTCCCCTCCCCCTGGCGCAGCACCGACAATTCGTTGAAGCGACTGGTGAACCGGGCGTCGGCAATCTCCTCCACGCCATCCAGCGCGACGGTGTAGCGGCGCTCCTCACCCGTGTCCGCGCCCGTCTGGGTATGGGTGGGGGTCTCCTCGGCCGGTTCCTCCATGGCTTCGGGGGCGACCGCCTGCTGCGGCGCATCGGAGGGCTGGGGCGGCAGTTCGACCATCGGCGTGACGATGTCGGGCTGCCCCATGTCGGGCCAGTCGACGCCGATGTCCGGCATGGGGGCCAGGTCGGGATCGGGCTGATCGGGAACCGGCTGCGCGCCCGGCTGCGGCTCCGCCTGCGCATGAGCGGCGGGCGCGAGCAGAAGCAGCGGCACGAGCAGAGCAGCTTGCGGCAGGCCTGAAATGCGGCGGCAGGTCCGCAAACCGATGTTCATATCGCTGATCTAGACCAGATATCGGGCAGATGGCCAGCCCCCAAGATCATGGCGGGACAGGCTGTGCGGCGATTCCGGCTGGAGCGTGGGCGGGGACAGGAAACGAACGTCGCCTGGGCGCTCAAAGGCCGCGACTGGCCCATTACGGCGCATCAGAAGGCGGCGTTGAGGCGATCCATCAGGGCGCGGGCGGGATTGGGTTCGGCCTGCGCACGCGGGCGCGCCATGCGATCCTGAAGGCGGGCGACGCGTTCGTAAAGATCCTCGCTGCCGTCTATCAGGGCGCGGGCGGCGAAGGGGAAGCCGCCGACCACCGAGGGATCGGTGGTCGCGGCGTGGCCGAGGCGATATTTCTCGTCCAGCATCTCCGCATCGCTGAGTTCCCCGCGCTGCCAGGCCCGCTGGCTGAGCAACCAGGCGATGATGTGCATGAGGCGGGTCGTCACCTTGAGCGATTCGCAGGCGAAGGCGACGCGACGGACCGGATCGTCGACATCCGCGTCGCCCCCGTCGCGAAGGTCGAAATAGGCGCGCGCTTCGTCCGCCATGACCATGGCTTCGACATAGAGACCGTCGACCAGGCGGCGATGCAGGCCCTGGTCAAGAGAAGCGGCGAGTTTCATGGCGGATATGTGCCATAGAGCGGACGCCTTGTCAGTCCCGATGCGGCCCCGTTAACCCCGAATTGTCTCATTGAGGATCAGTCGGGATCGCATCGGCCATAATCCGCCCCGCCATTCAGGCGATGATGTCGGGGACGAGCTGGTCCTCCAGCAGCGCCATTTCGTCGCGCAGGCGCAATTTCCGCTTCTTGAGGCGCGCGACCTGCATCTGGTCGCCCGAACCGGAGTCGACCAGGGCGCCAATGGCGCTGTCCAGGTCGCGATGCTCGATTCGCAGCAATTCCAGCCGACGCATGATGTCTTCGCGGCTCACCCTACACCTACTTTCGCACCGATTGCCGTCCCATCGCCCCTTGATAGCCCGGCAGGCCGGCACGAACCATCGCAAATTTCAGGGCGGCCCGTCGCAAAGCGCGAATCGCCCGAAGACTCGGCCGGCGAATCGTGATCTACTCGTTCATCCATTGCCCTCGTAAGGAGAATGTCATGGAAAACAGCCACATTTCAGCTCTTTCAGCCAAGCATGCCGGGCTTGAGGCGCGAATCAAGGCGGAGACGAGTCGTCCCATGCCCGACGCGATCCTGGTGGCATCGCTCAAGAAGCAGAAGCTGCGGCTGAAGGAGGAAATGGAGGCGCAACACTGACAGCGGTGACGCCTGTGCGAAAGGCATGGATCGGCGGTCCCTTGCCGCCGATCCTGCCCTTTTCCAAAGGTGACGGATGATTGGAAGGCTCCGGGGCCAGACGGCCTGCGGGGCTTTTTTTTTCGAAGGTCGGGCCGAACTGCTTTGGTACGGATTTTGGGGAAGGCGGACGTGCCCCCTATTCGTCACTCCGGGCTTGACCCGGGGTCCCGCTTTTCTCGTAAACAGCACCCAGCCCAAGGCAGCGGAACCCCGGATCAAGCCTGTCCTGAGCTTGCCGAAGGGTCCGGGGACAGGCCAATGGCCGCAATGGGCCAATTCTTGCCAAAGTCACATAAAACCGCTCAACGAATGAACCGTCGCTGGCGCAGATAATCGGGCACCGTGCGTTGCCCTTCCGGCCTGGAGACCGGCCGACGGGCCAGTTGCGGATCGATCTGCTCGTCAAAGGCGATGCCGATCCGGTCTTCGCGCGACCAGATGACGGAACCGTTGACCTGCCCGATGCCGCGCAGGTCGAAACGGATGCGCAGGCCGGTTGGTATGGCGCGCTCGCAATCGGCCATCAGGCCGGTCGCGGAAAGATTGCGGACCCGCGCGCGGCCGAGCGGAGCGCCGTCCGCCGAACTCAGATTGGTGAGCAGGAAAAGGCTGTCGCGCGGGCCGGAACGCGCCGGGCCGCGGCCACCATCATCCTGATTGCTATCCATCGACAACGCCCTGCAAGATCACTGGAATTCCCGGCGACCCTGCCATGGCGGCATGGACAAAAGGTTAATCGTCGCGAGAGACCTTTTCCTGCCGCTCGTGCCGTTCCTGCGCCTCGACCGTCATGGTCGCGATCGGCCGGGCCTCCAGGCGGCCCAGCGAGATCGGTTCGCCGGTCACTTCGCAATAGCCATATTCGCCCTCGTCGATGCGGCGAAGCGCGGCGTCGATCTTGGAGATGAGCTTGCGCTGGCGGTCCCGGGTGCGCAGTTCGATCGACCAGTCGGTCTCGCTGGATGCGCGGTCGTTGAGGTCGGGCTCCCGGAGCGGTTCGTTCTGCAGGACGGCCAATGTCCCTTCCGCTTCGGCCAGTATCTGCTTCTTCCAGTCCCACAGGCGCTGCCGGAAATATTCCAACTGGAGCGGGTTCATGAACTCTTCGTCTGCGGAAGGACGATAGTCGGGTGGGAGTGTTACAGCCGATTTCGGCGGATTTTGGCCGTCTTTATCGGAATTCAGGACCGATGCCATCTGGCTCTCCGACTCGCGGGATCCCCGATGCTGAAAGTGCCGGGGTATCCGTGACTTGTGGTTGACGGCGCCTAATAGCCAGCGCCACGGCCTGAGACAAGCGGGCAATCGGTCTTGCGGCGCGCCGACCGCGCATCGCGGCGCGTTTTATCCCCGGAAAGTTCGCGATTCCCAAGCACTAGGCGATGATAAAAGAAAATGGACGGGGCGTATCGACCAAGCGGCCGGCCGCCGTCTCACTATGGGACGTTAACCATATATGCTCATATTTTATTAGTTTTTTCCTCGACTTGACCCCGATATTCAGAGTTAACGCCATTGAAGTTAACGTTTTGTTTTGCGTTGTTGGCAACAGGGAACGACCCCGCTTCCGTTATTGCGCGACGCAGTGACGAGAGCGCCGGGCCGAAGACAAACAAGAGTGGAACCTATGTCGGTACGGATGGCATTGGCTAAATTATGCGCTTGCGCCGCCGGCGGCGCGATCATCGGCGGCGGCGCGGTTCACGTCGCCGAAAGCGCGCGTCCGGCAGGGGTCCAGAGCACGAAAAGCGTCAAGGCGGCGCCGCGCAAGCATTATGCCGTTCGCAAGGTGCAGCGCGTGGTGAAGACGGTGTCCTGCGCGCCGCAGACGGTGACGGTGACCACCCAGGCCGCGCCCATCCCCCTGCCCGCGCCCGTCGCGGCGGCGGAAATGCCGGTCATGTCCGGCGGCGGTGGCGGCGGCGCGCCGGTCGTGCTGGCGGGCGGTCCCGGCTTTGGCGGCGGCGGGTTCTTCGGCGGCTTCTTCGGCGGCAGCGGCGGCGGTTCGGGCGGATCGGTGGTGATCTCCTCCACCAGCAGCTCGACCGGCGGCATCACCAGTTCGACCAGCTCGACCACCGGCGGCGTTTCCACCTCGACCGGCGGCGTCTCGACATCGACGGGCGGCGTGTCGACGTCCACGGGCGGGGTCTCCACCTCTTCGGGTAATGTGTCGACGTCGTCCGGCAACGTGTCGACCTCGTCGGGAAATGTGTCGACCTCCTCGGGCAACGTCTCCACCTCCAGCGGCAATGTGACCAGCAGTTCCTCGACATCCAGCTCGACGTCCAGTTCCTCTTCGACCAGTTCGTCGACCAGCAGCTCGACGTCGTCCTCCACCTCCTCTTCGACCTCCTCATCCTCCAGCTCGTCGGGCGGCGACCATCATCATCCGCCGCCGCCGACCGATGTGCCGGCGCCGCCGATGGTGCTGCTGTTCGGGGCGGGCGCTGCGGCCCTGCTGGCGCGCAAGCGGTTCGCCCGCGCCAAGGCGGGCGCCGAGGGTTAACCGCGGGGCGATCCGGCCGGCGATCCGGGGGGAGCGCCGGTCGGATTGGGTTTCAGCTCGTCGCGATGATCCGCTCGATTTCCGGCACGGGATGGTTCGACAGATCCTTGGCGATCTCGCCCACCAGCCGGTTCTGCACCTCCTTGTGATAATGTTTGCGCATCTCGCCCAGAGCGGTGGGCGGCGCGACGACGATCAGCTTCTCGAAATCATTGGCGAGCGCCCGGCGCTTGAGCAATTCTGCCGCCTCGGCGGCAAAGCGCGATTCCTCCAGATCGTGGAAATTGGTCTGCTCGACGGAGCCGCGATGGCTGGCGACCGAATTGGGTCCGCGCCCCGTGCCGTCGGATGCCTGTTCGCGGTCGGGGGGATTGTCCTGCTGCTTCACCTCTTCCGTTTCCAGGTTGGGGAAGTCCGGGCTGCCCTTGTTGCGAAAGAACAGCATCTTGCGCCCGTCGGCCACCAGCACCATCGCGCCATGGTCTATCTGCATCGTCCGGTTCCTCTCTCTTCAACGCCTGAGTCCATGACCAACGGACGGCGGTGAGCAGGGTTGCGCGGCTGGTCGCAGAACGGCATAGGGCTGACCCATGCACGACATTCGTTTCCTTCGCGAAAATCCCGCCGCTTTCGACGCTGGACTGGCGCGGCGCGGCCTGGAGCCGCTGAGCGCGGAACTGCTGGCGCTCGACGAGCGGAGCCGCGCAATCAAGACCGCATTGCAACAGGGCCAGGCGCGCCGCAATGAGGCGAGCAAGGCCATCGGCCAGGCGATGGCGCAGAAGGACATGGCGACGGCAGAGGCGCTGAAGGCCGAAGTCGCCGCGCTCAAGGAAAACCTGCCCGCTCTGGAGGCGGAGGATCGGGAAATCGGCGAGGCGCTGGCGGCGCGGCTGGCGGCGATCCCCAACCTGCCGGCGGACGACGTGCCGCCGGGGGAAGACGAGACCCAGAATGTCGAGGTGGCGCGGTGGGGCGAACCGCGCAGCTTCCCCTTCACGCCGCAGGATCATGCCGATTTCGGTCCGGCGCTGGGGCTGGATTTCGAGGGCGGCGCAGCGCTTTCCGGCGCGCGCTTCACTGCGCTGCGCGGACAGATGGCGCGGCTGCACCGGGCGCTGGCGCAGTTCATGCTGGACCGCCAGTCGGGCGAGAATGGCTATGAGGAGGTCAATCCGCCGCTGCTGGTGAAGGACGAGGCGCTGTTCGGCACGGGGCAGTTGCCGAAATTCGCGGAGGATCTGTTCAGGACCACCGACGGGCGCTGGTTGATTCCCACGGCGGAGGTTTCCCTCACCAACCTCGTGCGCGAGCAGATCGTGCCGACAGAGAGCCTGCCGCTCCGGCTGACCGCGCTGACGCCCTGTTTCCGGTCGGAGGCGGGTTCGGCCGGGCGCGACACGCGCGGCTTCATCCGCCAGCATCAGTTCGAGAAGGTCGAACTGGTCGCGATCTGCAAGCCGGAGGAATCGGAGGCCGAACATGAGCGCATGTGCGCGGCGGCCGAGGGCGTGTTGCAGGCGCTGGGCCTGCCCTATCGCAAGATGCTGCTCTGCACCGGCGACATGGGTTTCGGGGCGCGCAAGACCTGGGATCTGGAGGTGTGGCTGCCCAGCCAGCAGACCTATCGCGAGATCAGTTCCGTCTCCAACTGCGGCGATTTCCAGGCGCGGCGGATGAACGCCCGCTACAAGCCGGAGGGCGAGAAGAATACGCGCTTCCTGCATACGCTGAACGGGTCGGGCCTGGCCGTGGGGCGGACGCTGGTGGCGGTGCTGGAAAATTACCAGCAGGAGGACGGCAGCGTGATCGTGCCGGAGGTGCTGGCCCCCTATATGGGCGGCCTGACGCGGTTGCGGCATTCGTAATTCGCCTGCCCCGTTCGTTTCGAGCGAAGTCGAGAAACGGGGTGAATGAGCTTCTCGACTTCGCTCGAAGCGAACGGATTTCAAGGACATGCGCATCCTGCTCACCAATGACGATGGGGTTCATGCTCCGGGCCTGACCGTGCTGGAGGAGATTGCGCGCACGCTGTCCGACGACATCTGGATTGTCGCGCCCAGCGAGGAGCAGTCCGGCGCCGGCCACAGCCTGACGCTGACGCGCCCCTTGCGCGTCCGCCAGCATGGCGAGAAACATTACAGCGTCACGGGCACGCCCACCGACGCGGTGATGATGGCGGTCGGCCATCTGATGAAGGATGCGAAGCCCGACCTGGTGCTGTCGGGCGTCAATCGCGGCGCCAACCTGGCGGAGGACGTGACCTATTCCGGCACGGTGTCCGCCGCGATGGAGGGCGCGATCTCCGGCATCAGGTCGATCGCGCTCAGCCAGGTCTATGCGCGGGAGGGGATGGGCGACGCCGTGCCCTTCGCTGCGGCGCGGGCCTGGGGCGAGCGGGTGTTGCGCCCGCTCATCGCCATGCCGGCCAGCCCCCGGATGCTGTTCAACGTGAACTTTCCGGCGGTCGATGCCGAAGCCGTGAAGGGCATTCGCGTGGTGCGGCAGGGCTTTCACGATGTGGACCGGACCAAGATCATCCACGGCACCGATCCGCGCGGCTATGATTATTACTGGTTCGGCCTCGGCAAGAGCGACGCCGTGCCGGAGGGGAGCGACCTGGCCGCCATTGCCGAAGGCTATGTGACGGTGACGCCCCTGCATTACGACCTGACGCAGGACAGCGCGATGGCGGCGACGGCGCAGGCCTTCGGAGGACAGATGGGCTGACGGCGTGTTCCTGCGCAGGGACATGCGGCTTGCCCGTCGATCCGAACGCGATCTAGCCATGGCGGGACCAGGGGGCTAAAGACGTGGCGATGTCGTGGATGGTCCTTCTTCGCTTTCCTGCCCTTGCCGTTCCCGCGACGCTTCCGCTCGACATCATCGAAGAAAAGGCCCGATGAGGATCATGCCCGTCCGGCCGCCGTCCAGCGCGGCGGGGTTCCTGCGGCGGCGGTCTTCGCTGCCGATCTGGGCCGATCTCGGCTGGCGGGTGGCGCTGGTCTTCGGCCTGATCGGGCTGGTGCTGCTGATCCACTGGGTCGGCCGGGACGGATTGAAGGACAATCTAGACAACCGGATCAGCTTCATCGACGTGCTCTACTTCACCACGGTCACGGTGACGACGGTCGGCTATGGCGACATCGTGCCGGTCAGCCCGGAAGCCCGGCTGTTCGAGGCTTTGCTGGTGACGCCGATCCGCCTGTTCGTATGGCTGATCTTTCTGGGCACGGCCTATAATCTCTTCTTCCGCAACATCCTCTACAGGTGGCGCATGGCTCGCATTCAGGCCGATCTGCACAATCACATCGTCGTCACCGGCTTTGGCACCAGCGGGGCCGAGGCGGTGCGGGAATTGCTGGCGCGGGGCGTCGACCCGCGGGAGATCGTGGTGGTCGATCCGGTCGAAAAGGCGCTGGCGGAGGCCGAAGCGCTGGGCTGCAACATATTATGCGGCGATTCGACGCGGGACCGGACGTTGAACGATGTGGCGATCCACCGGGCGCGGACGATGATCGTGTCGGCCGGGCGGGACGACACCTCCATCCTGATCACGCTGACGGCGCGGCACCTGGCCCCTCGCCTGCCCATCAGCATCGTCGTGCGCAACGAGGACAACGAACTGCCCGCGCGGCAGGCCGGCGCGACCACGGTGATCAATCCGGTCAGCTTCGCCGGGCTGCTGCTGGCGGGCAGCACCAGCGGCCAGCATATCGCGGATTACATGTCGGACCTTGCCGCTTCGGGCGGTCAGGTGAAGCTGAACGAACGCTTCGTTCTGCCGGAGGAGATCGGGCGGCCGCTGTCCGACATCCGGACGGGCCTGGGCGTGCGCATCCATCGTCAGGAACGCGCCATCGGTTTCTGGGAGGAGGAAGCGGCGAAGCTCCAGACCGGCGATCTCATCATAGAGATCGTTCGGGGCGATGCGGCCGGGCAGGCACGCGCGCCGGCCTGATTCCGAGGGCTTTTGCGTGGCCCCGTGACATTGGGCGCAAAAATCCCTATGTGCGCGCCGATCATGGCAACCAAAATTCCCGAAGCGCCGAAGGTCGGCATGGTGTCGCTGGGCTGTCCCAAGGCGCTGGTCGACAGCGAGCGCATCCTGACCAAGCTGCGTTCCGACGGCTATCAGATGTCCGCAGACTATGCCGGCGCCGACGTCGTGCTGGTCAATACCTGCGGATTCCTGGATTCGGCCAAGGAGGAATCGCTGGAAGCCATTGGCGAGGCGATCGCGGAGAATGGCCGCGTCATCGTCACCGGCTGCATGGGCAATGAGGCGGAACTGATCCGCGCAAAATTCCCGCAGGTGCTGGCCGTGACCGGCGCGCATCAATATGAGGCCGTGGTGAACGCGGTGCATGAAGCCTCGCCGCCCATACCCAACGCCTTCGTCGACCTGGTGCCGGAGGGCGGGCTGAAACTGACGCCGCGCCACTACAGCTATCTCAAGATTTCGGAAGGCTGCAACCATCGCTGCTCCTTCTGCATCATCCCCTCGCTGCGCGGCGACCTGGCCAGCCGGCGCATCGACGCCGTGCTGCGCGAGGCGGAAAAGCTGGTGCATGCCGGAACGAAGGAACTGCTGATCATCAGCCAGGACACCTCCGCTTACGGGGTCGACACCCGGCATGAGGCGCGCCAATGGAAGGGACGCGAGGTTCGCGCGCACATGACCGACCTGGCCCGCGAGCTGGGGCAGCTTCGCACCGCGGAGGGCACGCCGCCCTGGGTCCGGCTGCACTATGTCTATCCCTATCCCCATGTGGATCATGTGATCCCGCTGATGGCCGAGGGGCTGCTGACGCCCTATCTCGACATCCCGTTCCAGCATGCCGCGCCTTCGGTCCTCAAGGCCATGAGGCGCCCGGCGAACGAAGCGAAGGTGCTGGACCGCATCCGCAAATGGCGGGACATCTGCCCTGACATCGCGATCCGTTCCTCCTTCGTCGTCGGCTTCCCCGGCGAGACGGAGGCGGATTTCGACTATCTTCTCCAGTGGCTGGGCGAGGCGCAACTCGACCGCGTGGGCGCCTTCCGCTTCGAGCCGGTCGAGGGCGCGGCGGCCAACGACCCGCCCGGCGCGGTGCCGGAGGAGGTCAAGGAAGAACGATACCAGCGGATCATGGAAAGGACCGCCGCCATCTCCGCCGCCCGCTTGCAGGCGAAGGTGGGCCGCGTGCTGCCCGTCATCATCGACGAGGTGGGCGAAGCGGACGAGGACGGCTCCATCGGCGCCACGGCGCGCAGCCAGGCCGACGCGCCGGAGATCGACGGCAATGTCTTCCTGCGCGATGTAGGAGAAGGGCTGGCGCCGGGCAGCATCCTGAACGTGCTGATCGAGGATGCGGACGAGCATGACCTTTACGGAGTGCCGTCGGTTTAGGGCACCATGTTCCTGCTAGGGCAGGAACCCAGTTCCGACGTCATAGCTGGACTCCCGCCTTCGCAGGGGCACGGCCCATTGTGGGGGGCAGCGTCATTCCGCCGCCGCAAAGGCGTCCTGATATTCCGTCTTGATCGCCTTGCGCATGGCCGCGTCCACCGGCAGCGCGATCTCATAGCTGCCCTCGGCATAGGGACCGGCGCTGTAGGGACCGATGACGACGGTCACGCCGTCGACCAGCTTGCCGTCCTTCGATGTCGGCACCAGCACCTGCTGCATCGGATCGATGCATTTGGTGAAGTCGTCGTCATCGCTGCGCTTCACCGGAGCGCCTCGCTTTTCGGCGCGGGCCTTGTCCAACGCGTCGCAGAAGCGGTCCCGGATGGCGGCCGCGAAGGCGGCGGGGGAGGTCATCAACGCCGTGACCGCCGTCTCCCGCTTGCGCGCCTTGTCCCACAGCAACGCCTCATAGCCCGTCATGCCATGCGCGCCGCCGGTATAGACGTAGCTTTCCGATCGGAGCGCCAGGAAGCGCGGCGTGTCGGCGGCCACGGTCCAGCGGGTTTCGAGCGAATGCGCCCGGAAGGGATAGTCGGCCTCCCTGGCGGCCTTCCGGTCTTCGCGCGCCATTTTCAGCGCATCCGCTTTCCCGACCTTCAGCGCATTGCCGAACCTCTCCGCCAGGACGGGTATCTGCGCGGCCTGCGCGGGATAGGCATAGGCGAATTCGAGCAGATCGGTCTTCTCCTTCTGCTCGAACGGTTGGGCGGGCGACGGCGGCTCCGGCTGGCCGGACATGCGGTTCGCGAAATTGCTGGCCGCGACGTCATTGCCCGGCAGAGCCGCCTCGTCCCCATTCTTCGCGCCCTTCGAAGGCGAACAGGCGCAAAGCAGCAGGACCGCCGCCAGGGGCAGTCCCGCCAATCCCCTCCCCTCGATCCCGTGCATCAATGGGCCTTGGCCGCCGCCATGCACCGTTCGCTGATCGCCTTGCGCGCATAGCTGCTCTGAAGCGCCGCGCCGGCATTGGGCCAGCCTTCCGCTATCAATGCCTGCTCCACCGCATGCGCTCCATCGAAACGCCCGCTTTCCGCCAGCGCATAGGCGCGGGCGCGCAGGGCCTGAAGGCGGCCGTCGTCGCTGTGCATCATCTTGTCTCTCCTTCTTTTAACTCCGTTCAATCTATGCCCGCGCGCCGTCCGACGCAAATGACGGCGCGGTCGAAAGAGGCGCTCGGACGACGAAAGATTGCGCTTTTCTTACCCGCCGCCTTTCTCCAAAACACATTGCATGAACGATTTTTCCGACCTGCTGAAAGCCGACAACAATCAACCCGCCCGTTCGATCCGGATCGTGGATGCGCAAGGACTGGAAAGCTGGCTGGGAAGCCAGCCGGAGCGGGTACGCGCCCTGGCGGCCGCCCAGAAATTCAGGGGTAAGGCGCATGAATTCGCCATCCTGCCTGGCGAGGAGGCGGCGGACTGGTCGGTGGTGGCCGGCGTCGCTTCCGCCGCGAAGCTGGGACCATGGTGCCTTGCCAGGCTGGCCGAGGCCTTGCCCGAAGGCGCCTATCGGCTGGCCGAGGGCGCGGCGGGGGCAGCGATGCTGGGATGGCTGACGGCGCAATATCGCTTCGACCGCTATCGCAGGGAAGAAAATGGATCGGGCGCGCGCGTGCTGCTGACCGCGGAAGTGGCGCAGATCGACGCCGCCGCGCGCCTGGCCGAAGCGGTGGCGCTGGTGCGCGACCTCGTCAACACGCCTGCGGCCGACATGGGCCCGGCCGAACTGGAAGCCGCGACCCGCAAGGTGGCGGAACGCTTCGAGGCCGACTGCAAGGTGACGAAGGGCGACGCACTGGAACATGGCTTCCCGATGATCCATGCCGTGGGCAAGGCGGCGGACAAGCGCTTCGCGCCGCGCCTCATCGAATTGCGCTGGGGCGATCCCGGGCACCCGAAGGTCGCGGTCGTCGGCAAGGGCATTTGCTTCGACAGCGGGGGCCTCGACATCAAGCCGTCCTCCGCCATGCGGCTGATGAAGAAGGACATGGGCGGCGCGGCCCATGCCCTGGCGCTGGCGCAGCTCGTCATGGGCGCGCGCCTGCCGGTCAGGCTGCACCTGCTGATCCCGGCGGCGGAGAATGCGGTGTCCGGCAATGCCTTCCGGCCCGGCGACATATTGCGCTCGCGCAAGGGGCTGACGGTCGAGATCGGCAATACCGATGCGGAGGGACGGCTGGTGCTGGGCGACGCGCTGGCGCTGGCGGGAGAGGACAAGCCGGACCTCATCATCGACTATGCGACGCTCACCGGGGCGGCGCGGGTGGCGGTGGGACCGGACCTCCCGGCCCTGTTCGCCAATGACGAGGCGCTCGCGGCGGAGATGGATGCGGCCGGGACCGCGGTGGATGATCCGACCTGGCGCCTGCCCCTGTGGGACGGCTATGCCGAAATGCTCAAATCCGACGTGGCGGACATCAACAATGCGGGCGAAGGCGGCTTTGCCGGGGCGATCACCGCCGCCCTGTTCCTCAAGCGCTTCGTGCCCGACGCCGTGCCTTGGGTGCATCTCGACACCTTCGCCTGGCGCCCCGCTTCGCGGCCGGGACGCCCGAAGGGGGGCGAGGCGCTGGGATTGCGCGCCGCCTTCCATATGCTGCAAGCGCGCTACGGCCGCAAAAAGTAAAAAGAAAGCGATTGTCGAGGCCGTTACGCAACCGGATTGGCTATCGTGCGTTACGAGGTCATGGATGCCCACTCCGCCCAGAATGAAGCCGCAGAGCTGAACCGTCCCGGCTTGAAGCCGCTCGGCCAATGGATGCGCACATTGGTCGATTATGTGCGGTCGGGCAGGCCCGACCTCACCAACCGGCAGATGGCGCTGATGCTGACCGTCTATATCGGCGCGGGGCCGCATACGGTGCGGGGACTCGCGGAGGCGCTCAACGTGTCGAAGCCGGTCATCACCCGCGCTCTCAACAAATTATCGGCGCTGGGCTATCTGCGACGGGAGCGGGACTCCACCGACCGGCGCAATATTTTCATCACCCGCACCCCGAAAGGGGCGGAATTTCTTGACGCCTTTCACCATTTCATCGCAGGAACCGGCCGCGATGAACGCCTCAACTTCTCCTCTGCGGAACGCACCGCCTGAACGCATCCGATTCAAGCTGGACGGCCGGTCGGTCAAGCTGGACACGCGGGTCCATGCGGCGCGCGGCGACCTGGCCGACCTGGCGCTGGCGGGCGTGCTGTTTTCCGCCCATTATGCCCGCGCCGTCGAACTGACCTGCGTCGCCGCCGGCGCGCCCCTGTTGGCGTCCGACACGCCCAAGGCGCGGGCGGTGAGCGAATTGCTGCGCGGGGAGAGCTTCCACGCGCTGGACGTGACGGCCGACTGGGCCTGGGGCTTTTGCGGGCATGACGGCTATGTCGGCTATGTCCGGCGCGATGCGCTGGACGTGCGGGAAGTGTCGAACAGCCGCGTGATCGCCGGCACCGCCCCGCTTTTCAGCGCCGCCGACATCAAGTCCCCCATTGCCGATTACTGGCCGCGCGGCGCGCAGTTCGCGGCCGAGGCGCAGGGGGATTTCCACGCCTGCGCCGAAGGCTATGTGCACAAGCGCCATGCTGCGGCGATCGACGCGCTGGAAAGCGACTGGGTCGCGGTGGCGGAGCGTTATCTGGGCCAGCCCTATGTCTGGGGCGGGCGTGGGCATCGCGGCGTCGACTGCTCCGGCCTGGTGCAGGTGGCGCTCGGCCAGTGCGGGATCAAGGCGCCCCGCGACACCGATCTTCAGCGCGAGGGGATCGGTTCCCCCATCGCGCCCGGCGCGCCGCTCCGACGAGGGGACTTCGTCTTCTTTCCCGGCCATGTCGGCATCATGACCGACGAGCATAACATGATACATGCCAACGCCTATTGGATGAGCGTGGTGATCGAGCCGCTGGCCGACGTCGTCGGACGGCTGGCGGCGGATCATGCGGAACCCGTGACGGCGCGGCGGAGAATTGGCGCATGACACAAAGGATATTCATCGACGGCGGCGTCGGCACGACGGGTTTGGAAATCAACGAACGGCTGGCGGGCCGACCGGAACTGTCGATCATCACGCTAGACGCGGACAGGCGCAAGGATGCGTCGGCGCGCAGGGACGCGCTGAACGCGGCGGACATCGTCATCCTCTGCCTGCCCGACGATGCGGCGCGCGAAGCGGTGGCGCTGATCGACAATGGCCGGACGCGGGTGATCGACGCGTCGACGGCGCATCGGGTGGCCGATGGCTGGACCTACGGCTTTGCCGAACTGGAGCCGGGGCATCGGGAAAGGCTGGCGAATTCGCGCTTCGTCGCCAATCCGGGCTGCTGGCCGACGGGTTTCCTGGCGCTGGTGCGGCCGCTGGTGCTCGCCGGACTGCTGCCCGTCGACTGGCCGGTGACGGTATCCGGCGCATCCGGCTATTCGGGCGGCGGCAAGTCGATGATCGCGGAATATGAGGGCGCCGGGGACGCGCCGAGCGCGTTCCGGCCCTATGGGCTGGGGCTGGCGCACAAGCATGTGCCGGAAATGCAGCGCTATTCCGGCTTGCGGCACCCGCCCCTCTTCGCCCCCGCCGTGGCCAATGCCTATCGCGGCATGATCGTGGAGGTGCCGTTGCAGTTGCGCGCCCTGCCCGGCGCGCCTTCGGCGGCGGATGTGCATGGGGCGTTGGCCGCCGCCTATGCGGGATCGCCCATCGTCGGCGTGGAAGCGCTGGAGGACAGCGCGGCGATGACGCAGGTCCGGCTGGAGCATGTCGGCGCGACCGACCGGCTGGCGCTGTTCGTCTTCGGCAATGAGGCGACCGGCCAGGCGCGGCTGGTGGCGGCGCTCGACAATCTGGGCAAGGGCGCGGCCGGGGCCGCCGTGCAGAACCTCAACATCTTGGCGGGATTACCGGAAACCGCCGGCCTGCGGCTCTGAAGGCGGCATCCGGCCCCTTCGCCGCGCCGGTCTTCGGCATGGCGAAGGGACGGAAGCGCCGATCAATGGATCGTGCCCATCGCCCCTTCATGGGTCAGCAATACGATCAGCCGCTCGATCTGCCGCCAGTGGCAGAAACGGATATGGTTGCCCAGATCCCGGCTGCGGTCGGCCCGCGCCGCCGCTTCATAGCCCGCATTGTCGCCGAACAGCGACATCAGCTCTGCCGCGTCCTCATAGCTCTTTCGATTCGAAAGATATGGCATGTTCATGACCTGGCCCCCCAAAGTCCCCACCCTGACGGTGGGGATCGCGGTTCAATCCCCATGCCAGCCGCACCCATCGACGGCGGAGGGCGGCCTGCGAGGGTGAACGATCCATTAGCCAAGTCCCGCCGTGGCACAGCCATCCCAGGGTGGGACAGGCTGTCCTGAAAAGGCGCAGGCGGGAAAGCGCTGGCCATGCATCCCCGGGCGTGGCAAGGACCGCGGAATGACCAAGGGCAGAAAAGAACCGATCGGCGCAGGCGCCATTTTGGCGCTCACCATCCTGGGCGGCACCATCGTCGGCGGCCTGATGGGCCAGCCGAGCGCCGGCCTGCTGGCGGGCACGGCGCTGGGCATCGCGATCGCGGTGCTGCTGTGGCTCTGGGACCGGGGAAAATAGCTCCGCATCGGGCACTTGCGCGCCTTGCCACCATCCATGGGCCAGCATAAACGATACGCCATGAAGAAGCACCTGATCGCGCTCACCATCCTCACGCTGGCCATTCTCGTCGGCCTTTTCTTCTACTTCGCGCGGGGCGACGCGGCGCGGCTTCCCGCCGGCGCCGATGTGGGCAAGGAGCCGGTTTTCACCAGCCCCCGCAGCGAGATGATCCCGACGATGAACGTCGCGGAGGCCGTGCCGTGGAAGGGTGGGGAAAAGCCCGTTCCCGCGAAGGGCCTCAGCGTCGATCGCTTCGCGGACGGGCTGGACCATCCCCGCTCGCTGCTGCGACTGCCCAATGGCGACGCGCTGGTGGCGGAAACCAACAGCCCGGCGCGGCCCACAAGCGGCATCGTCAACCGGGTGATGAACTATCTGATGAACAAGGCGGGGGCCGGCGTGCCGTCCGCCAACCGCATCACCCTGCTGCGCGACGCCGATGGCGACGGCCGGGCGGAAACCAAGACGGCTTTCCTGACCGGGCTGAATTCGCCCTATGGCATGGCGCTGGTCGGGGACACGCTCTACGTCGCCAATACCGATGCGCTGATGGCCTTTCCGTACAAGGAAGGCGAGACGAAGATCGCCGCCAAGGGGCGCAAGATCCTGAACCTGCCCGCGCAGGCGCCCAACATGCACTGGACGCGCAGCCTGGCCGCCAGCCCGCAGGGGCTGCTCTATGTGGGTATCGGTTCCAACAGCAATATCGGCGAAAACGACCTGGCGACGGAGGATAATCGCGCCGCAGTGCTGGAGGTCAATCCGCAGACCGGCGCCTATCGCATCTACGCTTCGGGCCTGCGCAATCCGGTGGGGCTGGCCTTCGAACCGAAAAGCGGCGCGCTGTGGGGCGTGGTGAACGAGCGCGACATGCTGGGCAGCGATCTGGTGCCCGATTATCTGACGCGGGTGGAATTCGGCGCCTTCTATGGCTGGCCGTGGAATTATTGGGGCGGTTACGAGGATCGCCGGGTCCAGCCGCAACGGCCGGAAGTCCGCGAATATACCAAGCGGCCGGATTATGCGCTGGGCAATCATGTCGCGCCGCTGGGCCTCAGCTTCGCCGACAAGGTGACGCTGGGCGGGCCTTACGCCAACGGCGCTTTCGTCGGGCTGCACGGCAGTTGGAACCGGAAACCCCGGTCGGGCTACAAGGTGGTGTTCGTGCCCTTCGGCGACAATGGCGAGACCGGCAAGGCCAAGCCGATCGACGTGCTGACGGGTTTCCTCAGTCCCCAGGGCGAGGCGCGCGGCCGGCCGGTGGACGTCACCGCCGATGCGAAGGGCGCGTTGCTGGTGAGCGACGATGTGGGCGGGGTCGTCTGGCGCGTGACGGCAGCGAAGTGAGGTGACGGGGAACGAGCCATTGAACGGCATGTGCTGATAAAAGGGTGCCTGTTAATAAAACGGCGCGTGCTCCTGCGAAGGCAGGAGCCTAGGCTCAGGACTCATTGATTGAGCCAGAAGATGAAAGCAGCGGCGAAAGCGATGGCGGAGAGGAATGTGTGCGCGCATCGATCGTATCGGGTATGGATTCGTCGCCAGTCTTTGAGGCGGGCGAAGAGGTTCTCGATCTTGTGGCGCTTTCGATAGAGGGCTGCGTCGTAGGGCTGCTGGATGCGATGCTTGGGGTGGGGCGGGATACAAGGAATGATGCCCCGTTGTGCCAGCGCATTGCGGAAGGCTATTGAGCTATAGGCCCGGTCGGCGAGCAGATGGCGCGCGGGTGGCAGGTCCTGGAGCATGGCGAGAGCGGCAGGGTGGTCGCTGGCCTGGCCTTGGGTCAGGCGCAGGAGCACAGGCCTGCCCTTGCCATCGCATACCACATGCAGCTTGGTGGTCAGCCCGCCCCGGCTGCGTCCGATATATCGGGGTAGAGCCCCTTTTTGAGCAGACTGGCGGCGGTGCGATGCGCTTTGAGATGGGTTGTATCGATCATCAATTGATCCGAGCCTCCGCTTTGCCCGGCTAGTTCCGTCAGAATGCGATTGAAAACACCAAGCCTGCTCCATCGGATGAACCGGTTGTAGATCGTCTTGTGTGGACCGTAGCCAGAGGGCGCATCCCGCCAGCGCAGGCCATTGCGGATCACGAACAATATCCCGCTGAGTACCCGCCGGTCATCCACCCGAGCAACGCCATGTGACAAAGGAAAATACGGTTCGATCCGCCGCATTTGCCCCTCCGTCAGCAATAATAGATCATCCATGGCAGCACCTCCCTGCTACCTTGAATCACCACTCAACCCAGCATACAACCAATTTAATAGGTCCTGACCCTAGTTCCACCGTCGATCTGGGCTCCTGCCTTCGCAGGAGCACGTAAGCGTCGATCTCAAACAGCCTAGATATTGAGGCCGTTCCGTCCCGCCAGCTCCACCACATATTGCCAGGCCACGCGCCCGGACCGGCTGCCGCGCTGGGTCGCCCATTGGATCGCCTCCAGCGGTTCGAAGTGGAGGCCAAGGCTGGCCGCATAGCCACCGACGATGGCGACATAGGCGTCCTGGTCGATGGCGTGGAACCCCAGGCTCAGCCCGAAACGGTCGGACAGCGCCATCTTATCGTCCACCACGTCACGCGGATTGACCGGGTCGTCCTGCTCCGACAGGTGGCGCGGCACGATATGGCGGCGGTTCGATGTCACATAGAGGCGGACATTGGCCGGTCGGGCGGCGGTTCCCCCCTGGAGCAGCGACCGAAGCGAACGGGCGTCGCCAACGCCATTCTCATCGAAGCCCAGATCGTCGAGGAACAGGATGAAGGGCCGCCGCGTGTCCCGCAACAAAGTGAAAAGCCGCGGCAGGCTGGCCAGTTCGTCGATCGCGCATTGCAGCAGGGCGATGTCCTGCCCCTCGGACTGGAGCTTGCCGACCACGGCGGCGACGACCGCCGACTTGCCCGTCCCCCTTGCGCCCCAGAGCAGCACGTCATGCGCGGCATGACCGGCGGCATGGCGGCGGCTGTTCTCCAGCAGCGCCTGCTTCTGCGCGTCGATGCCGGTCAGCAGGGCATAATCCACCGGCGCAAAGCCCTCCGCCGCCCGGATCGTCGCGCCGTTCCATATATAGGCAGGCGCGGCGGCCAGATCGGCGGCAGAAGCGGGCGGCGGCGCGATCCGTTCCAGCGCTTCGGCAATGCGGGTCAGCAGGGCATCTTTCATGGCGCTCTCGCTTAGCCCTCCTCCGCTTGACGGGCAAGCGCGACGCCCATGTCATTCTTCTGTAGCAATGGCCTTTTACTGCCCGAATTCGGGGCTTATACCGCTGGGGCCGTGACCATCCCAAATCCAGTCTTCTCCACCCGAATAAGCCGCTACGGCAGCGAGGCGCTGCGCGAGGCGGCGCTGCTGATCCGTGCGGGCGAGCCGGTCGCCGTGCCGACGGAGACGGTCTATGGCCTGGCGGCGGACGCCACGGATTCCAACGCCGTGGCCGCGATCTACGCCGCCAAGGGGCGGCCCAGCTTCAATCCCTTGATCGTGCATGTCGCGGACCGGGAGATGGCCGGGCGTCTGGCGGAGTTTTCGCCGGTGGCGGACAGGCTGGCGGAACGCTTCTGGCCCGGAGCGCTGACGCTGGTCCTGCCCGCTCGCGCCGACGGCGGATTATCGCCGCTGGTGATGGCGGGGTTGCCGACCGTGGCGCTGCGCCTGCCCGCGCATCCGGCGATGCGGGCGCTGATCCGGGAAAGCGGGCGCCCCCTCGCCGCGCCGTCGGCCAATCGCAGCGGATCGATCAGCCCGACGCGCGCCGAACATGTGATGGCGAGCCTCAATGGCAAGATCCGCATGATCCTGGACGAAGGACCGACCAGCGAAGGGCTGGAATCGACCATCGTCGCCCCGGAAACCGACTGCATCCGCCTGCTGCGCCCCGGCCCGGTCACGGCGGCGATGCTGGAGGAGGCAGGCATGCTGCCGGTGGTGACGGGCGCCGACAATGCGAAGATCGAGGCGCCGGGCCAGTTGGAAAGCCATTATGCGCCGTCCAAGCCGGTGCGGCTGAACGCGCTGAAGGCGGAGAAGGACGAATATCTGATCGGCTTCGGGCTGATGCCCTGCCATGTGAATCTCAGCCCCGATGCCGACCTGCGGGAAGCGGCGGCGCATCTGTTCGCGGCGCTGCACATGGGGGACGCCAGCGCGGCGGAACGGATCGCCGTGGCGCCGATACCGAACGAAGGTATCGGCGTGGCGATCAACGACCGGCTGCGACGGGCGGCCGCCTGAAGCCGTATTCCTGCGAAGGCAGGAACCCAGATCAGACGGCGGGACCGGGTTCCTGCCTTCGCAGGAACACGGCGGTTTTCACGGCAGGATTACCCGCAATTATCATACCCCGCATCGCGGCATTCGCGGCGGCGGCGTTCTTCCTCCTTCTTCCGCTCGCGGGCCTCGCGCGCTTCCTGCTTGCGCATCTTGCGGCCGTAATTGCGGTCGGCCTCTTCCTGGCTGGTGGTGCTCCAGTCCACCACCTGGCTGCCTGCGCGCACCGGCGCCGTCACGATATTCGCCGCCGTCCGGGCAATGCAGCCCGGCAGGAACAGCAGCAAAGCCGGCGCGGCCATCCATGCGATCTTGTTCATATCTCTTCCCCGGCTTGTCATTTCCGCGAGCTTAGGGATGCGATCGGGCAGGACAAGCCTCAGGCGACGAACCGTTAGGAGGCTTCGATCCGCTCGGCAAAGCCCTTGCGCAATTTGGCGAGCTTGGGCGGGATCACCGCCATGCAATAAGGGTTCCTGTCCCCCACCCGCTCCCAATATTTCTGGTGATATTCCTCCGCCGGATACCAGGGCGCGTCCGGCTCGATTGCGGTGACTATGGGGTTCGCCTGATCCGCCTGCGCCCGCTCGATCCCCGCCCTCGCTTCCGCCGCCTGTTCGGGCGAATGGGGGAAGATGGCCGAGCGATATTGCGTGCCGACGTCATTGCCCTGGCGGTTGAGCGTAGTTGGATCATGGGTCGCGAAGAAAATGTCCAGCAGGTCGCCATAGCCGATCACCGCCGGATCATAGGTGATGCGGATCGCCTCCGCATGGCCGGTCGCGCCGGAACAGACCTGCTCATAGGTCGGGTCGGGCTGCGCGCCGCCGATATAGCCGCTTTCCACGGCCTTCACCCCTTTCAGATTCTGGTACACCGCCTCCGTGCACCAGAAGCAGCCGCCAGCCAGGGTTGCGATCTCTTCGGCCATATATGCGCGTCCTTATCCTGCATTGGCCGCACAGATAGGAAGGATCAGCCCGCGGTTCCAGTCTGCCGCGCCGCCGCCTCCGCCTTGGCGCGCTCCTCGGCCACCAGTTCCTTGCGCGACAGCTTGCCGACCAGCGTCGTGGGCAGGTTCAGGCGCACCTCCACCTCGCACACCTTCTCATGCTTGCCCAGTTGCGGGTTCAACCAGTCCTTGAGCGCCGCGCCATCGATGTCCGACCCGTCCTGCAAGGTCACGAAGGCCTTGGGACATTCGCCGCGATAATGGTCGGGAATGCCGATCACCAGCGCTTCCTTGACCGCCGGATGGTGGTAGAGGACTTTCTCGACCTCGCTGGGGAAGACCTTGAAGCCTCCTACAGCGATCATGTCCTTCAGCCGGTCGACGATCTTCACATAGCCGTCCGCGTCGATCACTCCGACATCGCCGGTCCGCAGCCAGCCGTCGACGAACACCTCCTTGTCGGCGTCCGGGCGCTGCCAATAGCCCTTCATGATCTGCGGCCCGTCAAAGACCAGCTCGCCCGGTTCGCCTTCGGGGGACGGGCGGGTCGGGTCTTCTCGGTCGACCAGCTTGACCCGCGTGCCGGAAACCGGCTGTCCCACGGTGCCGGGCTTGTTGAGGCCCTCAAAGGGGTTGCAACAGAGGACCGGGCTGCTTTCGGTGAGGCCATATCCCTCCACCAGCGTGGCCCCGGTCATCGCCTCGAACCGCTGCTTGACCTCCAGCGGCAGGGGCGCGCCGCCGGAAATGCACAGGCGCAGCGAGGAAAAGTCGATATTCGGCGTCGCCGGATGATCCAGCAGCGCCTGGTACATGGTCGGCACGCCGGGCAGCGAGGTCGCCCTGGTCCGCTGGATCGCCGCCAGCACCTGCGTGCCGTCGAAACGCGGCAGCATCACCATCTCCCCGCCGTTCAGCACCGTGCGATTGAGGACGCAGGTATTGGCGAAGACATGGAAGAAGGGCAGCACCGCCAATATGCGGTCGGGCGCTTCGAGATGGGGATCGATCAGGCGCACCTGCCGCGCATTGGCTGTCAGGTTCTGGTGGGTCAGCATCGCGCCCTTGGGCATGCCGGTGGTGCCGCCGGTATATTGCAGCAGGGCGATGTCCTGCTCCGGTTCGATGGCCACGGGCGCGGGATCCTCGCCATGGCGCAGCAGATCGGCATAATGGGTGATGCGCGGATCGTGCGGGACCGTGGAGGTCTCCTTCCGCTTGAACAGGCGGAACAGCACCGACTTGGCGGGCGGCAGCACTTCCGCGACGCTGCCGACGACCAGCCGCTCCAGGCTGCTGTTGTCCAGCACCTCCAGCGCGGTGGGCAGCAGCGCGCTGGCCGACAGGGTGAAGAGGATCTTCGTGCCGCTATCCTCGACCTGATGCTCCAGTTCGGCGGCGGTGTAGAGGGGGGAATAGTTGACCACAATGGCCCCGGCCATCATCGCGCCATAATAGGCCGCGACATAATGGGGCACGTTGGGAAGGTAGAGGCCGACCCGGTCGCCCTTCCGGACGCCCATATCCTGCAAGCCCCTGGCAACCCGCCGGATGGTGCGCCACATTTCGCCATAGCTCGTCTTGCGGCCCATGAAGTCGATCATCACCGCCTGCGGGTGGGCCGTGGCGCTGTTCGCCACCATGTCCACCATCGATAGCGGCGGGAATGTCTGTTCCCACGGAAAGGGATGATTATAGCGGGTTTTCCAGATGTTTTCGTTGCTCTCCATGCATGGAAGTCTAAGTCACGCTTTCCCTTTACGCAAGCGTAAAGCACCGCAGCAAGGGCCGCGCCTCATGCCGAGGCGCGGCCCTTGCTGCGGTGCTTTATCTCGTCCCTCCGCGCGGAGCGGATTGACGTTACGGCATCACAGGTGACCCTTGTTGTCGCTGAACGGATCGAGGATCTTCGCGGCGCCCGAAATCAGGTCGGATTCGCTCTTGAGCGCCTCTTCCGCGCGGCGCGTGGCGTCCTCGCGCTCGCGGCGCAATTCGTTGATCAGCGCCTCGCGGTCGCCGTCCAGGCGCGAATCGGTGGGGGCTTCGATGCCCGCCTTCTTCGCCGCCTTCGTCACCAGCGCGTCCAGTTCCCGCTGCGAGCAGAGACCCAGCGTCACCGGATCCTTGGGCACGATGTTGGAGATGTTCCAGTGGGTGCGGTCGCGGATCGCAGCGATGGTGGTGCGGGTGGTGCCGATCAGCTTGCCGATGGCGCCGTCCGAAATCTCCGGATGGTTGCGCAGGATCCAGGCGATGCCGTCCGGCTTGTCCTGGCGCTTGCTGACGGGGGTGTAGCGCGGCCCCTTGGTGCGGCGGACCGGCTCCGGGCCCTTCAGCATCTTCAGGCGGTAATCCGGATTGGCCTCGCCCTTGTGGATTTCCTCCATCGTGATCTCATGGGCGCGCACCGGGTCGCGGCCGGTATATTTGGTGCCTGCGGTATCGTCGGCGATGGCCTGGACTTCCAGGATATGCAGCCCGCAAAACTCCGCGATCTGGTCGAAGCTCAGCGCGGTGTTGTCGACCAGCCAACTGGCGGTCGCATGGGGCATGAGAGGCTGGGACACGGGAATTCTCCGGCATGAAACGACAAGGGCCGCCCAAGCAGGGCGGCCACGCCCGACCTGAGATAGTGCATCCCGCCCCGCCCGGCAAGGAAAAGCGTCAGGCCGCGCTGTCGAGCGCCTGGGGATCGATATTGTGCAGGCCGGCAAGAAATTCCCGCGCGCTGCGTTCCCAACTGAAGCTCCGGCCATGGGCGGCGCAGGCGCTGCGGTCGCAGAGGAGCGCGGCGGCGATGGCGTCCTCCAGCCGGTCGGACAAGGCGCCGCTTTCCGGGGTGACGATGTCCACCGGCCCCGTGACCGGATAGGCCGCGACCGGCGTGCCGCAGGCCAGCGCCTCTATCATCACCAGCCCAAACGTGTCGGTGCGGCTGGGAAAGACGAAGACGTCCGCGCCCGCATAGGCCCCGGCCAGTTCGGTTCCGAACATGGGTCCCAGGAAATGCGCCTGCGGATAGGCCTTTTCCAGCATGGCGCGGGCCGGACCGTCGCCTACCACAAGCTTGGCGCCGGGATGGCCGCTGGCCAGGAAAGCCTCCAGATTCTTCTCCACCGCGACGCGGCCGACATAAAGCTGGATCGGGCGCGGCAACCCGGCGAAGAAGGCGGGCGGCGTCGCCTGCGGCGTGAAGGCGGCCAGGTCCACTCCCCTGCCCCATGGGCGGACCTGCGCCAGCCCATGAGCGCGCAATTGCCGCCGTACCGACGGCGTCGACGCCAGCACCGCTTCGGCCGGGCCGTGGAACCAGCGGATATAACGCCAGAACCAGGCGGCGGGCAGGCCGGTGCGCTGCGCCACATAGTCCGGGAAATGGGTGTGATAGGCGGTGGTGAAGCGGATGCCGCCGCGCAGGCACCAGCGCCGCGCCGCCAGGCAGAGCGGCCCTTCGGTCGCCAGATGGATCGCGTCGGGACGGAAAGCCGCGATCATCCGCCCCACCACGCCCGAACGGGCGAAGGCCAGCCGTATTTCCGGATAGGTCGGGCAAGGGATGGAGCCGAACAGGTCGGGCGAGATCAGCTTCACCTCATGCCCCATCCTCTCCAGTTCCGCCTGCATGGTCTGGAGCGTGCGGACGACGCCGTTCACCTGCGGGCTCCAGGCGTCGGTGACGATGATGATGCGCATGGCGGGCGCTCCTGTCAGGCCGCGATCCGGGAGGGTTCGCCTGCTGCGCGCCGGGCGATCTCCTCGGCCCAGTGCAACACCTCCATCCGCCCGTCGAAATGCTCGACCAGCGCGGTGCATCCCTCCACCCAGTCGCCGTCATTATAATATTGGACGCCTGCGATCTCGCGGATTTCGGCATTGTGAATATGGCCGCAGACCACGCCGTCGACGCCCCGCGATCCGGCCTCATGCGCCACCACCTCCTCGAAGCGGGAGATGAACTCCACGGCGTTCTTGACCTTGTGCTTGGCCATCTTGCTGAGCGACCAATAGGGCAGGCCCATGCGCCGGCGCGCCGCGTTCACCACGACATTGACGCGCATCAGCATGGCATAGGCCGCGTCGCCGACGAAGGCGAGCCAGCGGTGCGCCAGCATGATCGCGTCGAACTCGTCGCCATGCAGCACCAGCAGCTTGCGGCCGTCGGCGGTCTCATGGATCGCCTTGCGCCTTATCTCGACGCCGCCGAAGCTGAGGCCGGTGAACTGGCGGAACATCTCGTCATGATTGCCGGGGATATAGACGACGCGGGCGCCGCGCCTGGCCCGCTTCATCAAGCGCCAGATGACGTCATTGTGCGCGGCGGGCCAGTAGAAGCGGCGCTTCAAACGCCAGCCGTCGATGATGTCGCCCACCAGGTACATGGTGTCGCTGTCGACGCTGTCGAGGAAATCGATCAGCATCCCCGCATTGCAGCCCCGCGTGCCCAGGTGAATGTCCGAAATCCAGATCGTGCGATAGCGGCGACGCGTTCCCTCCCTTTCCGGAATGGCGAACCTGTCGTCGGCGCCATCGTCCAACTCCGCCAGGAAAGGCAGGCGCGTGACGGCGTTCATGATGCGACCCCTGAGCTGTTTCCCTCAGGCGCGAATCCCTAGCGGCTCTATGTTACAATTTCGCAGCGAATGTGACGGAAATGCGACGGTTGTGGCCAGTCGCAGACCTCCCCATCTCGATGGGGAGGAACAGGATAGGCCCGCCTCCCCCCTCAAACCGTCAATACGATCTTCCCGAAATGATCGCCCGAATCCATCCGCGCATGCGCCTTCGCCGCCTCCGCCAGCGGAAAGCGCATGTCCATCGCCGGGCGCAGCCTTCCCTGCTCGATAAAGGCCCATACCACCCGCATCAGCTCGTCCGCCACCAGGCTCTTGAATGCCACGGATCGCGGCCGCAGCGTCGATCCGGTCAGCGTCAGCCGCCTTCTCATGATCGCGGGAATGAAGACCTCCGCCTTGGGTCCGCCCGTCGTCGCGATGGACACATGGCGCCCGTCCTCCGCCAGGCACTGGATGTTGCGCGGCAGGTAATCCCCGCCCACCATGTCCAGCACCGCCTGCACGCCCTGCCCGCCGGTGATGCGCTTCACTTCCTCGACGAAATCCTGGCTGCGATAATTGATCGCATGGTCCGCGCCCCAGGCCTTCGCCTGCTCGCACTTCCCGTCGCTGCCGCAGGTCACGATGACGGCGATGTCGAACAGCTTGCAGAGCGAGATCGCCATGGTGCCGATGCCGCTGGTGCCGCCATGGACCAGCACGGTGTCGCCCTCCACCACATAGGCGCGCTCGAACAGGTTGCTCCACACGGTGAACAGCGTTTCCGGCAGGGCGGCCGCCTCGACCAGGTCATAATCGTCCGGCACCGGCAGGCACTGGCCTGCGGGCGCCACCGCATATTCGGCATAGCCCCCGCCAGGCAGAAGCGCGCAGACGCGCCGGCCGATCAGCAACTCGGCGCTGCCGCCCGCGGCGACGATGGTGCCCGAAACCTCCAGCCCCGGAATGTCCGGCGCGCCGGGCGGCGGCGGATATTTTCCCAGCCGCTGCATCACGTCGGGCCGGTTGATCCCTGCGGCCGCCACCTTGATCAGCACCTCGTCGGGGCCAGGCGCGGGAACCGGCCGCCGCTGCGGCACCAGAACCTCCGGCCCACCCGGAGCCGCTATGCCGATCGCCGTCATTTCAGTCGGCATTTCGTTCGGCCTTGCGCCTTCATTCGCCATTACGGCCCTCGCGGCAGATGTTGCACCGCACCACAATCGACGGGCGGAATGAAGGCCTTATTGACAGAGTGGCCCGCAGGGTCAACATTGCAAGTCATGGACATGGATGACGATCTGCCCCGAAAGGCCGATGATCCGCTGGCCCGACTGCTCCGACAGGATCTGGGCCCATTGTCCCTTTCCGATCTCGAAGCGCGCATCGAAGCGCTGGAGGGCGAAATCGCCCGCACCCGATCCAGGATTGATAACGCCGTTAACCACAAGGCAAGCGCCGAGGCGTTATTCAAGCGATGAACCCGCGCCCCGCCCTCCGCGACTCCGACAAGGGTCTCTCCGGGCATGGGCAGTCTGGCAATTCCGGCGGTCAGGATGTCCATCTTGATCCGGCGTCGAGCAATGCCGACATATGGTTCAAGACAACCCCTCATTGGGGGTCAGGAGTATAAAGAACATGCCATCTTTCGCACCCGCCCTTGAGACCACCCTGCATAACGCGCTGACCCACGCGTCGGAGCGCCGTCACGAATATGCGACGCTGGAGCATCTGCTGCTCGCGCTGATCGACGATGAACATGCGTCGAAGGTGATGCAGGCCTGCGGCGTGGAGCTTGGCGAACTGTCCGACGCGGTGACGCAATATCTGGACACCGAACTCGACAGCCTGAAGGTGGAAGGGGCCAGCGACCCCTCCCCCACCAGCGGCTTCCAGCGGGTGGTCCAGCGCGCCATCCTGCATGTCCAGTCCTCCGGAAAAGACGAAGTGACGGGAGCCAATGTGCTCGTCGCGCTTTTCTCCGAGAGGGAGAGCTACGCCGTCTATTTCCTCCAGCAGCAGGACATGAGCCGCCTGGACGCCGTCAGCTACATCAGCCACGGCGTCGGCAAGGGCACCGCCGTCCCCGAGCAGCAGCGCGAGACGAAGGGCGCCGCCGAAGAGGAAAAGAAGACGCAGGACAGCAAGGGCAAGAAGGACAGCGCCTTGGAGCAGTTCACCGTCAACCTCAATGAGAAGGCGGCGCGGGGCAAGGTTGACCCGCTGATCGGCCGCGCTTCCGAAGTCGACCGGACGATCCAGATCCTCTGCCGCCGGTCGAAGAACAACCCGCTCTATGTGGGCGATCCGGGCGTGGGCAAGACCGCCATCGCGGAAGGCCTGGCGCGCAAGATCGTGGAGGGCGAGGTTCCCGACGTCCTCAAGGAAGCGGTGATCTACTCGCTCGACATGGGCGCGCTGCTTGCCGGAACCCGCTATCGCGGCGATTTCGAGGAGCGGCTGAAGGCGGTCGTCACCGAACTGGAGAAGATGCCGCACGCGGTCCTCTTCATCGATGAGATCCACACCGTCATCGGCGCCGGCGCGACCAGCGGCGGCGCGATGGATGCGTCCAATCTGCTCAAGCCTGCCCTGTCAGGCGGCACGATCCGCTGCATCGGCTCCACCACCTACAAGGAGTTCCGCAACCATTTCGAGAAGGACCGCGCCCTGCTGCGCCGGTTCCAGAAGATCGACGTCAACGAACCCACGGTCGAGGACACGATCAAGATCCTGGCCGGGCTGCGCAGCGCGTTCGAGGAGCATCACCACGTCAAATACACCCCCGACGCGATCAAGGCGGCGGTGGAACTGTCGGCGCGCTACATCAACGATCGCAAGCTGCCGGACAAGGCGATCGACGTGATCGACGAGGTCGGCGCGATGCAGATGCTGGTGGTGCCGTCGAAGCGCAAGAAGACCATCACTCCCAGGGAGATCGAGCAGGTCATCGCGACCATGGCCCGCATCCCTCCCAAGACCGTCTCGGCCGACGACAAATCGGTGCTGGAAACGCTCGACACGGACCTCAAGCGCGTCGTCTTCGGCCAGAACCGGGCGATCGAGGTGCTGTCCTCCGCGATCAAGCTGTCGCGAGCGGGCCTGCGCGATCCGGACAAGCCGATCGGCAACTATCTCTTCTCCGGCCCCACCGGCGTCGGCAAGACGGAGGTTGCGCGGCAACTCGCCCATCTGCTCGGCATTCCGCTCCAGCGGTTCGACATGTCGGAATATATGGAACGCCATTCGGTCAGCCGCCTGATCGGCGCCCCTCCGGGCTATGTCGGCTATGACCAGGGCGGCCTGCTGACCGATGCGGTGGACCAGAATCCGCACAGCGTCCTGTTGCTGGACGAGATCGAGAAGGCGCATCCGGACCTGTTCAACATCCTGCTCCAGGTGATGGACAATGGCCGGCTGACCGATCATCACGGCAAGACGGTGGATTTCCGCAACACCATCCTCATCATGACCACCAATGCCGGCGCGTCGGACATGGCGAAGGAAAGCATCGGCTTTGGCGAACTCACCCGCGAGGATGCGCAGGAAGACGCGGTGAAGAAGCTCTTTACCCCCGAATTCCGCAACCGCCTCGACGCCATCGTTCCCTTCGGCTATCTGCCGCCGGAAATCGTGGCGCGGGTGATCGACAAGTTCGTGCTCCAGCTCGAACTGCAACTGGCCGACCGCGACGTCCACATCACCCTGGACGACGAGGCGAAGGCCTGGCTCACCAAGCGCGGCTATGACAAGCTGTACGGCGCGCGCCCGATGGGCCGCCTGATGCAGGAGAAGATCAAGCAGCCGCTGGCCGAGGAACTGCTGTTCGGCAAGCTGGTCCATGGCGGCGAAGTCCATGTCCGGCTGAAGGACGACGCGCTGGCCTTCGAAATCACCCCCGCCGCCCCCAAGAAGGGCAAGAAGCGCGGCCGGTCGAAGCCTGCGGAATCGGCCAAGTAAAGGGTCGAAGAATGAAGGAAAAAAGGGCGGCCCGACGGGTCGCCCTTTTTCTTGAGCGATGGTAATGAACCGGACGGGACTATCGGGCCGCTTCCCTGATCCGCGCCGCCGCTCGCCATGGCCGGTCCATGGAACAGCCTCGCCCGATCCCGAACGACGCCCGCCGATCGCAGGAGAGCATGCCATGGCTGAAACCATTACCCTCTACACCAACCCGATGTCGCGGGGACAGATCGCCCGCTGGATGCTGGAGGAGGTCGGCCAACCCTATGAGATGGTCGTGCTGGATTATGGCGAAGGCGGCATGAAGTCCGCCGATTATCTGGCGATCAATTCGATGGGCAAGGTTCCCGCCATCGTCCATGGCGGCAGGACGATCACGGAATGCGCGGCGATCTGCGCCTATCTGGCGGACGCCTTTCCCGCCGCGAACCTCGCGCCGCCGACGGACAGGCGCGCCGACTATTATCGCTGGCTGTTTTTCGCCGCCGGCCCGGTGGAAGCGGCCGTCATCAACAAGGCGCTCGGCTTCGTCGTTCCCGAAGGCCGGGAACGAACGGCGGGCTACGGCACGTTCGACACCATGGTCGACACGCTGGAACATGCCGTCTCAGGCCCCGGCTGGATTTGCGGCGGCCAGTTCACCGCCGCCGACGTCTATGTCGGTTCGCAGATCGACTGGGGCCTGACCTTCGGCACGATCCCCAGCCGCCCCGTCTTCGAAGCCTATGCCGCCCGCCTGCGCGAACGCCCGGCCTATAAACGGCAGAAGGAGATGGACAACGCCCTCATCGCCCAGATGCAAAAACCTTAAAAATCCTCCCCATCTTTCGATGGGGAGGGGGACCAGCCGAAGGCTGGTGGAGGGGAATTGCGCAGGTAGCGCCTCTTTTCCTCCGCCAGTCCGTTACGCCCCATATGCTGTCCTCCAATACAAAAAGGCCCGGCGAACCTCTCCACCGGGCCTTTCCCCAATCTTGCAATGGCGCCCTCAGTCCCGCTGGCTGCCCATGAAGCGCAACAGGAACAGGAACATGTTGATGAAGTCGAGATAGAGGTTCAGCGCCCCCATCACCACCGACTTGCCCATCATGTCGGTCCCCGCGACATGGGCATAGATGCTCTTGATCTTCTGCGTGTCATAGGCGGTCAGGCCAGCGAACAGCAGCACGCCGATGAAGCTGATCACCAGGTTCATCGGGCCCGACCGCAGGAACAGGTTGATGAGGCTCGCCACCAGCAAGCCGACCACGCCCATGATCAGGAAGGTGCCGAAGCCCGAAAGGTCGCGCTTCGTCGTATAGCCCCACAGGCTCAGCCCCGCGAAAGCCGCCGCCGTTGCGAAGAAGGTCTGCGCCACCGACGTGCCGGTATAGACCAGCAGGACGGAGGAGAGCGACAGACCCATCACCGCCGCATAGGCCCAGAACATCGCCTGCATCGCAAAGGTCGACAGCCGGTTGATGCCGAAGCTCATGGTCATCACGAACAGCAGCGGCGCGAACATGATGACATATTTCAATATGCCCGGCCCGGCCAATATCTGGTAGGCAAGGCCGCTCGACGCGAACAGCATCGCGACCACGCCGGTCAGCAGCACGCCGCTCGCCATATAATTGTAGACCGACAGCATATAGCTGCGCAGGCCAGCGTCATACGCCTCCCCGCGCGCGACGGTCGCGCCGCCAAAACCCGCAATGTCAGAACGCGGATCGGACCAATTGGCCATGAGAAAATCTCCTTCACCGGCGGGATAGCAGCCGGTTTCCCTATTATCGGCTTATCCCGCGCCATATTCAAGCACGGACCGCAGCCTGACTCGTTGCGACGAAGCCGCTATGACAGGAGCATGCACCGTCTTTTCGTCGCCATCCGCCCCCCGCCCGCCATCCGCGTCCGATTGCTCGGCCTGATGCATGGCATCGCCGGGGCGCGCTGGCAGGATGACGACCAACTGCATCTCACCCTTCGCTTCGTGGGCGAAGTCGACCGCCCGCAGGCCGACGACCTGGCCGACGCGCTGGGCCATATCCGCTTTTCGCCGTTCGAAATCGCCCTGTCCGGCGTCGGCTGCTTCGACCGCAAGGGCCAGGTCCACACGCTCTGGGCGGGCGTGCAGCCCCGCGACCCCCTCGCGCAACTTCATCGAAAGGTCGACCGCGCCTGCGTCCGCATCGGCCTTCCTCCCGACAATCGAAGCTATTTGCCCCACATCACCCTGGCGCGCTTCGGCCGGACAGCCGGTCCGATGGAACCGTTCATGGCCCTCCACGCCGCCCTCGCAAGCGCGCCCTTCACGGTCGACGAATTCGCCCTGTATGAAAGCCAGCCAGGCCAGACAGGTTCGACCTACCACATGATCGAACGCTACGGCGTGCAGGACCACCCCTATCCCCGTTCAGGCTGAGCCTGTCGAAGCCCCCTTCTTTCCTGAAGAAGAGAAGCGCCCTTTCCGACAGACCGAAATCGATCCATCGCCCGCGAAAGCTATCCCGCAGACAAGACGCCGCAGGCCACGCGCCCACCGGCATTGCCCGCCGGATCGGTCTTGTTGTCATCGGCCTGCGCATGGATGACGACCGCCGCGCCATCGCCGTCCAGCAAGGGAGTCGTTCCCGAACTGACTGTCCCGCCCGGAATGACATATTCCATCTCGCCCGCACCGTCGGCGCCCGCGATCATGTTGGGCATGTCGCCCATATGCATGCCCGCCGGATTATCCTTGCCATGCTTGTGTCCGGTCGGATTCCAATGCCCGCCCGCGCTGGCGAAGTCGGGCGGCGTGCAGCTTCCGGCGGTATGGACATGCACGGCATGCATGCCCGGCGTCAGTCCCTGGCCGCGCACCAGCACGTGAAGGCCATCGGCGGCCTGGGTCACGGTCGCCTCTCCTCGTGGCGATCCGTCTCCGGCCAGCAGCTTCGCATGGGCGACAGGCGCGGCGGCATCGCCGACCGGCGCCGTCGCCGACGATCCGGTCGCGCAACCCGACGCCATGGCGGCCATGGGCAATGCCAGAAGAATTGCGGCAATTTTCATAATGATCCAACTCCCAGAGGAATGCTGCCAGGCGAACGCGGCATGACGGTCTTTTGTTGCCTAGGCGGTCCGAAATGTCACAGCTTTTCGTTCCGATCGCTCCGCCGGGCCAAAGCCAGGACCAACTCCCGCCAGGCGCTCGAACAAGACACGCGGCTCGACAGCAGCCCAATCCCGCCGGCTTGCATTCACACCCTGCATTCGGGGCGGCGTGGCCCAGCCCGAACGGAACACCGGCCATTTCGTGCGAAGCCAATCACGGCTGGCTTCGCTACCTCTCCTCCGCGGACAAACCGCATGGAAAAAGGGGCCGGTCTTGCGACCAGCCCCTCGATCCTCTTCCATCCCGAAGGATGGAAAATCTTACTGACCCGAACCCGGACCGTAGGTGATTTCCACGCGACGGTTCTGCAGTTCGCGAACGCCGTCGGCGGTTTCGACGCGGGGGTTCGATTCACCGAACGCCTGGGTCGTGATCACGCCGTCAGGGATGCCCTTCGACGAGATATAGGCCTTGACGGCATCGGCGCGGCGCTGGGACAGGCCGACGTTGTAGGAGGCCGAACCCGAACGGTCCGCATAACCCGCCAGCATGACCTGGGCGCTGCCGCAGTTGCTGTAGGCCGAAACCGCATTGTCCAGAATGGTGGCGGCGTCAGGCGTGATGTCCGACTTGTCCCATTCGAAGAAGACGATGTACGGCCCAGGGCTGCACTCGGCCACCGGCGGCGGAGGCGGCGGGGGCGGAGGCGGCGGGGGCGGCGGAGGCGGCGGAGGCGGCGGCGGAGCAGCCGGTTCGCCACCGAAGTTGTAGGTCAGGCCCAGCAGCAGGCTGTGGGTGCGCAGCTTGGTGTCGACCGACGAACCGGCGGGGCCGCCGATGGTCGTGTAGGCCGGAACCAGCTTGATGTCGTCCTGGTTGAAGAAGCGATACTTCAGCGAGACGTCCACGTTGGTGGTCAGCGGATAGCGGACGCCAGCGATCGCCTGCCAGGCGAAGCCGGTGTCGGAATCGTTGACCAGGTCGTTGGCCAGCTTGCCGCGCGACACGCCGACGCCGCCGCCGACGAAGCCCTGCAGGCCGTCATCGGGACCGAAGTCCAGCAAGCCGTTCAGCATGAACGACAGGGCCGAAGCCGCGCCGCCGAAACCGCTCTTGTCCAGGTCGACTTCAGCGCGCTTGTAACCGGCTTCCGCTTCCAGGCGGAAACCGCCGAAGTCGTAACCGATCACGGCGTCGCCGTCGAAGCCCTTGTGGTAGTCCACGCCGGCGACCGTGTTGCTGGCGGCGCCAGCGTTGCCGGGGGTGAAAGTGATGTCCTGATCTTCGACGAGAACAACGCCGGAGTCGATGCCGACATACCAGCTATTGTCACGCGCCAAGGCCGGGGTGGCCAGGGCGCTGGTCGCAAGCACAGCCGCGAGGGCAAGCTTCCGCATCTGAATTCCCCTTTCAAAAGTGTCACGAAGGACTGCTGAAACCCTGTATCGGCTAGAAAGTTTCATGGCAAGTCCACAATTGGCAAAACTGTTGCAAAAATAACGCAGTTACGCCGCCGTCCTGCCCTTGGCCCCTCATTCGCAAAGGCAATTTCGGCAAGGGGCCGCCCCATCAAAAGCCACAGCCGGCTCAGGTCGCGATCAGGCCATGTGTTCGCAACGCGCCCAGAATTGCGGCAAGGGCCGAACGCGCCTCCATGTCGACGGTCGCGCCGCCCGCGGGATCGGCGATGGCCGCCGCCGCCGCGCCCACGACCCGTTCCCCGCCGACATAGAACCCGTCCGCCCGCACGGCGCAATCCTCCCAATGCGCCCCGTCATGACGCATCGCATGCCCCCTGTCCGCGACCCACAGCGAAAGGCCCTCGCGCGGCGCGGCGAAACGCCACCCCCCTTCCGTCCAGCAGGCCAGCGCCCCATCCTGCCCTTCCCAGGCGCCGCCCGCCCCGGCGGCCACGATCCAGCATGCGCCGACCGCCGGCGATGCGGGCGGCTCGTCCTGGTCGGCGCTTTCCACCGCGCCGTGCAGCAGCATGTCGATCCGCGCCAGCGCCTCGTTATGAAACAGCTCCTTCTGCGCCTGCCCGGCAAAGAGCTGGGGCAAGGCCCAGCGAAGCGTCGAGTCCATCGTCATGATTCGATTGTCCTTTTCTTCAAAGGGCCGGCATCAGCCCGCCAGAACGATGCGCGCGGCGCGGCCCAGCGCATAGGTGCCGACCTGCCGGATCTCGACCGCCAGTTCGCCCGGATGGCCCATATCCTCCGCCACCGCCGCGGCATCATAGGTCCAGGGCGATCGGTCGGTGACGATCCTCCGCAGTTCCGTCGACCCTGCCGACACGCGCAGTTGATAGCTCTCCCGATCCTCGCCCAGGGGCACATCGGTCCCGCTGGTCCAGCGCCATCCGCCTCTGCCGCGCCGCGTCCAGCCGACGATCCAGCCGCCGGTCCCATCCCCCCGCGCCGTGACATGCACGGGAGAAGGCGGCACCACCGCCTCCCCCCTTATCGTCAACAGCGCATCGGCCGGCGCGCTGTCGCCCACCCCGACCGCCGAGACATGAAGGCCGCCGCCAATCTCCGCCCCGCTTCCATAAGGGGCAAGCTCGACCAGCCGGTCCTCCTCCAGCAGCAGGAAAGCCTCACCCTCTTCATGGGACGCCATCGCCCATTCGGTTCCGAACAATCCGCGCCGCAGGCCTTCCAGCCGGAAACTGGCCTCGCCGGTCTGCGCGACATGGCTGAACTGGACCAGTTCCTGCCCGACCAGGCACAGATTGCGCCCCAGGCCCAGCGCCGCCTCGTCCGCTCCCGCCAATTCCATGTCCGCCGACAGCAGGGTCACGTGGAGAGCATGGATGCTGTCGACCATCGTCACGCTCCCGGCGGGCAAGGCGTTGTCGGCCCATCCCATCACGGCGCGGCCCGCCGTCCGCCCGGCGGGAGAAGCCTCCCCTGTCGCGCCGATCACGAACAGCGCCGCGCCGCGCCACCCTTCGCCGCCGCTCGCCGCCGCGACGATCAGGGGCGCCGCCGCCACCCCTTCCCTGATCATGGGCAGGTCCGCCAGCATCAGCATGGTCGGCCCATGCGGCCTGTCCGCCTGCCGCACCATCGCGCCGGACGACGCCCCCAGCGGGATCGCGGCGCCGGCCCCCGGCACGCGCCTCAAGGCCAGGCGCACGGCCATCGCCTCCCATTCGCGCTCCTCGATCCGCCACCGGCCCGGCACGCCTTCCACCGCGACGACATCGCCCGGCGCATGGCGCAGCGCATCCCAGCCGCAGCGCAGCGTCATCGTCGAACGCCCGGCCCATGCCATTCCCAGCTTCCGCGCCACCAGCGACCGCGCCTCCTCGCCGGACAGCGCCATCGGCAGGTCGATGCCCTGCTCCAGCCGTCCCGGACCCGGCCGGCCGATGCGCTGCACGCCCGCCTGATAGTCGCGCTCCGGATCGTGATAGCGGACCGACAAGGCCGCCGGCACGCTGTCCGCCGAGCCGCCCGAATGCTCGCACCCGTTCAGCGCCCGCCCGTTGACGGACCGGCACAGCGCCCCGGCGGCGATCACCATCGCCCCCTCCGCGTCCCCCGCCCGCAGGCGCAATCCCGCCTCTTCGGCCACAAGGGCCAGGCCGAACGCCTCCGCCAGCGGCGCCAGCGCATCGCCCACATCCGCGCCGCCCGCCGCCATGCCGGCGACCGCGCCCAGCCCGTCGCCGGTCAACATCCCCCCGCTCAACTCCGCCGCCAGACCGGCAATCGCGACCGGCCCCTCGTCAGCCTCCACCTCGAAGGTCAGCGACGGGATGCGATTGCCATAGTCCGCGAGCGACAGATCCTCGAACACCGCATAGGCAATCCCCCGATGCGCCGGCGTCGCCCCCACGCCCTCCGCTGCCGCGATCAGCGGATCGACCGCCTGGTCCTCGCCGCCCGAATGCAGCCGAAAGGCTCCCATCTCCGTCTTGAAGTCCCCCGCCGCCCCGCGCAGCAGGTTGCCGTCCGCCCAGATGCGCCGCACCGACCGCACGGCGCGCGCCGACAGCGCCACGGCAAAGCTCGCCGAATAGCTGTAGCTGGTGACGCTGGGCCGCCCCTTGCCCCCGCCGCTCCTGTGCCTCGTCTCCTTGAGGTCCGTGGCCCAGATCACGGTTCCCGCCACCCGCAGCGTCCCGAACAGCCTGGGCAGCTGCGATCCATAGGTCGACGTCTGGACCTGAACCTCGTTCAGCCGCCGCCCCTCCACCCCCTTGGGCCTGAACAGCACCGCATGGTCGAAAGCATTGCCGATCAGCCCGCCAATGGCGCCCCCCAACGGCCCGCCAATGGCCGTGCCAAGGGCGGTCAACACGATCGTCGCCATAGATTCTCCTATTCCGCCCGCCAGTAACCCAGCACCGGCCAGGGCGAAGGCCCCGGCATCTCCACCACGCGCCCCACGCCCGCATGGGCATGGACATGCCCGCCCGGCACGACGATCATCAGGTGCAGTTGCAACGGCCCCGGCCGCACCAGCGCCAGGTCGCCCTCCCGCGCCGCATCGACCCGCCGCAGACCCGCCGCCCGCAGCCAGTCCGCCGCCTGCCCCTCATCCCCGGACCGCAGCCCATATCCCTCCGGCGCCGCCCGTCCCAGGACCAGCGCCGCCAGCCCGACGCAGTCCAGCCCTCGTTCGGGCAGCCGCCCGTGCAGGCGGAACCGCGCTCCCACCAAGGCGCGGGCGGCGGCCACCACCCCGCTCAAGCCGCCCCCGGATAGCGCGTCAGCAAATCCGTCCCCGGCAGATAGGGTTCCCCGCGAAAATTCACGGCATTGCCGAACCGGCCGACGCAGGTCGCCAACTGCCGGTCGCACCCCTCGGTCAGCAGCGCCAGGGCGCCCGCCTCCACCGCAAAGGGCGGCGGATCGGCCAGGCTGACATCCTCGGCGCCATTGTCGATCACCCCTTGGATTATCCCGCCATTGGCCCCGGTCAGCCATCGCAACGTCCCGAAGGCATAGGCCCCCGGCTCCAGCCCGGCCACGCTCGCCACCGCATCCTCGACCGCGCCGACAGCCACCACGCGCCGCCGCCCGGCCAGGTCGACCCGGCATTGCCTGTCTCCCAGCACAGCCCTGCAGTCCGGCGAAGTGGAGGGCGCGACCGAAGCCTTGAGCGCCGCCATCGCGCCCACCAGCTCCGCCGAAAAGGCTCCCGCCTTGCGCGTCACGGCCCCGATCTCCCCCCGCGCCAGCAGCAGCCATAGGTCGCCCGGCGCCTCCCACTCGGTCAGCCGCAACTCCAGCCCGGCCCCCTCCCAGCGCCCCGCCGCCAAATCCGCCTCGCTGATCGCATCCGCCACCAGCGCGCCCTCGACATCGCTGTCCGCGCCCTCCACTCCGATGCCGCTGCGCACGGCGGAAGGCGTCATCCCCGGCGCCGCGCGATAGAGCAGATGGCCGATCTCCAGATCGCGATCATGGCTCGTCAGCCCGATCGTCACCCCGTCCCGCCGCTCGATCCGCCAGCAAAAGGCCAGCGTCGCCAGCGGCTTCCCCAACGCCTCCAGGCCGCTCATTCCCTGATCTCCACCAATGGCACGGAGGGCGCCTCGCCCGCCGCGAAGGTCGCCCGGTTGATGTCCAGCCGGTCCTCGGCAAAGCGCACCGGCACGTCGAAGCGGAAACCGGCGGTCAGCACAGCCCCCTCGGCAGGCGCGACGTCGAAGGCGATCACGCCCAGCCCGGCATGGCTCCAGCCGCCCGCCATCTCCACGCCATCCACGGCGACCCTGATGGTCCCCGCCACCGGCCGCGTGATCCGCCGCGCCTGCGCCTCCTCGCCAGCGCCGTAGAAGCGCTGCAACGGAAACTCCGCCCGAACGCCGTCGCCCAACCCCAGACGCTGGTCCAAAGGCCCCGGCGCCTCCCCCATGGCGCAACTGCGGTCGTCATAGGGATCGCTGAAGCGGAATCCCCGCGCCGCCCCGCGCCGCGCCCGGAAGAAGGCGATCAGCGCCGCCATGTCCGCTTCCGACCGCACGCCCGGCCCGGCATCGAAGGACAGGCGCGCATCCGCCCAGTCGCTGCTCCGCCGCTCATGCCCCGAGACGCTCTCCACGACCTGCGTGGAGAAAGCCGGCGAAACGCTCGCCTCCCGCCCGACGCTCAAGGGAAAGGACACATCGTCAAAGGCTTGCACATCTTCCTCCCCATATAATCTGAAGCAGGTGAAGCCATCCCGCGCCACCTGGGGCAGCGCCCAGATAAAGGTCGCCGCCGTCCCCCGCCGCATCGCCGCATCGGCCGCCGCCGCGATCTCGCGCCATTGCGCGGCATCCTCCCCGCGCAGCACGAAACCCGAAAGATAATGCTGCGCCTCGACCGGATAGCCGAGCCGCTCCACCGCCAGCTCCACGCCCCGCGCCGTCAGCCGCTCGCGCCCCTGCGTCACCCAGTCATAATCTTCCAGTTGCAACACATCGAAGGCCGGCGACGCCCATCCCACCGGCATGTTCGCCCGCTTGGCCTCCGGCGCCAGCGGATCGAGCACGGTCGGCAGATAGGCGAGCAGATGCGTCACCGCCCCCGGCGCCACCCCCTTCACCCAGGCGCAGAGCGCCGCCGTCGATGCTGCCAGCACTTCGCCCGCCCGGTCCAGCAGCGCCTTTTGCCCGGCGCTCAGCGTCCCCCGCACGTCCGGGATGGACACCAGCGCCGCGCCGAACGCCGCCCGCGCCGCATCGTCATACAGGCAGATGCGCCCGTCCGCGGGCATCACCCACCACCATGGCTCGCCCACCTGAAACCTGATCTCCAATCCAGCCGTCAAGCCAATGGAAACAAAGGCCCCTGCCACCAGCCGCAAATAGCTCATCGCCCCGTCATGCGCGGGGGAAAGCAGGGTCGAAGGCGGCGACCAGCCCGTCAGCGCGGGAGAACCATCCTCCGCCCGCTGCTTCCAGTCGTTCCAGCAATGCGCGTCGAACAATTCATAGGAAAGCGACCAGATCACCCCCAGCCCCAGCGCCTTGGCCCGCTGTGCGAAGTCCGCATGCCAGGCGGCGCAGGGCGCGTTCAGCACCCCGCCCGCCAGGCTGATGTAAAATCCGCCGCCCAGCGGTTCGAGCCGGAAATAATGGCTCATCCCGACATAATGATTGATGTCCCCGCGATAGCCCAGCGCATGGATCGACGCGACGATCCGCTCCGGCGTCTGGTTGAAGCAGTCGTCATAGCCGGTCGCCATCGACAGCCCATGTTCGGGCAGCACCACATCGCCCACGCGCAGCACCGACCCGGCGCCGTCGCAGCTTATCTCCGAAAGCTCGCACCATCCCTCAACCGCCGCGGCGAAGGCGGCGCTCCCCGCATCATAGCCCGGCGCGGCGAGCGAGATGAACATCCGGTCCACGTCGCCCGCCCAGACGTCTTCGCCCTCGGCCAGCAGGAATCCGCTCCTGATCGCGGAAAAATCCAATGCGATCACAGCATCTTCTGGCCCGCCGCTCGCATAGTTCCACAAGCGCACATACCAGGCCCGCGCATGCCCGGCCGCGTCCCTCCCCTCAATGGTCAGCGTCGGCCCATGCGTCTCGTCCAGCCGCCGCAGCCCGCCGCTCCGCCAGCGAAAGCGCAGCACGCAATCGCGAAAATCCCGATCCGTCTCATAGGCCAGCAGGGCATGGCTCCACTTGTCCTCCGCCTCCCAGATCAGCCCCGCCAGATCCCCCGACCCATAGAAGACGGCATCCACCCGCAACGCATCCGGTGCGGCGGTGACGACGCTCGCCATCATCGGCCGGGGAAAATTGACGGTCCAATGCGTCGGCGCAAAGCGCTTCATGAACCGCGTTTCCTGCCCCCGCCGCGCATCGGCCAGCCAATATCCAAGCCCGCTCATCCGCTGATCGCCCCCCTCACCGCGCGCGCCACCTGCCGCGCGCTGCGCGCCAACAACCGGGCGCTGTCCGCGCCCTGCCCCTGCACCGCGATGGAAAGCCGCACGTCCCGGACGCCCGCGCCATTGGGAACGACCTGCCCGCTCGTCGTAGGCACGAAGACCTCCGGCCCCCGCTCCCCGACGACATAGGCCCGCCCCGGCGCCACCGGCCCGCCAGTCGCCCGCCCCGGCAATCCCAGCGCCGAAGCAGCCAAGCCGATCAACCCGCCGTCCCCGCCGATGCTGCCTATCCCGGCCCGCAAGGCATTGGCCGCAATGTCGTCCAGCACGCGCAGCGCGATGGCCTTCAATTCCTCGAACCCGAACTGGCCGGTCCGCACGGCCCGCAGCAATCCCTGCTCGATCCGCCGCCCAGCCCGCTCCGCACCGCTCGCCAAAGGCCCCTCCAGCGTTCCCCGCATGGCTTCCACATCCCGCGCAAAAGCCTGCCTATCCGCCCGCACCCGCACGACCAGATCGTCGATCTCCTCGTCCATCCCGACCCCCAAAAAAACACGCTGAAGAACAAAGTGCGCTGCGAAGGCAGGGGCCCAGTCCAAACGCTGGAACTGAATTCCCGCCCCTTCCATCACCCCCGTTCGTTTCGATCCCTTCGACTGTCCGCCTGCGGCAGGCGCTCAGGACAGGCCAGGGTCGAGAAGCGCAGTCACCCCCAACCTCAATCCGGCATCCCAGCCCGCAACCTCTCCAACTCCCCCCGATCCATCCCGGCGCGCGCCTCGTCCTCTTCGCCGCGAGCCGCCCGCAACACGCTCTCCAACTCCGCCGGGGTAGCCCGCCAGAATTCCTCCGGCCGCCATCCCAGCAGCCACCCCGCGACCCCCGCCAGCCGCGCCGCCGCTTTGAAAAAGCTCATCGTCCCCCCAATATCTGTCCCAATATCCCCCGCAGAACCGGCGTCAGCTTCGCCAGCCCCGCCGCCACGATCGCCTCGCCCAGCGCCTCCCGCGTCAGCCCCGCGGGCGGCTCCGCCAGGCAATGCCAGAACAGCCCGGCCATCTCGCCAAGCGACAGCTTCCCGTCGGCGGCGCGCTCCACCAGCGCGAACAACGGTCCCAATTCCTCCTCAGCCGCCACCAAAGCCGCGAAACTGGGCCGCAGCACAAAGCGCTCCCCACCCAGTTCCAGCGCGGCCTCGCCGCGAGCACTGTTAGCTGGGGCACCATTGCCCCCGCTCACAGCGACACCACCGGCCCGGAACTTTCCAGGCTCAGCGCATAGTTGCGCTCCCCATTATAATCCCCGGCATAGTCCAGCCGCGTCACCAGGAAGCGGCCCCGCATCTTCTCGCCGCTTTCGAAGCTCAGCTCATAATCCTCGACGGTTCCGGCCAGCGCATGGTTGCGCAGCCGCACCTCCGCCGCCGATCCGGTGAATATGCCCGCCGCCGACACGCTGACGGATCGCACCCCCGCGCCCGACAGCAATTCGCGCCAGCCGCCCGACCCCTTGTGCGTGACGTTCACCGCCTCGCCATTGACGGACAGTTGCGTGGTCCGCATCCCGGCCACGGTCGCATAGGCCGCCGGCGCCCCGCCATCGCCTATTTTCAACAGAAACGCGCTTCCTTTTTCCACGCCCATGGCGCATTCTCCTCTAAGATAAACCGTGCAAGAATCGGGATTTGGAGAGAGGCCAATATGTTCGTGACCATCCCCCTGATGCTGTTGCTGGCCGCCGCCCCGCAAAGCGGCGACGCCGTCGGCAATGGCCGCAAGGCCTATTCGGAATGCCTGTCGAAACAGATTCAGCCCGCCATCGACAAAAAACTGTCGCTCGGCGATTTCCAGGCCGTGCTGAAGACGGAATGCGGCGCGAAGGAAGCCGCCTTCCGCACCGCCATCGTCGCGGACGACAGGTCGAGCGGCATGTCGGAAAAGGACGCCCAATCGGACGCCGACGACCAGATCAGCGAATATCGCGACAAGATCATCGGAGAATATGAAGACTATTCGAAGTCCTGACCCCCAACATTCCCCTCCCTTTCAAGGGAGTGGGCTAGGCCGTATCGACATTGAGCCCTGGCGGCCTGCAAATGGTTGAAGCGAGTCACGTGCCTCGCTTCAATCCCGTGCTTCCGGTGCTCACGTACTTTGAGTACGCTCCGCTCCGGGTCACGGAAAACCACCATTTTCGGCTCGCCAGCTTCTGAATGTCGATACGGCCTAGGGGTGGGTGCGAGCGCAGCGAGCTTCCGCCCTATCCGGAAGAAACACCCTCAGCGCTGTAAAGCCGCGGCCCTCACACCCCCACCACCCGCACCCGATAATCCACCAAAGCCTGCCACCCGTCCCGCGCCCCAGTCCGCGCCACCCGCGAGCGAACCAGCCGCGCCCCGACGACCCGCCAGCCCCCCGCAAGCCCAAGCCCGCGCAAAACAGCATCCACCCGCGCCAACAATCCCGCCAGCCGCGCAGGCGCTTCCCCCGCATCGAACAGGCTGACCGTCACCACCAGCTCCCGCCCGTCCAGATCCTTCGCGCCCCAATCCAGCGCGATACAGTCCCCCACCACGCCATAGGGCGCGCTTGCCCGCCCCGGCGCACCGTCGAACAGCCCGTTCAGCCCCGCCATCAATGCCGCATCCCCGCGCAGCGCCGCCACCAGCGCGCCACGCACCGCCACCTCCGCGCTCATCGCCCTCTCCCCGCTTCCCGCAACCCCAGATCGCCCATCCACCGCCGCCTCAGCCCAACCCCGGACAGGCGCACGGCATCCCCCTCGACCCGCGCCTCCTCAACCCCGGCCGCCAAAGCCGCCGCGGCAATCCGCCGCCGCCGCACCGCGATCCGCGCCTCCACCAGTGCCCAGAGCCGCGCCCTCACGCCAGCCGCATCCGCCGCCAGGGCCGCCACAGGGCGCTCACCACGGCGGGCGGCGTCGCCGCCTCCCCGTCCCGCGCCGTGAAATGCTCCGCCGCCAGCCGCACGATCCCCTGCCGGATCGCCTCAGGCAGCCCCTCGGCATCCGCCGCCAGCCCCGCCCGATAGCGCACCGTCACCTTGCCCGGCCCATCCACCAGCCGCGCCCGCACCCAGCCGTCACCGGAGGCATCGATATCGACCGCATAGGCCCCCGGCGCCAAGGCGACGCCCTCCACCTCCACGCCCAATATCGCCACCACCGGCCGCGCCGTCAGCCGCCGCCAGCTTCCATCGGCCACGATGGTCTCGGAAGCCTCCCGCACCACCAGCCACTGCCCGATAAACTGCTCGCAAAGCCCCGAAGCGCTCCCCAACAGCCGCTCCAGCACGCCATCTTCATCATCCGACCCGATCCGCAACCAGGCCTTGAGATCCGCCAACATGGCCCCTCCCCGGAAAAAAGGGGACGCCCACAGGACGCCCCCAGTCTTTCCTTCTCCCCTTGTGGGAGAAGGATACGAAGCCTTGGCGGCAACGCCGCCTAGGCGAAGTTGGATGAGGGGTGATCAGGAAGCCGCGAACTTCATCAGCTTGATCGCCTCCGAATTCGCCACGGCCCCGCCGATCCGCTTCACCGCGTAGAAGTGCACGAACGGCTTGTTGCTGAACGGATCGCGCAAAATGCTCGTCTCGCTGCGTTCGGAGATCACATAGCCCGCCTGGAAATTGCCGAACGCGATCGACAGCGAACCCGCGGCGATGTCCGGCATGTCCTCCGCCTCGACCACCGGATAGCCCAGCAGGGTCGCCGGCTGTCCCGCTGCAAGGGAAGGCTGCCAGATGAACGCGCCGTCGCTCGTCTTCATCTTGCGGATGACCGCCAGCGTTGCCGAATTCATCACGAAGCAAGCCCCCTGCCGGTAAGGCGTCCGCAGCGCCTGCACCAGGTCGATCAGCTTGTCCGGCCCCGAAGCCGCAAAGGCCCCCGAAGCCCCCGAAGCCACATATTGCAGCGACCCGAAGGCCCGCACGCTGTCGGCCTCATTGGTGGCGGCATAGGTCAGGAAACCCTTCGGCTTGTTCGTCCCATTGCCGTTGACGAAGGCCGCCCCCTCCGCCGCCGCGAACTCGCGGGCAATCTCCCCCGCCAGCCAGCCTTCGACATCGAACCGCGCATCGTCCAGCATCGCCTGCGACGCCGCCGGATTGGCGTAAAGCTCGCCCGAAGGCGGCACGATCTCGTTGAAACTGGGCGTGGCCGTCTCCGCCCGCGCCCCCGTCTCGCTGGCCCAGCCCGACACGATGCCGCCCGAAGTCACCAGCTTGCGATACCCCGCCGTCCCCGTGCGCACGACATTGGCGATGGCGCGAATGGGCGAAATCCCCTTCAGCGTCGCATCGATGATTTGATCGATCTCCCGCGGCACCGCATAGCCGCCCGCCGCGCCCGAAGCCCCGGAAAAGCTCTTGAGCTCCACTCCAGCCTCCAGCCCCTGCCGCACATAGCGCTCGACAAAGGCCGCCCGGCGCGGATCGACCGCCCCGCCCTTCACGCCGTCCAGCGCAGGCCTCTGCTGAACCAGCAGCACCCCCCGCAAAGCCGCCACCTCATTCTCCAGCCCGGCAAGACGCTCCCCCTGCGCCACCACGTCAAAGCTCGCTTCCAACTGATCCGTCATCCACCACTCCCACGAAAAAGGGCGGCCCACCGGACCGCCCGAACACCTCCTTCTCCCCTTGCGGGAGAAGGATACGAAGCCTTGGCGGCAAAGCCGCCTAGGCGAAGTTGGATGAGGGGTAAGGCCCCCTATTCCACCGCAATCACCCGCGCCAGATCCTGCATCGGATGCGTCACGACGCTCACCTCCACCACCTCCAGGTCCAGCAACTCCCGCGGCGAAACCCCCCGCGCCTCCCGCACCCGATAGCCAAAGGAAAGCCCATCCACAGCTTTCTCGCGCAAGGCCCTCCCAGCCTCCCGCCCGGCAGCCGTCCGCCCCGAAACCCGCCCGATCACCCGCAAGCCCCGCGCATCCTCCTCGACCTTCTCGACCGTCCCGATCACCTCGCCGGGCCGATGCTGCCACAGCAAGGGCACCCCCGCCGCCACCCCGGCAAAGGCCCCCGCCCGCACCACGTCGCCGCCCCGGTCGACCCGGTCGAACACCGCCGCATATCCGGCGAAGCGCACGTCACTCATGCACCAGCCCCGCCAGCCCCAGCTTCACCGCCATCCCCAGCAGCAGCAAAGCCATGACCACCCGCGCGACCCACGCCACCACGGCCCCCCGCGCCGCCTTCTTCGCGTCGCGCCACGCGCCCAGCAGCTCGCGCAATTCCCGCACGTCGTCCTGCGCCCCGCGATCCGCCAGCCCCAACCGCTCCAACGCCCGCCCCGCGCCCAATTCGCTCGCCTCCTCGATCAACGCCCGGATCATCAGCATGTCCGCCGCCACCGGCTGCGCCTCTGCCTGCGCCACCAGCCGCGCCAGCATCTCCCCATCATATTTCATCGCCCGCCTCCAATCCCACACCCGTTCATTTCGAGCTAACGAACCTCCGTTCCTGTCGAACTAACAAACCCCCGTTCGTTTCGAGCCCTTCGACTGCCCGCCTGCGGCAGGCGCTCAGGACAGGCCAAGGTCGAGAAACCACAGAACCAGAACCACCCTCACCCAATCCCCAAAACCGCCCGCTTCTCCTCCGCCGACAGAAAGTCCGCCCCCCCGACCCGCTCCCAGATCGCACTCCGCTCCTCGAACAAGGCAGGCACCGCATCCAGATCCGCATCCAGGCGCAATTCCGGCCACCACCCCTGCAACCCCTGCGCCAGCCCGCCGCAGATCTTCGCCATCAACGGCAGGATCGTCTGCCGCCAAAGCGCCCGATTGGCCTCGCGATAATTGGCATAGGCATTGTCCCCCGGCAGCCCCATCAGCATCGGCGGCACCCCGAAGGCGAGCGCGATCTCCCGCGCCGCCGCCGCCTTCAGCCCCACGAAATCCATCTCGGCGGGCGTCAGGCTCATCGCCTTCCAGTCCAGCCCGCCCTCCAGCAGCATCGGCCGCCCGGCATTGGCCGCGCCCGAAAAGGCGATCTCCATCTCGCGCTTCACCCGCTCATACTGGTCCGGCGCCATCACCGACCCGTCGCCCGGATCATAGACCATCGCCCCCGAAGGCCGCGCCGCATTGTCCAGCAGCGCCTTGTTCCAAACCGTCGCCGCATTGTGGATCGCCACCGCTCCCGCGGCCGCGCCCACGCAGCCCAGCCCATAATGATCGTCCAGCGGATGCAGCGCCTTCAGATGGACGATCCCCGTCCGCCCGGCGCCATCCTCCGGCGACAGCCGCGTCACGCTCTCCCCCACGCGATAGAGGTAAGCCGCCGGCCACCCCCGCGCATCTGGCTCCACGCTCACCCGCTCCGGTCGCAGCGCATAGAGTTCCACCGGCGCCCCATCCGCGCCGGTCATCACCTGCACATAGGCGTTGCCGTGCAGCAGCAAATGGCTCGCCAGCGTCTCCACCAGCGACTGCCCCGAAGAACAGCGCGTCACCAGCGCCTTCACCCGCCGCCGCTCATCCTCGCCCACGCCGCCGACAATCAGGGCCGTCCCGCCAGCCCCCTCCGCCACCAGCCGCAAAGCCCGCTGCGCCACCGGATTGCCGACCACCCCGGCCCGCACCTGCGCCTCATAGCTGGCGGGCCACTCGCCCAGCGCCACCCCGCCCGAACCCCAGGCCCGCGCCAACACCGGCCGCGCACTTTCCCGCGCCGCCTTCACCCCGAAAAATTTCATGAAACCCCACCCACAAAAAATCCTCCCTCCGGAACGGGGGGAGGATAGTGAAGGTTGGCGGCGCTCAGCCGCCTACCGAAACTTGGAGGGGGGCAGCCCCCTTCCAAAACCCTAGGGATTGCGAGCCAGAACCCGATCGCAGGCCGAATTCGTCCCCTCGCTCTTCCCGATCACGCGCCCGGCCACGGCCCCCGCCGCACCGGCCAGCAAGGACTCGCCCAAACTCCCCCCGGCCAGGGCCCCGACGCCAGCGCCGCCAGCGGCCCCGATCACCGTCCCCTTGTCCCGCCCCTTCTTCGCCTGGAGCAGACAATAACGCACATCGTCCCGATCCCGCGGAGCCGCCCGCGCCACCCGCGCCCGCTCCTTGCTGCTCAGCGAAGCCGCCATCACCGGCCCACTCACCAAAGCCAGCCCACCCGCAGCCATCATCCATCCGGCCCATTTCATGACCCAATCTCCTCAAAAATCACACGGACAGACTACGCAGAACCCCGAACCCTTGTTCCCTCATTCCACCCCCGCAATAATTCGCAACGTCAGGGGGCCGAGGCCTCTCCAATTCCTCCCCATGCGAAGCATGGGGAGGGGGTTGAATGGAGTCACGTGCCTCCATTCAACTCGCGAAGCGAGTGGTGGAGGGGAAATGCGGAGGTCGTGCCCCATTCCCCTCCACCACCGCTTTCAGCGGCGGTCCCCCTCCCCATCTACCGATGGGGAGGAATAGAATGGTCCATCTCCCCCAAAACCCCCTAAAACCCCCTCACCCGCGCCTCCCCACGCTTCCCCAACATCAACTCCGTCAACCCCCAGACCAGCGCATCGGCCCGATCCGGCGACCGCCCCGGCCCCACATAGCCGCCCCCCAGCATCAACCCGCACAACTGGTCCTCCAGCGCCGGAAAGCCGCCGCGATGCACGACCCGCCCGGCCTCATACAGGGCCGCCACCGGCTCCGCCCGCGCCACCTTGCCCCGGCTCGCATGCACCAGCCGCACCGGCAGCGCGGCCTCCGCCGCCCGCAACACGCTCCCGACCATGGCCCCGCCATTATTGGCCTCCGCCACCACCCGGTCCGCGCCATGCACCAAAGCCGCCGCCGCCACCGCCCGCGCCCAGCCCTCCGGCGTCGCGCCCTCCACGGTCGCGTCGGCAATCACATAGGCCCGCCGGTCCTCCCCCAGCCCGACCACGACGATCCCGCAGGCATCCCCATGCGCCGAGGCAGGCGGATCGACCGCCACCACCACCCGCGCCAGAGTCCCCCGCACATGCGCCACCCGGCACCGCTCCAGCAGATCGCGGCTCCACAGCGCGCCCTCGACCTCCTCGATCAGCTCGCCATCCAATTCCTGCCGCCCCAGCCGCGTGCCGCCATAGTTCCGCTCCATCGCCGCCAGAAAACCGTCCGCCAGATGCGCGACATTGTCCGCCGTCCGCCCCCGCGTCACGACCACGTCGCCGCCGTCCCGCGCCACCAGCCCCCGCACGAGGGGAACGGGCCGGGGCGTCGTCGTCGCCAGCACGCGCGGCGCGCCACCCAGCCGCATCCCCATCATCAGATTGTCCCACGCCGCCTGCCCGCCCGCCCATTTGGCGATCTCGTCGGCCCAGCCATGGCTGAACTGCGGCCCGCGCAGCCCCTCCGCCTCCGCCGCCCCGAACAAAGTCGCCACCGCGCCATTGCGCCACACCAGCTTGCGCAGCGCCGGCGCGAAGACCGGCCGGTTCCACCAGGGCGCGACGGCCAATATGCCCGACGCTCCCTCCACCATCACGGCCCGCGCCTCGCCCAGCGTCGCGCCGACCAGCGCGATCCGCGCCTTGGGATCGCTCTCCGCGACCGAGCGCACCCACTCCGCCCCGGCCCGCGTCTTGCCGAACCCGCGCCCCGCCAGCATCAGCCAGATGCGCCAGTCCCCTTCGGGCGCCAGTTGCTCCGGCCGCGCCAGCCAGCGCCAGTCATGCGCCAGCGCATCGGCCGCCGCCGCGCCCAGCCCAGCCAGCACCCGCTCGCGCGCCGCCTCCGGCAGATGCGCCAGCCGCTCGAAATCCGAAAGAGCCATGCGCCCGCCTCCATTCATCGATTTTCCAAGGACGTCGATTTGGCCGATCCGGCCCACGCCCCTATATGCCCGCCATGAGTTCGATCCGCCCCGCCCGCGCCGCCGACGGCGCCCGCATGCTCGACATCTGGCGCAAGGCCGTCGACGCGACCCATGATTTCCTGACGCCGGCAGACCGCACCGCGATAGAGGCGGAGGTCGCCGCCTTCCTCCCCCAGGCGCCCGCCTGGCTCGCCACCGACCCGGACGATCAAGCCATCGGCTTCATGCTGATCGACGGCGCGCATATGGAGGCGCTGTTCATCGACCCCGCATGGCGCGGCAAGGGCGTCGGCCGCCAACTGGTCGACCACGCCCTGTCGCTCCACCCCACGCTCACCACCGACGTCAACGAACAGAATGCGCAGGCGATCGGCTTCTACGAAGCCATGCGCTTCGCCCGCACCGGCCGCTCCGACCAGGACGGCCAGGGCCGCCCCTACCCCCTGATCCACCTCCGCTACGCCCCCTGAAGAGACGACCTGAAATGGCCATCCCAAGACATTCCCCTCCCGTAAACGGGAGGGGTTAGGGGTGGGCGCGACCCCGGACTTGATCCGGGGAAGCTTCTGACTTGGCCGTTGCAAAACAACGCGAATGTTGCGCCAGCCCACCCCCTAGCCCCCTCCCGCTTGCGGGAGGGGGAATGACGGGAATCCACCCAAAAATCCCCTACCCCCCACTCCGCTTCCGTACCTCATCCAGCGCCGCCCGCAACCGCTCCACCGCATCCTCGCCGTCCGGCCGCTCCACGCTCTCCAGCCGCTGCATCTCCTCCACCTCCTTCTCATGCGCCCTGAACAGCAGCGCCTGGATCATGTGCGGATGCCCCCGCTTGATCTTCCGGCTCTTGACCGCCCCGTCGCCGTCCAGCACGATCTCCTCATCCTCCGTGCCGAACAGCGCCTGCCGCAGCATCAGCGCCCGCAACTCCTCATGCCCGATGCTCAGCGCCTGCTTCCACGCCCGCGCAAAGGCCGGATCGCGCCGTTTCAGATAATAGACGGTCGACAAATTCCGCCCGACGACCCGCGCCGCCTCGCTGACGTTGCAGGTCTGCGCCAGCGTCTCCAGGAACTTCTGCCGCAGCGCCGGCGTCCAGCCATTCCTGCGCACCGCCCGCATCTGCGGCGCGACGCCCAGCGCCCCCTGCGGCCCATTCTCCAGCGCCAGCACCCGATCGGGCGCGTCGGCCCGCCCGCCGAACCGGCTCCTCTTCCGCTCTCCGTCCGCCACAGCCAATCCCCCGCATGCAAAGCAAAAGGGCCGACCCCGCCAAGGACCAGCCCTTCACCGCCTCATCGGCGACTCACATTTTCCCAATGTCGACCTATGTGCCAGAACAGCGTGACGATGTCAACAAAAATGTTCCATATGGGTTAAAATACCCGTCTCCGGTTCACCGCCCCACATCGTCCGCCCCGGCCACGCTGCGCGTATAGTCGATCCTGATCCTAACCCAGCTCCCGACCATCACCTTGCCGTTGACCCGCGGCGGCAGCACCAGAAATTGCCAGGCCGCCAGCCGAACCGCCTTGGCAAAGCCGGACCCCATCGGCGATTCCCCCAGCGCCTGGCAGTTCTCGACATGATAATGATCCACCGTCTTGCACGCCACCAGACCCCAGCCGCTGCCGGGCGCATTGGCGGGCAGATAGCCCGCCAGTTCCGCATGGCTCGGCCGCCTGTACCATTCCGCATCGAACAACTGCACGCCGCCCGGCCCCTCGCCCGGCCCCGCCACCGCCGCGCTGTTGCCCTGCCCCGTCGCGCCGTCGGCCGCGCCCTTCTTCGCCATCCTGCCGATGTCGGCGGACGCCATCTGCTGGCTGTCCAGCACCAGGAAGGGCAGCGGCGAGGGCTGCTGCTCGGTCGGCTTCACCACGGGACGGTCGCGCTTGACCACCGGCTGCTGCACCTGCCGCTGCGCCGATTTCTCCTGCTTCTTCTTCTCGCTCTTCTCGGCCTTGCTCCGCGCCTTCTCCGCCTTGGGCGCGGGCGCCATCTCGAACGTCACCGGATTGCGCAGGTCCGGCAGCCGGATCACCGGCTCCGGCGCCAGCGTCAGCAACGCCAGCAGCAGCAACCCGTTGAACAGCAGCGCCAGCAGCAATCCGCCGCCGCGCTCGCGCCATTGGGAGGGAAGGGATAAGGTCAAATTCACTCGGATGCGCCGGGCCGGACTCATAAGGGGTCATGCCCAGACGCCGCCGCGCCGTCAACGCCGTGGCGTCAACAGACGTCCTCCTCCCGGACGACAGGACGGCTTTCCCGGGTCGCCCGCATCCGGCTCGCCTTGTCGTCGGGGTCGGACGTCAGCACCACATGGTCCTCATGCACCTCCAGCAGCACGCCGGCAAAGGGCATGCCCTCCAGGCTGCCCGTCACCCGATAGCTGACCTGATCCCCAACCTTGAACGTCGCCGGATCGGTATTGAACTCAAAGGGGCAGGCGCCCTCTCCCATGCCAAGCATATGCGTCTCCTACAGGACGAAGCTAGCGCCGCGACCCCGCGCCAATCAAGGCCCTGTCGCTTCCCCACGCGCCCGCCCATGGACTTGCGCCCCGCCTCTTCATCGGACCTGCCCCCCTCCATCCCCTCCACCCGCCGCAGCAGACGATCGTCCCGGCAAAAGCACTGGCGGCCTGAAGGCAGTTCGGCTAGGGCCTCAACCCGATGCTCACAAAGCTCTACCAATGGACGCTGGCGAAAGCCGCCCACGCCCACGCCGAACGCTGGCTCTTCGCCATCAGCTTTATGGAAAGCAGCTTCTTCCCCATCCCGCCGCACCCGCTGCTGGGCCTGATGTGCCTCGCCCGCCCGGAACGCGCGATCCGCTTCGGGCTGATCTGCACCATCGCCTCTGTCCTGGGCGGGCTGTTCGGCTATGCCATCGGCCATTTCCTCTATGAAACGGTCGGCCAGCAGATATTGCACGCCCTCGGCCTCGCCGCCAAATTCCCCGTCGCCGCCTGCTACCTGCGCGATTACGGGGCGGAGATCATCCTGATCAAGGGCGCGACGCCCATCCCCTTCAAGCTGATCACCATCACGGCGGGCTTCATAGGCCTGTCGCTGTTCACCTTCCTCTGGGCCAGCATCCTCAGCCGCGCCTTCCAGTTCATGCTGGTGGGCTTCCTGTTCTGGAAGTTCGGCCGCCCGATCAAGGCGTTCATAGAGAAATATCTCGGCCTGCTCTCCGCCGCCTTCCTGGTGCTGCTGGTCGGCGGCTTCATCGCCGCCTCGGCCCTGTCCGGCGGCGGGGACAAGAGCGACAAGTGCAGCAACGCCACCATGGCCACGCTGCGCTGACCGGCGACGGCATGAAGGACATATTGTCCCGCTTCCCGAACCTTGCCGCCCTGCTCGCCGGTTTCCTGTCGGCGACTGGCTTCGAGCCGCTGAGGCTCTGGCCGGTCACCTTGGCCTGCTTCGCGCTCCTCATTCTCCTGATCGGACGCGCGCCCGACCGCCGCGGCGCTTTCCTGCGCGGCTGGCTGTTCGGCGTCGGCCATTTCACCCTGGGCCTCAACTGGATCGCCCACGCCTTCACCTTCCAGGACGCGATGCCCCACTGGTTCGGCTATGGCGCGGTGATCCTCCTGTCCCTCTACCTGGCCGTCTATCCCGCACTGGCTACACTCGCAGCCTATCATCTCCCCTCCCGCAAGCGGGAGGGGCCGGGGGTGGGCACCGAGCGAAGCGAGGCCACTATCCTCACGACAACCCTCCTCTTCGCCGCCACCTGGCTCGCCTCCGAATATCTCCGCGCCACCCTCTTCACCGGCTTCGCGTGGAACCCGCTGGGCGTCACCCTCCTCCCCACCGGCATGGCGATCGCCTCCACCCTGATCGGCACCTACGGCCTCGGCGCGCTCGCGATCCTGGCATCCGGCGCCATCCTCCTCACCCTCCGCCGCCAGTTCCGCCCAGCCGCCGCCCTCACCGCCCCCCTCGTCGCCCTGGCCCTGTGGGGCAATCTCTCCCCTGCCCCACCGACCCCCTCAGGCGCGCCCAGAATCCGCGTGGTCCAACCCAATATCGGCCAGGACGAGAAATATTCCCCCGAACTGGAACAGGCCCATTTCCAGACCCTCGCCACTCTTTCCGGCACCCCCCGCCCGGCCCCGCGCCTGATCTTCTGGCCCGAAGCCGCCATCCCCGCCTATCTCGACCTGGAACCCGACTGGCGCGCCCGCCTCGCGGCCCTTCTCGGCCCCGGCGACCTCCTCATGACCGGCGCGACGAAGGTCTATTTCCAGCAGGTCGAAAAGGACGGCATCACGGAAAACGCCCTTTCCGGCGCGAACAACAGCCTGTTCATCGTGGACGCGAAGGCCCGATTGCGCGGCCGCTACGACAAGTCCCACCTCGTCCCCTATGGCGAATATCTGCCGATGCGGAACATCCTCCAGCCGCTCGGCCTGTCCCGCCTGGTCCCCGGCGCAGTCGATTTCTGGCCCGGCCCCGGCCCGCAAAGCCTGACCCTGCCCGCAACGCTCGGCCGCCCCCCGCTCAGGATGGGCGTGCAGATCTGCTATGAGATCATCTTCTCCGGCCAGGTGGTGGACAGGGCCAATCGCCCCGACTTCCTCTTCAACCCCTCCAACGACGCCTGGTTCGGCAGTTGGGGCCCGGTCCAGCATCTCGCCCAAGCCCGCCTCCGCGCCCTGGAGGAGGGGATTCCCATCATCCGCTCCACCCCCACGGGAGTCTCGGCGGTGATCGACGCGCGCGGCCAGATCCTCGGCCGCATCGCCCACCACCGCGCCGGTTTCCTCGACACCGCGCTCCCCTCTCCCCTGCCGCCGACGCTCTTCTCCCGCCTCGGCAACTGGGCGTCCTTCGCCTTCATGGCCGCGCTCGTCCTGCTGGCCATTGCCACCCGCAGATCGACCCGCTAATAGCCACATAAACTTTTCTTTATGTCGCTTGCTCGAACAGCCTGCTAACGGGAGTCCCATGCGCAACAACTATCTCTTCACCTCGGAATCCGTTTCCGAAGGCCATCCCGACAAGGTCGCGGACCAGATTTCCGACGCCATCGTCGACCTGTTCCTGTCGAAAGACCCCGAAGCCCGCATCGCCTGCGAAACGCTGACCACGACCCAGCTCGTCGTCCTCGCGGGCGAAATCCGCTGCAAGGGCGTCTATGAGGACGGCGCCTGGGCCCCCGGCGCGCAGGAAGAGATCGAACGCACCGTCCGCGAAACGGTGAAGCGCATCGGCTACGAACAGGACGGCTTCCACTGGGAAAGCTTCCGCTTCGAAAACAACCTCCACGGCCAGTCCGCCCACATCGCGCAGGGCGTCGACGCGGCGGGCAACAAGGATGAAGGCGCGGGCGACCAGGGCATCATGTTCGGCTTCGCCTGCGACGAGACGCCCGACCTCATGCCCGCCACGCTGGACTACAGCCACAAGATATTGGCGAAGATGGCCGCCGACCGCCACAGCGGCCGCGCCCCCTTCCTGGAGCCGGACGCGAAGAGCCAGGTCACGCTCCGCTTCGAAAACGGCAAGCCCGCCGCCGCCACCGCCATCGTCGTCTCGACCCAGCACGCGCCGGGCTATGACGAGGGCGCGAAGGAAGCCGAACTCAAAAATTACGTGAAGGGCGTGGTCGCGGAAGTCATGCCCGCCAACCTGCTCAGCGACGAGACCGTCTACCACATCAACCCGACCGGCAGCTTCGAAATCGGCGGCCCGGACGGCGACGCGGGCCTCACCGGCCGCAAGATCATCGTCGACACCTATGGCGGCGCATCGCCCCATGGCGGCGGCGCGTTCAGCGGCAAGGACCCGACCAAGGTCGACCGCTCGGCCGCCTATATCACCCGCTACCTCGCGAAGAACATCGTCGCCGCCGGTCTCGCGAAGCGCTGCACCATCCAGCTCGCCTACGCCATCGGCGTTTCCGAGCCGCTCTCCCTCTATGTCGACACCCACGGCACCGGCACCGTCGGCGACGACCGGATCGAACAGGCGATCAAGGGCATCAAGGAACTGGGCGGCCTCACCCCGCGCGGCATCCGCACGCATCTCGGCCTCAACAAGCCGATCTACCAGCCCTCCGCCGCCTACGGCCATTTCGGCCGCAAGCCGGAAGGCGACTTCTTCCCCTGGGAACGCACCGATCTGGTGGAGAAACTCAGGGCCGCGCTTTAGCCTGGGTTATAAAGGTACATCAAGGGGTTGCCAGTCGTTCGGCGACCCCTTTTCCTTCATCCTCACCGTTCCTTAACCATGGCTCGTTTAGCGTAGCGTGGATTAGGAGACATGGTTTGGCCTCTTCCCTTTCTTACGGCACCAACGGCGCCGAAGCCGCATGGGCCGCCCTCAACCGCAGCCAGGCGGTGATCGAATTCGCGCTGGACGGCACGATCCTGACTGCCAACGCCAATTTCCTGGGCCTGATGGGCTATCGCCTGGAAGAGATCGCCGGCAAGCACCACCGGATATTCTGCGCGCCCGACCATGCCCAATCGCAGGATTATGCCGATTTCTGGCAGAAACTCGGTTCCGGCGCGTTCGACGCGGGCGCCTATGAACGCCGCGACCGCGACGGCCGCGAAATCTGGTTGCAGGCCACCTACAATCCCGTCTTCGGAGCCGACGGCACCCCGCGCAAGGTCGTGAAGATCGCCACCGACATCACCCGCCAGGTCCGGCAGGAGCGGGAGGCGCGCCACCGCCTGGCCGACAGCCACCGCCTCCAGCATGATCTGGAGCGGCAGAAGAACGCGCTGGAAAAGACGATGAACCAATTGGCCGACATCGTGTCGACCATCCGGGGCATCGCCGCCCAGACCAACATGCTCGCCCTCAACGCCCGGATAGAGGCCGCCCGCGCCGGGGAGGCCGGTCGCGGCTTCGCGGTGGTCGCGGGCGAGGTCAAGAAACTGGCCGACGACACCCGCTTCGCCACGGAACGCGCCGCGGCCATGATGCAGCAGAACAGCGGCATGGCCGAACGGCTGCCCGCCGCCTGACAGGGCCGCGCATGGCGGCAACATGACCAAAAGTTCATTGGCGCGCCGCCCGCGAAACGCCCATAAGCAGGCCGTCGGACCCGCACCCCTGTCGGGTCCGGCAACCCTCTTTCCAAAGGGGAATGCGATGACCGGGCCGTTATGACCTTTCGCCTTTGTCGCCCTTGCCCTCCCGGTCGGCGGCGCAGCCCCGCGCTGGCCGGGCCATGCAAGGACGCCGAGGGCCGCTTCGCCAAAGGCAAGTGACCTGACGGGTTCGCATCGGCCCTCACCCATCGCCCCCCAATGGAACAAGCCCGGCGCCCGCCCACGGCGCCGGGCCTCAGCCTCCTGTCCCCGGCGCCATCTCCTCAACACCGGGGACAGGAGGCGCCCCCACGACGCCGCGCCCCTTCTCGCCCGTCCCTCATTTTCGATCCGGCAGGTGATTTCACTCGCCTCGAAAATGCTCTATCCGCCCGCGCATGACAGCGCATAAATCCGGCGATCCCACCACGCTCAACCGCCTCTACGGCCGCCAGTCCGGGCACAAGCTCCGCAAGGGGCAGCAGGAGCTGGTCGACGCCCTGCTCCCCGCCCTCTCCGTCCCGCAAGAGGGAGAGGTCACCGCCGCCGGCCTGTTCGGCTACGACCGCCCCCTGCATTTCGAGATCGGCTTCGGCGGCGGGGAGCATCTCGCCTATCGCGCCGACCTGTTGCCCGACCATGGCTTCATCGGCTGCGAACCCTTCCTGAACGGCGTCGTCACCGCGCTCGGCCATGTCCGCGACCAGGCGCTGGGCAATGTCCGGCTCCACATGGGCGACGCGCTGTCGGTGCTGGCCCGCATCCCCGACGGCGCGCTCAGCTTCGTCTACCTGCTCCACCCCGATCCCTGGCCCAAGGCGCGCCATGCCAAGCGCCGCATGATGAACCCCGGCCCGGTCGCGATGATCGCGCGCAAGCTCAAGCCGGGCGGCGAATTTCGCTTCGGCACGGATCACCCGGTCTATCTGCGCTGGGCGCTGATGGTGATGAACGGCCATCCCGATTTCGAATGGCTGGCCAGCACCCCCCAGGATTTCCAGAACCGCCCCGGCGGCTGGCCGGAAACCCGCTACGAAGCCAAGGCCCGCAAGCTCGGCCATGAGGTCTGGTACTTTCGCTACCGGCGGCGTTAGGCTGCGACAGTCCGGCGGAATCGCCCGGCCATTCGGAAAATGTTTACGGCCCCGACAGGATCGGTCATTGCTGATCCTTCCACTGTCCAGCCGGAGGTTCAATATCCATGATGACGCTGTATGACGCCTTCGTGCCCGGCTGCCTCCAGATCCTGGAATCGGTCTCGCGGCTGGTGGCGAAGGCGAAGACTTATTGCGATCAGCACGCCCTTCCCCACGAACATTTGCTTCAGGCGAAACTCGCGCCCGACATGCTGGACTTCGCCTATCAGGTGAAAAGCTGCGCCGTGCATTCGATCGGGGCGATCCGCGGCGTCCAGAGCGGAAATTTCTCGCCCGACCAAACGATGCCGCCCGACAGTTTCGAAGGATTGGCCGCCCGGATGGCCGAAACCATCGACGCGCTCCGGGCGCTAGAGATTGCCGATGTGGAGGGCCTCAGCGAAAGGCAGATGACCTTCACCATCGGCGACAAGTTGCGCTGGAACCTGCTGGGCAAGGATTTCCTGCTGAGCTTTTCCCAGCCCAACTTCTATTTCCATGCCGCCACGGCCTATGACATCCTGCGGGCGAGCGGAGTGCCCCTGGGCAAGAGGGACTATCTCGGCGCCGTCAGGAAGCTGCCCTAGGGCCGATCGACATTCAGCCCATAACGGCCTGCAAATGGCAGTTTCCCGTGCTTCCGGTGCTCACGTACTTTAAGTACGCTGCGCTCCGGGTCACAGAAAACGGCTCGCCCTGAACTGAATGTCGATCGGTCCTAGGGCTGTATCGACCTCCAGCCGTGGCGGCCCCGCCGGTCAGGCGCTTCCCGGCCGGCCTCCCCCTCGGCGCGGCTCCCCGTTTCCGACTATCTCGCGAAAGAACAATGCCAGGCGGTCGCGCATGCCCTGGTCGAGCGACTGGGACAGGAACAGCCGCCTTTCCCAGGTGCCGACCTTGACGATGGGCACCAGCCGGTGCCCGCAATCCAGCCGCTGCACCGTGGAATGCAGCATGATGACCGCGCCCGCGCCCTGCGTGGCCAGTTCCACCGCGACCTCATGATGCTGCACCTCGCTGTGCAGCGTCGGCTGCATGATGCCGACCGAGGCCAGCATGCGCAGTTGGTCGCAGCTTCGCAGCGGCGGAATGTTCCAACTGATGAAGGGCAGCGACTGCAATCCCTGCGCCTGCGCCCGGTCGCGCAGCTCGCGCGTCGCGAACACGAAGGCCGGCTCAGCGAAGATCGGTTCGAACGCGCCCGGCGGATCGGATTGCGGGCGGGAGAATATCGCGCAGTCCAGCATGCCCCGCGCCACCTGGTCGTCGACGTCCGCGCCCGACTCGTTGTGCACGAAGTCGAGCGCGATGTCGCTATTCTCCATCAGGAATCGGGGCAGCGCCGGGCGCACATATTCGTTGAGCAGGAAGGTGCCGATGAAGATGCGCACCTTCTGCGGGGCCGCTCCCCGGAACAGCCGTCCCAGTTCATGCCCCTTCTGGGCGAAGGCCATGACTCCTTCCCGGAACCGTTCGCCTTCGGGCGTCAGGCTCATGCTGCGCCCCGCCCTGCGGTGGAACAGGGTGGCGCCGACCTGCTGTTCCAACGCCCGCATCTGCTCGCTGACGGCGGCTTGCGATATGCGCAGGTTTTCCGACGCCTGGCGGAAGGATTGCGCCCGGCCGACCGCCAGGAAGATTTCCAACTGGCGCGGCGTGAAACGGAACATGGCCGACCTCTCCCCCTGCTGCTGCCGCGCCTCTGCGGGCGCCGCATCAGGGTATAGGCTGTACCTTGTCACCGGACAAGGCCGAGCCCCATTGTCCTCCCGCCCCCTTGTGGCGACAGTGCATGGGACAAGCCGGGCCGACGGACGATCGGCCAGACCATGGAGGGGAGAATATGAACGGGAAACGACGTCTGGCGCACCGCGTGCCGAAGCTGGCTCTGCTCGCCGGCCTCTGCCTGCCGGCGATGGCCGCCGCGCAGGACGATGCCGGATCGGGCGGCATCCAGGACATCGTCGTCACCGCGCAGAAGCGCGCCGAAAACGTCCAGGACATACCGATCGCGATCAACGCCCTGGGCGGGGAGGCGCTGGCCGAACGGCGCATCGCCGATCCGACCGACCTGGTCCGGCAATTCCCTAACCTCAGCTTCAAGCAGAGCTCGGCCGTCAATGCCGGCATTTCCATCCGCGGCGTTGGCACCCAGAATTTCCACCTTACCGCGCAGCAGGCGGTGGGCCAGTATCTGGACGAGGTGTCGCTGGTGACGCCCTTCTCCAGCACCTTCGGCCTGTTCGACCTGGAACGGGTGGAGATATTGCGCGGGCCGCAGAACACCCTGTTCGGCCGCAACACCACCGGCGGCGCGATCAACTATGTGTCGCGCCGGCCGGACGCTGGGGAGGGCTTCAACGGCTATGCCCGCATCAATGCCGGGCGCTTCGACCGCGTCGATGTGGAGGGGGCGATCGGCCTGCCGCTGACCGACACGCTCGCCATCCGCGTCGCGGGGCAGGTGCAGACCCGCGACGGCGTGTTCCGCGACGTTTCGACCGGGGCGAAGATCGGATCGACCAAGCGCTATTCCGGCCGCTTCGGCATCGGCTGGCAACCCGATAAGGACACCGAACTGCTGCTGTCGGGCCATGTCGGCTATAATCGCGGATCGCGCCTGCCGCGCAAGGCGGTCGGCCGCTTCCTGCCCGACGGCGTCACCCCCTGCCCCGCCAACGATCTGGGCGTGGAGCAGTTCGAACGCGTCAACAATTGCGTGTCGACCGGCAAGGGCGGCCTGACCTTCAATCCCTCGCTGTCGCGCTGGCGCGACGCCTATGACGCGGGCAGCAACCTGGCCGATGTCGATTTCGAGGGCGGATCGCTGCGCCTGCGCCATGATTTCGGCGGCTTCTCCTTGACCGCCATCTCCGCCTTCGACCGCACCAAGATTCTCTATGCGGAGGAAGGCGGCGGCCTGCCCTATGCCCAATTCCAGGTGTTCCAGGACGCGGTCTACGACGTCTATTCGCAGGAGGTGCGGCTGGCGTCGGACACGGCGGGGCCGCTGAAATGGATCGCCGGGGCCTATTGGTCCTATGAAAAGGACAGCCTGGCCACCATCGTGCGCAACAATTTCGCCGGGCCGCCGACGCTGGCGGTGGTGCCGATGGTCGCCATCGACCAGAAGGCGGAGATCGCCTCCTTCTACGGCCAGATCGACTATGCGCTGACCGACCGGCTGGACGTCAGCGCCGGCCTGCGCTGGACCAATGACCGGCGGCAGGGCCTGCGCGACGTCATCACCGCCCTCGACAGCGTGACCGGCCTGCCCGGCGCGGCCCGCCTGCCCGCCGACTTCTTCTTCTCGCGCGGCTTCCTGACCGGCCTCGCCGCCAATTTCACGCTGCCCTGCGCGGCGGGCGTGGTCGGCTGCCGCGGCCCGCTCACCCCCTTGAAGCAGGACGTCAGCAAGCTGGCGGGCAAGATCTCCGCCCATTACGAACTGGCGACCGACGTCATGGCCTATCTCAGCTATTCGCGCGGCTTCAAATCGGGTTCCTTCGACATCCGCGCCCAGGGCGTGTTCAACGGCACCGGCAACACCCCGGTCCGCCCGGAAACGCTCGACGCCTATGAACTCGGCCTCAAGTCGCGCCTGTTCGACCGGCGGGTGCAGATCAACGTCGCGGCGTTCCGCTACGACTGGAAGGATCTTCAGACCTTCGGCCAGGTGCCGGTGCTGGGCCCGGCCTTCATCAACCTGCCCAAGGCGCGGCTGACCGGCGTCGAGGCGGAGGCGAAGATCGCGCCCGGCGGCGGCTTCGAACTGGACCTGGCCGGCGCCTTCCTCGACACCGAGGTGATCGACGTCGGCGCGCTCACCCCGCAGACCGCGCTCAAGGGCGCGCCGCTCCAGCAATCGCCGCGCTGGTCGTTCAACGGCGCCGCCAGCCAGACCGTGGAACTGGGCGACAATCGCCTGACCGGCCGGATCAGCGGCCGCTATGTCGGCACGCAATATAATGAACTGACCAAGGCGCGCAGCGGCTATATCGATCCCAGCTTCTTCGTCGACGCCTCCATCGGCTTCGATTTCGGGCGGGACCGGCGGCACCAGATTTCCTTCTACGCGGACAATCTGACCTCGGAAAAGACCTGCCTGCGCAAGGAGCCGTTCGACGGCCTCAGCAACACCAACACCTGCGTGCCCAACGAAGGAACGGTCCTCTATGGCGTGACGCTCTCGACCCGCTGGTGACCGGACAGGAGGTTTGACGACATGAAGACATGCATGACCGGCGCGATGACGCGCCGGACGGCGCTCGCCGCCCTCGGTTCAGCGGTGGCGGCCCCCGCCGTCGCCCGCGGCGGGCGATCCGGCGCGCGCCGGCCCAACATCCTCTACATCATGGCAGACGACATGGGCCATGCCGACCTGGGCTGCTATGGCAGCCGCGACATCCGGACCCCGGCGATCGACGCCATCGCCGCGCGCGGCGTGAAGTTCGGCAACGCCTATGCCAATAGCTGCGTCTGCTCGCCCACCCGCATCGCCCTGCTGACCGGCCGTTACCAGGGGCGGTTCCGCATCGGGCTGGAGGAGCCGATCGCCTTCAACGGCGACGAACTGTCCCTGCCCCGCGGCACCCGGACCCTGCCCGGCCTGCTGCGCGATCTTGGCTACGCGACCTCGCTGGTCGGGAAATGGCATGTCGGGGAACTGCCGGCCTCCAGCCCGCTCGATCACGGCTATGACTATTTCTTCGGCATAGCGTCGGGCGGCACCGACTATTTCGCCCATGCGACCACCATCAACGGGCATGAGATGGGCAAGCTGTTCGAGAACCGGACGGAAATCCAGCGCCCCGGCTACCTGACGGACCTGCTCGGCGCGAAGGCGATCGATCGGATGCGGCTGGCGGCGCGGCAGGACCGCCCCTTCTTCATCAGCCTGCACTTCACCGCCCCCCATTGGCCCTGGCAGGGTCCGGGCGACGCCGCCCAGGGCAGCGCCGCCGCCGATCCCCGCCAGATGGACGGCGGCAATGTCCGCGCCTATGCCGCGATGATGGAGGGCATGGACGCCAATGTCGGCCGCGTGCTGGCCGAACTGGCGGCGTTGGGGCTGCAGGAGGACACGATCGTCATCTTCACCAGCGACAATGGCGGAGAGCGCTTTTCCGACAGTTGGCCGCTGACCGGGATGAAGGGCGAATTGCTGGAGGGCGGCATCCGCGTGCCCCTGATCGTCAGTTGGCCCGCCCATCTGCCCAAGGGGCGGGACAGCGCGCAGGTGACCATGTCGATGGACGCCCTGCCCACGCTGCTGTCGGCGGCGGGCGGCGACCCCGGCCGGGTGGAGGGGCTGGACGGCATCGACCTCATGCCCTTCCTGCGCGACGTCGACAGCAGGACCGACCGCACGCTGTTCTGGCGCCACCGCGCCGGCGACCAGATCGCGGTGCGCAGCGGCCAGTGGAAATATCTGCGGTCCTACGGGCGGGACTATCTGTTCGACCTGTCGCAGGACGAGCGCGAACGCGCCGACCGCAAGGCGGCGATGCCCGGCAAGGTCGCCGAACTCAAGGCCGCCCATGCCGGCTGGCTGGCGCAGATGCTGCCCTATCCGGAGCATAGCTATAGCGAGGACATGCTGGGCAAGTTCGCCGACCGCCCCAGGGAATGAAGCGCGTTCGCGGCGTTCAGCCGCCGCCCTGCTTCAATCGATAGTCCAGCTGCCGCCGGGACATGCCGAGCATGCGCGCCGCATCCGCGACATTGCCCCCGGCGCGGCGCAGCGCCTCCCCCACCAGCGCGGCCTCATAATCCGCCAGCAGCAGCGGCGCCCGTTCGATGTCGGGTATCAGCGGCGCGCCGGTGACCGCCAGCCTGCCGTCCGGCCGCACATGCGCCTGTTCGCGGCTGTCCGGCTCCAGCATGATCGACAGGGTGTCGACGTCGATCCGCCCGCCCGGTTCGGCCAGCAGCACGCCGCGCTCCAGCACATTTTCCAGCTCGCGCACATTGCCCGGCCAATGATAGGCGATCAGCGCGCGCATCGCCTGGTCCGACACGCCGCGCACCGGCTTGCCGTGCCGCCGGGCGAGCCGCTCCACCAGCGCCTCGACGAACAGAGGAATGTCGGCCGCCCGCTCGCGCAGCGGCGGGATGGCGACGGGAAAGGGGTTGAGCCGGTAGAAGAGGTCGGCGCGGAACGTCCTGGCCGCCACCGCCGATGTCAGGTCGACATTGGTCGCCGCGACGATGCGGACGTCGACATGCACCGGCCTGTCGCCGCCCAGCCGCTCCACCTCCCCGGTCTGGAGCACGCGCAGCAGCTTGACCTGCGCGGGCAAAGGCAGGTCGCCCACCTCGTCCAGGAACAGCGTGCCGCCGTCCGCCCGCTCGAACCGGCCCAGCCGCTGCCGCTGCGCGCCGGTATAGGCGCCCGGCTCGACGCCGAACAGCTCGCTTTCGATCAGGTCATGGGGGATGGCGCCGCAATTGATCGCAACGAAGGGCCTGTCGCGGCGCGGCCCGTTGTCGTGCAGCCAATGGGCGAACACTTCCTTGCCGACGCCCGTCTCGCCGGTCAGCAGGACGGTGATGTTGCTGTCGGCGGCGCGGCGCAGCAGGTTCACCGACTTCAAGAAAGCGGGCGACTGGCCGATCAACGATCCGGTCTGCTTTTCCCGCCGCAGGGATGCGCGCAGCTCCCCGATCTCCTCCGCCATGGCGCGCAACTGCCCGGCTATGTCCTCCGGGCGCATGGCCTTCAGATAGGGGTCGTCCGCCGGCAGGTCGGACGCGATCTCGCCCACGATGGTGCAATGCGGGTCGCCCTTCGCCTTGCACATCGTCTCGCGGAAGATGACCGGCCGGCCCATGAAGGCGCTGACATAGCCGGAGGCATAGCCCAACTGGTTCCAGCAGGTGGCATGTTCGCCGATGCCGAAATGGGCGATCTGGCTTTCCGCCTCCCAGCTTTCGGTCCAGCGGAACTCGCCGTGGAAACGCCCGGCGTCCAGGTCCAGCTCGCACTGGATGGTCTCCACCTGCACCAGCCCCTCCAGCTTGTGAAGCCGGGGGCCCAGCAGGAAGACCTCCTCATAATCGCGGTCGCCCACCATCTTGCGGGCGATCTCGGCGTCCTGCACGCCGGATTGATAGCCCATGCGCATCAGCAGCGCGCCGGCCCGGCCTTCGCCCAGCGTGCGCACCATTTCCGCCCGCAGCGCGCCCAGCGACCCGGCGTGCAGCAGCAACATCCGCTGTTCGTCCAGCCAGACGGTCCCGGTGCCGGGGTCGAACCGCAATTTCGACCACAGGTCGATCCGGCCCGATCGGTCGTCGAGCGCCTTGCTCGCCATCTTCGCCCTTCTCCCCTCGCCGGTCCGGCCGTTTCGCCGCTTGCTGCCCGATCCTAGCGCAATATCCGGTCAGATGCGCCTGAAAAGCGGACTTCGAACCTGCTGCGCGTCGGCGGCGGAGAAGAATTTTTCGGTGTAGATGTCCTTTTCGAACAGCCGCCCCTGCATCAGCGCGGCAAGGCAGGCCTCGATCATCACCGGCGGACCGCAAAGATAGGCCTTGTGCCCGCGGAAATCATTGTCGAACGCCGCCCGTGCGGCTTCGTGGACATAGCCGCGAAAACCCGTCCAGCCGCTGTCCGCCGGCTCATCCGAAAGCGCGGGGATATAGCGGAAATTGGCATGGGCCGCCGCCAGCGCCTCGAACTCCTCATGATAATAAAGCTCCTCCCGGCTGCGCGCGCCATAGACCAGCGTGATCGGCAGCGTCTCGTTGCGGGCGATCAGGTCGAGGATCATCGACCGGGGCGAGGACAGGCCCGAACCGCCGGCCAGGAAAAGCAGGGGCGCCTTCGCCGAATGGCGCACGAAGAAGCGGCCATAGGGGCCGGACAGCTTCACCCGGTCGCCCTCCTTCAGATGCTCATGTATCCATGTCGTGCCGACGCCGCCCGGCACGATGCGGATATTGAGTTCGACGGCGTCGGGCGCATGGGGATCGCTGGCAAGGGAGAAGGCGCGGGTCAGAACCCCCTCCTCCCCCACCGTCAGGTTCACATATTGCCCCGCCTGGAAGCGGATCGGCCGGTTCAGCGCGACATGGACGCCCCTGATCGTCGGGGTCAGCGGATCGATGCGGGTGACGACGCCCTCGAAATCCTCGACCGGGATTCCCAGCGCGTCGGGGTCTTCCTCTATATCCGCCTCTATGCTGGCGTCGCTTTCAAGGCGCGCGCAGCAGGCCAGCGCCTTGCCCTCGTCGCGCTCGAAATCCATCAGCGCGAAGCTGGAAGCCTCCCCATGGTCGATTTCGCCGTCCGTCACCTGGATCTTGCAGGTCGCGCACAGGCCATGACAACAGGCATGCGGCAACCAGATGCCTGCGCGCAGGCAGGCGTCGAGGATGGTTTGCCCCTCCGCCACTTCCACCTCGTCGCCGGTGGTCTCGATGGTCAGGGTATAGCTCATCAGATGCCGGCTCCGTTCAGGCCATCCAGGCCCGGCGTGCGGAATCGCAACGCATCCTTGTGCCTGAGGCCGTTGGCGGCGATGCCGGCCTGCATGTCGGGGACGAAGGCTTCGCCGTTGCGGGTCCAGACGGCGCTGTTCCAGTCGATCCCCGCCCAGTCGGGATGCTGGCCGAAAATCTCCGCCATGGGTCCGGCGATGAAGTGCGCGAAGGGCAGGTCCGGCGGCAACGGCCAGGCATAGGGGCTGGAAAAGAGCAGATGCCCGTCCCAGCCGGCATAGATGACGCAGGCGCCGTGGAAATTTTCGGCCTTGTCGGCCGGTTCGAATTCATAGGTGTCGATGGCTTTGACGGCCATGATGTCTCTCCTGGAATATTATCCCTTCCGTGAAGGCGGTGTGGCCGGCTGTCAGTCGTTGGCCTTTGCAAGGCCGCGCCACATGGCGAAATTCGCTTCGTCCCTGGACCCGTTGTGCAGGCCGTTGTCCCGCCCATGCTCGATGCGGAAGAAGGCGAGCGCCTCGGCGGCGGGATTGAAGCCCTCGGCCGTCGGGTCCGTGCCGGGGCGGAAGGCATTGCCCTTGAAAACCTCATGCCCGGCGATCTTGGACTGGATGAATTTTTCAGGCTCATCCTCGAAAATGTCGCGGCAATGGTCGGAGCAGAAATGATATTGCTCGCCCTTGTATTCGGCATGGCGCTGGCACAGCGTCAGCGGGTCGCCCGGCTCGGTGAACATCATCGGAATCTGGCAGACCTGGCATTGCATCGGCACGGCCGTCGCCTCGAACGGCTTTCCTTCCGCTTCGCACTTCGCCCAATATTCATAGCGCGGACGGTAATAGCGGTCGAACGTGTCCGGATATTTGGCGGACAGCCAGTCCATGTCCTCCTTCGACGGCAGCCAGACATGGAAGTCGCTGGTGCCGCGCGCCTGGTAGAAATGGCACCATGCGATATGGGACAGGTGGTCGCGCTCCAGCCTGATCTGCTCGACGCAGGGCGGCATGACGATGCCGTAGCGGGCGAGATCGCGGAACAGCGCGCCGCAATTCTCCTCGAAATAGATTTCCCACGCCTCGGCCCAGCTCATCACCCGCTTGGGCAGCATGTAATCCTGCATCATCGCGACCAGCGTCAGCAGCCGCACGCCGCGCCAGGTCCATTTGTTCAGCCATTTCTGGACGATCGGGACATTGGCCGGGTCCTGCTCCAGCACGAACTTGATGACCTCCAGCCCCAGGGTCATGTGCCGCGCCTCGTCCGACTGGGCGGAAAAGCCGAAGGTCATCGCGCCCATGTCGCCATTATAGGCCGCGCCCGAAATGAAGGGTACGAAGACGAGGTTGGTCAGCACATATTCGAAGGCGAAGCCGATGGCGACGATGAATTCGAACGGGCCGCCGGTCGCCGCATCCTCGAAGAAGCTCTTGGGCACCTGAAGATAGGGCAGATAGTCGTGATGATGGCGGAACTCCGCCATGCCGCTATAATAGCGGTTATAGTTGCTGATGGCGTGGATCTGCGTCTGCGAATGACGCATCTCGTCCAGCGACTGCATCATGCAGGCAACCCTGGGGCCGACGCCGCGGAATTGCCGCCCGATATGGGCGAACCCCCGGTGCGACATATATTCCAGCGGGGCGAAGCCGTTGACGAACAGCTTGACCGTATTGATGTAGCGCGCATCGGACAGGGTGAGATGGCCGTTGCTCTGTGCGAAGGCGTCGACGATGGCGTAGAGCTTCCGCTCCTTTTCCGCCTGATATTTCCAATAGGCGTCCATGGTCAGGCGGAACGGGTCTTCCCACGCGTCCCAGTCGTGGATCCTGATCCCCTCGAACCGGTCCATCGGGAAGATGTCGTCGATCGGCTGATAGCTCGGCTCCCAGCCAAGGCCCCGCGTCATCAGCGCATAGCGTTCCTTGAGGCCGAGTTTCTTCTTCTTCGTGACGGGCATGTCCATGGCTCAGCGGTCCCAGCTCAGAGTGAATATGTCGTCGGTCTCGTCCACGCGGCCCGACAGGGAGATCATGTTGACGTGCAGTTCCTGAAGGTCGAAATCGCGGCCGATCAGCTCCTCGATCGTTTCGCGGCGCACGACCAGCGTGCCCGGCGCGGTGATGCGCACCATCGCCGGCTGCGGGTCCAGGCTGGCGGCGGGATTGTCCGCCATGATCGCGTCGATGACATGGCGGGTGTCGTCATTGGCCTGAAGCGCGAGGAAGACGGTGCTGCTCATGCGCGGACCCCCGCCTTGGCGGCGCGGGCGTCGAGCGCGGCGCACAGTTCGTCCATGACGGCGGCGGATCGGTCGCCCAGCCCCATTTCGGCCAGCGGGCAGAGCGCGGCGGCGGCCCGCGGCGTCCATTTGGCGATCCACCAGCCGATCAGCGCGGCATTGCCCGCATCGTCGGCGCAGGCGGCCTTGATCTGCGCGTCGACCCATTTGCGCGTCTCTGCCGCCCATTCGTTCTGGAACTGGGTCATCATCGCCACCGCCGCGCCGCCGCGCTGCGCCAGGTCGCCGTCGACGATCGTCTGGAAGACCAGGGGATAGAGCAGGCCGTCGAGCACGAAATCCTGCGCCACGAACAGTTCGAACCAGTCCTGCTCGACGAACATATCCTCGACCAGGCGACGCAGCGACTGCCAGCGCACGTCGCGCAGCCACGCCTCCTTCGCCGCGTCCAGCGCTTCGGGTTCGGCGAGCAGCAGGCCAAGGCGCGTGTCGAACTGCGCGATGCCCAGCTGGTCCATCGCATAATAGAGCGCCGGCTGGGTGATGCCCGTGCCATAGCCATAGGCGGCGATGAAGTCATTGTTCATCGAAGCGCCCCAGGCGACATGGCGCAGCGGCAGGATCAGGTCGAGCGCCAGGGCGCGGATGTCGTCGGGCAAAGCGTCGGCCAGCCCCCGCGTCTCGACGAAGTCGAAGGCGGCCTCTGCCGCTTCCTGCTGCCTGGCGCGGGCCAGGACGTAGCTGCCGTAATAATATTGGCGCGGATCGCGGAAGGCGTACCAGTCCGCCATCTTCAGCTTCGTGCGGCTCTCGTCGAAATAGTCGTGGGCCGGATCCCAGAGCGGACGATAATGCTGGTTGCCCGTGGTCTGGAGGCCGATCGTGCCCTCCTGATAGCGGGACGCCGGCTTGTCGCCGCCGATATGGCGCGCGACATGGCCATAGGTCTGCCGCTGCGGCGCGATGGTGACGGTGCGCAGGTCCATCTGCATGGGGTCGGTCTCTCCTCTCTTGCCTATCGGGCTTCGCCGGCGATCACCCGCGCCAGCCGGACGTCGAAATCGTCCTGCTCCAGCGGCTGGCCGGTTACGTCGATCACGCGGTTGACGGCGCAGAATTCCTCGAACGCCGCGGTCGGCATCAGCAGTTCCACGAAGATTTCCGGCGCGCCGATGGCGAAGTCGAATTCGACCAGCCCGTTTTCGCGGCGGTTGCGGACGCGCACGAACTTCGCGTCCAATATGTCGGATTGCGGCTGTTCCGCCATCTTCCTCTCCCGGCTGTTGCCTTGTCCTTTTGGTTTAGCAAGGGCCATGCCAGTTCGACTTTCCCCGAAAATCCAGGGTTTTCGCGCAAGCCGCATCGACAATTTCGTCAATTGCGGTCCGTCGTCGACAATTTTGTCGAAACCGCGCCCGCCTTCCTCCCCCCAGGAAAAAAGGACCGCCCGGACCGGCCTGCCTGGGCAGCCGATCCGGACGGTCATGGCAGGCCGGCGCGCGGGAACCGTCCCTTGCGCCCCGTATCCCGCAGCCCGAACCGCTGCGGGAACCCCCTTGTCCTCAGTTGCGCACGCGCAGGGTCAGGAACCATTCGCGCGGGCGGCTGAACACGCCGGAATAGATCGCCTCCGCATTGGTGTAGCCCGACACGACGGCGCGCCGGTCGGCGATGTTGGTGACCCCGGCCTGAAGCTCGTAGCGTTCGCCGGGCGCGCGCCAGGTGACGGAACCGTTGAAGAAGCTGCCTGCCGGCGTGGCCAGCAAGGGCGTATTCGCCTCGTCATTGTAGGTCTTGCTGGCATAGGTCCAGTCGACCCGCGGCGTGAAGCTGCCGATGCCGCCCGTCTCGAAGGTGTAGGCGGTGCCCGCCTGCGCCTGCCATTTGGGCGTGTTCACGAACTTCTCCTTCCCCGTCAGCGGCACGCCGGGCAGGATGCTCTGATATTCCGCGTCCAGATAGCCAAGGCTGGCGTCCAGCGTCCAGTTGCGCGCCGGGGCCAGGTTCAGTTCGGCCTCCACGCCCCGGATGCGCCCGTCCCCGCCATTGGCGGTGACCGGGGACGATCCGTTCTGGAAGGTGAGCTGGATGCTGTTATATTCCGTGTTGAACGCCGCGACGTTCAGCCGGACGCGGCGGTCGAACAGTTCGGACTTGATGCCGATTTCGGTCGTATAGGCCTTTTCGGGGCCAAATGTCGGCGCGGGCAGCTTGACCGGCACGCCGTTGACGACGGTGAAATTGGGCAGCGTCAGGCGCGTGGTCCAGCCGCCGCCCTTGTACCCCGTGGCGTAGGAAGCATAGGCCATCACCCGCCGGTTGATATGATATTCCGCGCCGATCCGGTAGGAGACGTTTTCGAACGACATGCTGTTTTCGCCCAGCGGATAGACGCGGTAGATGTCGTTTGGATCGGGCAGGACGAGCGCGGGCGGCGCCTGCGTCAGGCGCAGGCCGAAGGCGTTTTCGTCCCGCTGCGTGCCCGTGAAGCGCTTGTCGTCGCGGGTATAGCGGATGCCGAGCGTCAGCCCCAGCCTGTCGGGAATGACATCGATATTGTTGTGCATGAAGGCGGCGTAGGATTTTGTGTCGTAACGGTCGTTCGACACGATCTGGATCATGCCGCCGATGAAGGGCACCCGGTCCGCATGACGGCCATATTCGTGGAAATAATAGCCGCCCAGCACGAATTTCCAGCGATTGTCCCAGATGTTGCCGACCAGTTGCACTTCCTGCGAAAGCTGGTTTTCCCAATCCGCGAAGGTGGGCGCCAGCGCGGAGAAGGGCGCGCCGCCGATGTCGGCGCCGAATTTGGACTTCAACCGGCGATAGGCGGTGATCGACTTGATCGTCAGCGCGTCGGTCAGGTCGTAATCGATCTGGCCGTTGATGCCGTAATTGTCGATCTTGTTGTAATTGGCGCCGCTGGCGTAGCTGAGGTCTGGGTTGATGCTGCCGTCCGCGTTGCGGATCACATAGCGGTTGTCATAGGGCAGGTTCTGCCCCGCCTGGCTTTCCAGCGAAGGCTGGATGCCGGCCGGCGACCCGGCATTGCCGCGCGCGCCCTGGCACAGGTCGGTCACGCCAGCGGCCGGCACGCCCGCCAGCGCGGCGACCGGCGCGTAGAAGGCCGGATTGCCAGAGATGCAGGTGTTGTAGAGCGCGACATAAGCATTCTGGTTGACCGCCAGCAGCGAGAAGGGCGTCGCCTGCTCATCCACGTTCAGATAGTCGCCGATCAGCCGCATGGTCAGCCTGTCATTGGGCGTGAACAGGAATTTCAGGCGCACGGCGGTCTGGTTCATGTTGCCCGACCGGCCCGGCCTGTCCTTCGCGGTCGTCGGGAACAGGATCGCGCCGTCCGTATTGCCGTTGGCCGGGCCGCCCGACGCGCCGCCGGTCGCCAGCAGCCAGATCGGGTTGTTGCCGGTATCGCCTTCATAGGGGATGCGCTTCTGCCAGCCGTCGCGATGCTTGGTGGAAAAGGCCAGGCCCATGTGCAGCACGCCCGGCGCCAGCGGCGCTTCCAGCGCGCCGCGCACGTCGATGCGGTCGTATCGGCCGGTCGTGACCTCGCCCTTCACCCTCCATTCGTCGCCCGGATCGGACGTGACGATGTTGAGCGCGCCGCCGATGGTGTTGCGCCCGAACAGCGTGCCCTGCGGTCCTTTGAGCACTTCGACGCGCTGAAGGTCCAGCAGGTCGACATTCGCGCCGATGTTGCGGGCGAGGTAGACATTGTCGACATAGACGCCCACGCCCGGTTCCAGGTTGAAGCCGAAATCATTCTGGCCGATGCCGCGGATATAGGTGAAGAGGGTCGAGCTGGACCCGCCGAACGCGCCGGAGCTTTTCAGGGTGACGTTGGGCGCCTGCCCGGAAATGCTGGCGATGTCGGTCAGCCCCTTGGACTGGAGCGCTTCGGACGTGACGGCGGAAATGGCGATCGGCACCTGCTGCGCGCTTTCGGACCGCTTCTGCGCGGTGACGACGATGTCCTGGAGGCCGACATTTTCCTGCGGCGCGGCGGCGTCCTGCGCCATCGCGACCGATGTCGAAAGGACGAGCGCCACCGCCAGCGCGGACGCGCCGTTCGAAATTCCAGACTTCATGATTAAACTCCCCTTGTCCCTTATATCTCGGCCGCCTTTTCGCGGCCTGTCGTGTCGACGACCGTCAGGTCAGAACGTTCAGAAAGCTGTCGCGCGGCATATTGTCCTGCGAGAATGTGGCCTTGCCCAACTGGCTGGTGTCCCAGGTCAGCGTCGGCGTGTCGGGATAATGGACATAGCCGCCGGTGAAGACTTCATTGCGGTTGCCCGACGGATCGAAGAAATAGATGGTCGCGCCGCGCGTCACCCCATGGCGGTTCACCGACACGTCGACCGGGATCTCATATTTGCCGATCAGGTCGCCCGCGTGGAACAGGTCGTTCACCGAATCCAGCAGGAAGGAGACATGGTGGAACCGGCTGCCCTCCGGTTGCAGGATGAAGGCGATGTCATGCGGCTTGTTGGAGCAGGACAGGAAGACGGCGAGCCGGGTCTCGTCCCCCTGCGTGACCAGTTCCTCGCTGACGGTAAAGCCGAATATGCCGGTGAAGATGTCCCTGTTCTTGACGATGTCGGGACCGCCCAGCAGCACATGGTCCAGCCGCACGCAGCGGAAGCCGCGAATATAGCCTTCGTCGGGAATGGTGCCGGGGTTGCGGGTCGGCATGCCGTTGCCGATCTTCTCCTTGTCGGCATAGATGTGCATGACATGGCCCGACGGCAGGGTGAAGCGGATGCGCCGGCCGCTCTTGGGATAGACGCCCGCCTCCACATGTTCGACGGCAAGCCCGTAATCGGTCAGCGCCGCGGCGAAATGGTCGATCTCCGCATCCTCATAGGTGCGGAAGGCGAAATATTCGACGCCCGGCGCATCGGCCTTTTTCAGGACCAGCGAATACCAGTCATGCTCGTCCGCGACCTTGTAATAGAGCTTGTCGGGGTCGCCCTGATAGGTTTCGATGAGGCCCATCCGCTCGCCATAGTGGCGGCGGGCTTCGTCGATGTCGAACACCCTGACGCACACCTCGCCGACCCGGAGCAATCCACGAATCGCCATTCATTCTCTCCCAGAAATATCCTCGCGCAGCATGGCCGCCAGGGCGGCTGCGGCGATGTCCTCGTCTTCAACCTCGCTGCCGCCGGACACGCCGACCGCCCCGACCGGGCGGCCCTGCAATTCGGCGGGGCAGCCGCCCGGAACCTCCGTCAGGCGCGGGCGGCGCAGCAACCCGTCGCGCACCGGGCGCGGCGCCTGCTCCAGCAGCGCGCCGAAATCGCGCGTCGTCATCGCGAAGCTGGCAGCGGTATAGGCCTTGTCGATCGCCAGTTCGCCTGAACTAAGGAACGATCCCGGCATCCGCAGATAGCCCGCAAGATTGCCCGCCCCATCCACCACCGCGACATGCACGCGAACGCCGATCGCCTCCGCGCGGGCGCGGGCGGCCGACAGCATCCGCTCCACCGCCTGCGCCGCGGGGGCGCCGATGTCCGCGATCGCGCTCATGCGGCGCGGCCGACCGGCGCGACGCCAAGGGACGCGCGCGGCAGCGGCACGGCGCGGATGTCGCTCGACGGATAGGCGCGGCACGCCAGGACGATGCCGTCCCGCTCGTCCGCAGCACTCACCACGGCGCGGTTCATATGCCCGGTGGAACAGCGGCCCGCCTGTATCCGGATGCGGCAGACGCCGCAGCCGCCGCCGCGGCATCCCACGGCCAGCGCCTTGCGCCCGGACTCGATCATCGCCGCCAACAGGCTCTGGTCGGCGCGGCAGGGAAAGCGCGCGCCCGCAATCTCTATCTGAAACGACGCCGCTTGCGTCAGGCCTTCCACATCGCGATCGTCCATCCGATCTCTCTCCTGCCGTCATTCTGTTCTTTTCACCGATCATAATCATGGGGTGAATTACCGACAAATACCCTTTCCGCTTACCTGTGATACTCCACGCATATCACCTTGCGCCCGCCATCCGTCATCCGGCGCGCAGCGACGCTTCGGACGCGCGCGCCTCGCTGGCGGGAACGCCGCCGATGCTCCACAGCGCGGGCGCGACCTGCATCACCGTGCCGCGTATCAGCGACCGTTCGCAGCCCAGATGGCGCTCGACAAGGTCGGTGAATCCCGCCGCCAGGGCCTGCAACTGGCCGGCCGGGCGGCCTTCCAGCGCGATGCAGGTGAACCAGGGCGCGGCCGTCCCTCCGTCGCTGACCAGCCGGCCGCCCGTCGCCCAGCGATGCGCCGGCACGTTCGTCGCGAAGGCGCGCACCCGCTCCAGGGGCGGCGGCGAGACCGTGGGATAAAGCGCCTGCACATAGAATAGCGAGGCCGCCTCCAGCAGCGCGGCCACCGCCTCGTCCGGATATTGGTCCGCCACCAGGTGGAATTGCACGATGGGCATGCCGCTTCTCCTTCCTTCAGGGCAGGCCGCGCCTGCGGCCCGCGTCCAGCATCATCGCAGCGCCCGCCATGGCGTCCGCCTCCGCATCGAGCAGCATCGCCACGGCCCAGGCGACCTGGCCCGGGGTGGTGAGCGCGCCAATGGCGGATTCGCCGCGCATCGCGTCCAGCTCGTCCGCGACCGAGCCGCCATTTTCAGACGCCCGCGCCGCCGCGACCTTGTGCAGCCGATCGGTATCGGCGGGGCCGGGGGCGACCAGATGGGCGGTGACCCCCTCTCCGCCATAGGCCCAGCTCATCTGCCGCACCACATTGGCGAGCGCCGCATTGGCGACCCCGGCGGTGGCGGCATAGGCCGTCGGCTCGAACCCGTAATGGCCGCCGATCGCAACCAGGCGGCTGTGGCGGTGCAGTCGGTCCTCCACCGCGCGCACCAGTCGGACGAAGCCGCCGACCTTGATGTTGCAGGCCTCCACCAGCGCGTCGGTGGGCGCGGCGCGAATGCCGCCCGCCACCGGCACGCCCGGCGCATGGACGACCATGGCGACCGGCCGGTCCAGCCGCGCCCGAAGCGCATCGACCGCATCGTCGGACGCGAAGTCGGCCACGACCGGCATCACCACGCCCGCGCCATGGCGATCGACCAGCGCCTCCAGCGGCTCGCGCGACCGCGCCACCGCGACGACATGCATCTTGCGCGCCACCAGCCCGGCGACGATCGCCCTGCCCAATGCGCCGCTCGCGCCGACGACCACGCAATGGGCGCCGAAATTCCTGCCCGGAACGGACATGTTCTTCACTCCGATCTGAAAACCGGCGTCAGGCCGAAATCAGCCCGCGCTCCTTCGCCATGGTGAGGGCGGTATCCTCTATCATGTCCTCCTGCCCGCCGATCATCTTCAGGCGGCCCAGTTCGACCAGCAGGTCGCGGGCGGGCAGGCCATATTTGCGCTCGCAATCCTTGGCCGCGTAGAGGAAGGTGGAATAGACCCCGGCATAGCCCAGCGTCAGGCTGTCCCGGTCGGCGCGCGGGGGCCTGGCCATCATCGGCAGCACCCGCTCCTCCGCGACGTCCATCAGGCGGAAGGTGTCGACGCCCGTCTCCACCCCCATCCGCTCGCACACGGCGGCGAAGACCTCCAGCGGGGTGTTGCCGGCGCCTGCGCCGAAACCGGCGGCGGACCCGTCGATCCGGCTGGCTCCCGCCGCCACGGCGGCCAGCGAATTGGCGATCCCAAGGCCCAGATTGTGATGGCCGTGGAACCCGATCTCCGTTTCCGCCTGCAACGCCCCCCTCAACGCACCGATCCGCGCCGTCACCTCTTCGGGCAGCATGTAGCCGGCGCTGTCGACGCAATAGACGGTCGTCGCGCCATAGCCTTCCATCAGCAGCGCCTGTTCGACCAGCGTTTCGACCGATGTCATGTGCGCCATCATCAGGAAGCCCACGGTGTCGAGCCCCAGCTTCCGGCCAAGGCCGATATGCTGTTCGGTCACGTCCGCCTCCGTGCAGTGGGACGCGACATGGACGCAGCCCGCGCCGCAATCCGCCGCCATGCGCAGTTCGTCCAGCGTGCCGATGCCCGGCACATGCAGCACCGACACGGTGGCGTTCTTCATGCGGGACGCGACGGCGGTGATATAGTCGCGGTCGCTGTGCGCGCCGCGCCCATAGTTGAGCGACGAACCGCCCAATCCATCGCCATGCGTCACCTGCAACAGGGGCACGCCCGCCTCGTCCAGCCCGGTCGAGATGGCGATCATCTGGTCCAGGCTGATCTGGTGCCGCATCGAATGCATGCCGTCGCGCATGCACATGTCATGCAGCTTGACCTTCCGGCCCTTGATCTGCGCGGTCGTCGTCATTGCACGCTCTCCATCATCTCCTGCGCGAACATCTCGCCCGTGCGCGCGGCGGCGGCGGTCATGATGTCCAGATTGCCCGCATATCGGGGCAGGAAGTCGCCCAGCCCCTCCACCTCCAGGAAGATGGAGACCTTGCGCCCCTCGAAGGTCGGGCCGTTCTTCAGCCGATAGCCCGGCACATAGCGCTGCACCTGCGCGATCATCTCGCGCACGGATGCGCTGATCGCCTCGCGGTCCGGCTCGTCGGCGGTCTCGCAATAGACGGTGTCGCGCATCATCAGCGGCGGTTCTGCGGGATTGATGACGACGATCGCCTTGCCCTTCGCCGCGCCGCCGACCTTCTCGATCGCGGCGGAGGTGGTGCGGGTGAACTCGTCGATATTCTTGCGCGTGCCGGGGCCGATCGACCTGGACGCCACGGTCGCGATGATCTCCGCATAGTCGACCGGCTGGACGCGGCTGACCGCGTTCACCATCGGGATCGTCGCCTGACCCGCGCAGGTCACCATGTTGACGTTGACCGCGCCGTCGCGCGCCTGTTGCGCCAGGTTGACCGCCGGCACGCAAAGCGGACCGATGGCCGCCGGCGTCAGGTCGATCATCAGCACGCCCAGCTCGTTCAGCTTGCGGCTGTTTTCGGCATGAACATAGGCCGACGTCGCGTCGAACGCGATCTTCACGCCGTCCCTGGCGACATGCGGCACCAGGCCATCGACGCCCGCGTCGGTGGTCTTCAGCCCCAGCTCCCGCGCCCGCGCCAGCCCCTCGGACGTCGGATCGACGCCCACCATCCAGACCGGCTCCAGCCTGTCGGAACGCAGCAGCTTGTAGAGCAGGTCGGTGCCGATATTGCCCGGCCCGATGATGGCGCATTTCACTTTGGTCATCGACTTTGTCCCTGCTGCGCCTTTTCGCCGAACGTCACGCCGGCGACGGCATAATGGTCCAAGGGGGTTTCGTTCAGGATCACGCGCACCTGGTCGGGACGCACGTCCATGGTTTCGACCGTCGCCTGGGTAAGGGCGCGGATGAAGGCGCGTTTCCTTTCCATCGAACGGCCTTCGCCAATGACCACGGATATAATCGGCATCAGTCGATCCTCACATTGATGCTGCCCATCTCTTGAAAGCGGGCGCAGACGATGTCGCCTTTGTCGATCGGCATCGCCTCCGTCGCGGCGCCGGTCAGCACCACCGATCCGGCGGGCAATATCCGCCCCCGCTCATGCAGCCAGGCGACCAGCATCTGCACGGCGCGGGCGGGATGGCCCAGCACCGCGCCCGAACAGGCCAGCGCCGCCGCCTCGCCGTTGATTTCCAGCACGATGCCGATGGTCGCGGGGTCGACGTCGCCGGGCCGCCGCATCCGCCCGCCCATGACGAAGCGCGCGCTGGAGCCATTGTCCGCGACGACGCTCGGCAGGTCGAACCTGAACTTTTCGAACCGGCTGTCGAGTATCTCGATGGCGGGCTGGATGAAGTCCGTCGCGGCATGGACCTGATCGATGGAAACGTCCGGGCCGGACAGGTCGCGGGCCATGACATAGGCGATCTCTCCCTCGACGCGCGGATGGATCAGCCCGGCGGTCGGCACCGCGCCGCCCTCCGCATCGCATGTGTCGCGCATCAGCAGGCCGAAGCTCGGCACGTCGACGCCCATCTGGATCATCTTGGCCCGCGAGGTGAGACCGGCCTTGTAGCCGATCAGCGCCCGGCCCCGCGCCTGCCAGCGGCGCAGGCATTCGTCCTGCACGGCATAGCCGTCATCGACGGTCATGCCGGGATAATCGTCGGTCAGCTTCGCGATGGTGCGGCGGTTCGACTGGGCGCCGTCCACCCGGTCCGCCAGTTCGGCGATGGCTGCTGCGTCAAGCATCGGCGGTCCTCCGGCCGAAGGTCAGGGAACAATCGCCGATCCCGCCGATGCGCATGGCGATATGGTCGCCCTCGCCCACCGGGAACATCGGTCCCAGCGCACCGGACAGGATCACCTCCCCGGCCAGGAAGGGCATGTCGAGCCGGCCCAGCGTATTGGCGAGCCAGGCGACCGCATTGGCGGGCGATCCCTGCACGGCCGCGCCCACGCCCACGGCCACCTGCTCGCCATTGCGCTCCGCCCACATGCCGGCCAGCGCCAGATCCACGTCGCGCGGATCGATCTTCTCGCGGCCCAGCGCATAGACGCCGCAGGACGCGTTGTCGGCCACAGTGTCCTGGATGCGGATGTCCCAGTTCGTGATGCGGCTGTCGACGATCTCGAAACAGGCGCGGACATGGTCCGTCGCCGCCAGCACGTCCGCCGCCGTGACGCCGGGCCCTTTCAGGTCGCGTTTCAGGACGAAGGCGATCTCGGCCTCCGCCTTGGGCTGGATCAGCGCTTCGATGGGGACGGTCGCGCCATCGTCATAGGCCATGGCGCTGGTCAATATGCCGAAGTCCGGCTCGAACACGCCGATGGCGTTCTGCACGGCCCTGGACGTGACGCCGATCTTCTTGCCGACCACCGTCTCGCCCGCGGCGACGCGCCGCCCGACCATGCGGGCCTGGATGTGGTAGGCATCGACGATGGTGATGCCCGGCACCCGGTCCCGCAGGTTGGGGACGGTCGCGCCGGCGACCAGCGCCTCGTAAAGCTCGTCGCCATGCCGGGCGATGGTGGCCGCGTCCAGCATGGTCACAGCTTCACGCAGATGTTGCGCAGCTCGGTGTAGAATTCGAGGCTGTGGACCCCGCCTTCCCGGCCGATGCCGCTGTGCCCGGTGCCGCCGAAGGGCGTGCGCAGGTCGCGCAGGAACCAGCTGTTGACCCAGGTGATGCCCACGTCGACCTCCGCCGCGACGCGGTGCGCGCGCGACAGGTCCTGCGTGAAGATGGCGGCGGAAAGGCCGTAATCGGTCGCGTTGGCGACGGCGATGGCCTCCTCCTCGCTGCCGAAGGGGCGAATATGGCAGCAGGGACCGAAAATCTCCTCGTTCCAGACCGACGCCTCGTCCGCCAGGCCGGTCCAGATCGTCGGCTGCACCCAATGGCCGCCCGAAAGCTCGTCGGGCATGGTCGGCACGCCGCCGCCGGTCACGACCCTCGCCCCCTCCGCCACGGCCTTCGCATAATAGGACAGCACCTTCTCGCGATGCTCGGCGGAGATAAGCGGACCCAGCGTCGCGCCGGGCTTGAGCGCCTCCGCCTTTTCCTTGAGACCCGCGACCAGCGCCTCGAACAGCGGCCGCTCGACCAGCACCCGCTCGGTGCCCAGGCACACCTGCCCGCAATTGAGGAAGACGGATCGGCCCAGCGCCTCCAGCGTCACGTCGAGGTCGGCGTCGGCAAAGACGATCGCGCTGTTCTTGCCGCCCAATTCAAAGGACACGTCGCGCAGGCCGTGCGCCGCCGCCTGCATGATGGCGGTGCCGGTGCGCGTCTCGCCGGTGAAGGTGATCGCGTCGACGCCCGGATGCTGTGTCAGGTATCCGCCAGCGCTGTCCGGGCCGAAGCCATGGACGACATTATAGACGCCCGCGGGCACGCCCGCATCGTTCATCACCTCGCCCAGCAGCGTCGCGGTGCCCGGCGTCTCCTCCGACGGCTTCACGATCACGCTGTTGCCGCAGGCCAGAGCCGGCGCGACCTTCCACGTCATCAGCAGCAGCGGCGCGTTCCACGGGCAGATGACGCCGATCACGCCCTTGGGCTTGCGAATCGCATAGTTGAGCGCGCCCCGCCCGTCCGGGGTCGGCGTCTGGAAGCTCTCGGTCGCGACATTCTTCACGACGTCGGCGAAAATCCGGAAATTGGCCGCGCCGCGCGGGATGAAGGCATGTTCCATCATCGACCGGGGCTGGCCGGTATCGGCCATTTCCGCCGCCACGAAATCGTCGAAGCGCCGGGTGATCCCGTCCGCGACGGCCCGCATCAGGTCGGACCGATCATCCACCGTCAGCCCTGCCCACGGGCCTTTCTGCGCCGCCCGCGCCGCCTGCACCGCCAGGTCGATCTCGGCGCGGCCGCCCTCATGCACATGGCCGATCAGGGCTCCGTCGCTCGGCCGATATTTGGGGAAAGTCCTGCCGGACGTTCCCTGCGTGAAGGTTCCGTCGATGAAATGCCGGAAATGCGCCAACTGTCCTCTCCATGTCGTTGCCAGACCTTCTAACGAAGGATAGCCTTACCCAATAATACTGTTTTATGCTCTTTGAGATACCTGCAAGGCATATCTCGACAGCATCGGAAAGGCGCAAGACATGTTCGCGAACCGCATCGACATCCGCCACCTGCGCTATTTCGTGGAGACCGTGCGCCACGGCAGCATCCGGGGCGCATCCCAGGAACTCCATCTGTCCCAGCCGCCGCTGACCCGCCAGATCCAGTATCTGGAGGAAGTGCTGGGCGTGTCCCTGCTGGTGCGCAAGCGTCATGGCGTCGAACCCACCGCCGCCGGGCAGGCCCTCTATACGGAGGCGGTGAACATCCTGAACCTGGTGGAACAGGCGTGCGCCACGACGCAACTGATCGGCCAGGGCGCGCTCGGCCGGCTGGACGTGGGCGTGTTCGGGTCCGCCGTGCTCGACATCGTGCCGCGCATCGTGCTCGAATTCCGAAAGCGCTATCCCAATGTCGAGGTGGTCCTGCACAATATGGACCGCGACACGCAGGTTAAGGCGCTGCAGGAACGGCGGATCGCCATCGGCTTCAACCGATTCTTCCTCGAATATCCCGGACTGCAATGGGAAAGCGTGGTGCATGAACCGATGATCATCGCCATGCCGCGCCATCACCGGCTGGCGCGCCGCGCATCCATCGCCCTGTCGGACCTGGCGGGGGAACCGATGATCTTCTACCCCCGCGCCAGCCAGTCGGGCGGGTTCAGCAATTTCCTGCTGCGCGCCTTTCACGATCTCAACATCGAACCCAATGTCGTGCAGACGGTCGATGACGTGGTGACGGCCGTCGCCTTCGTGTCGAGCGGCGTGGGACTGGCGGCGGCAGTGGAATCGGCGCGCACGCTGCAATTGCCGGACGTGGTCTATGTGCCGCTGGCCGAAGATGACGGTCCGGCCGCGTTCGACCTGTGCATGATCTGCCGTTCCGGCGACGAATCGCCGCTGATCGAAGGTTTCCGCCAGGCGGTGAAGACGGTGACGGGGCCGCCGGCCGACCGCGGCCTTCGATAGCGGAAGCGGGCCTTCATCCGCCCCGCCGCCCCTTCCAATATTGCACCTGCGCGCGCGTCATGCCCAGCGCGGCGGCGGCGGCGCTGGCATTGCCCCCGCTGCGTTCCAGCGCGGCCGCGATCAGCCGGTCGGCGATCTCCTGCCGGCTGAGCCCGCTGTCGAGCAGCATCGCGCCGACATCCGCCTCCGCGCCCCCGCCGCCCCCGCGAAACCGGCGCGCGACGAAATCGCGGAACGGGTCGGGCACGAAGCCTTCGGTCCGGTTGCCCACGCCCAGCGTCAGATGGTGCAGGCCGATCGCTTCCCCATCCGCCGCCAGGATGACGCCGCGCTCCACCAGATTCTCCATCTCGCGGATATTGCCCGGCCAGCCATAGTCGTGGAAGGCGCGGACGACCTCCGCCTCCAGACGCAGCAGGCCGCGCCCGTGCCGCTGGCAGAGACGGGCGAGGAAATGATTGGCCAGCACCGGGATGTCCGCCCGCCGCTCCCTCAACGGCGGGATATAGACGGGAAAGGGACTCAGCCGGTGGAACAGGTCGGCGCGGAAACGGCCTGCCTCCATCTCGGCGCGCAGGTCGGCATTGGTGGCGGCGATCAGGCGGACATCGGCGGTCAGCGTCCTCGTCCCGCCCACCCGCTCATAATCGCCGTCCTGCAACACGCGCAGCAGCTTGCCCTGCGCGGCGAGGGACAGCGTGCCGATCTCGTCCAGGAACAGCGTGCCGCCCGCCGCCCGCTCGAACCGGCCGGGGCGCGTGGCGATCGCGCCGGTGAAGGCGCCCTTCTCCACCCCGAACAGTTCCGCTTCCAGCAATGTCTCCGGAATGGCGGCGCAGTTGACCGCGACGATCGGCCTGTCGGCCCGCCGGCTGCGCTTGTGCAGCTCGCGCGCGAACACTTCCTTGCCGACGCCGCTTTCGCCCAGGAACAGCACCGGCGCCATGGTCGGCGCGACCTTGTCCACCAGGTGCAGCACCGTGTTGAAGCCGGACGACGCGCCCACGATGGCGCGGGCGCCGATATGCAGGTCGGCGTCGACCGGCGCCGCGCTGTCCGGCGGCGCCGGGCGGCGGCTGTAGGTGTCGGCGCGGAACCAGCGCAGTTCGTTGTCGGCGTCCGGCCACTCGTCCGCCGGCCGCCCGACCAGATAACAGCGGTCATGCCCCATCGCGATGCATTCCAGTTCGCGGAACACCATCGGCCGGCCGAAGAAGGTGGAGGCATAGCCCGAAGCATATCCCGCCTGCTGCCATCCCGCCGGATGCGCGCCGATGCCCATTTCCTGCACATGGGACGCGCATTCCGCCGAATTGTGCCAGACATATTCGCCATGGAAGCGCCCGGCCTCGAAATCCGCCTCGAACGCCAGTTCCTCGACCTGCACGGCCCCTTTCAGCGCATGGAATTGCGGCCCGGCGCGATAGATGTCCTCCAGGGTGCCGCTATGCCGCAATTCCTGCGCGAGCTGCGCATCCGCGACGCCGGTGCCATAGCCGATGCGCGACATCAGCATGCGCGCGCTTTCATAACCAAGAGCGCGCACCAATTCCCGCCGCAACTGGCCAAGCACGATGTCGTCGACCAGCAGCATCCGCCGCTTGCCCAGGCGGATTTCCGCCCGCGCCGGGTCGAAGTGGAAGCTGTCGCGCAGATCGGCAAGGTCGCTCTCGCCCACCGGCGCGACCCCGCCATCGTGAAATGCCGTGCCCAGTCCCGACTTGCCGGATGCCGATCCGCCTGCCCGCGCCATGTCCTCTCCTGTTTAATATTCGACAGTCATAGGGGCAATGTCGGATGATTTTCAACAGCCCGATCATGCCCGCCCGCCGCGGGGGCGATGGGCGCCCTTTCCTTCCCGCCCCCTTTTCCCGGCGCGGGACCGGCATTTCGGCGGCCTCGGCCGCATCGGCAGGACCGCGCGGCGCGATCTGGCACGCCGCTTGCTGGTCGCCCCGCATCCGCCGCCACGGGTGCGGCGACCATGGGAAAAGGATGATCATGTCGGCAAGCAGCCTGTATCTGAAACGCGCCTGGTACGTCGCCGCCCTCTCCAGCGAAGTCGACGCGACGCAGCTGTTCCACCGTCGGATATTGGGCATGTCGGTCCTCATCTTCCGCAACGCGCAGGGCGAGGCGGTCGCCCTTCAGGACCGCTGCCCGCACCGCTTCGCCCCGCTTTCCATGGGCAGCCGGGTGGGCGACGCCATCGCCTGCCCCTATCACGGGCTGCGGTTCGACGCCGGCGGCCATTGCGTCCACAACCCGCACGGTCGCGGCCAATTGCCCAGGGGACAGGTCGTGCGCGGCTTTCCGCTGATCGAACGGCACGGATTCATCTGGATCTGGATGGCGGAGGAGGCGGCCGATCCCGCCCTGCTTCCCGACTTCTCGCCGCTGGACAGGGGCCATGCCAACGGCGTCGGCCACACCTATATGAAGCTGCCGGTCGATTACCGCCTGATCCTGGACAATGTCATGGACCTCAGCCATGTCGACTATGTCCATGGCGAAATCATCACGACGCGGGGGCAATTGTCGCCGCTGATCCCGCAGGTGGAGGAGACGGAGAACAGCGTCTCCGCCAGTTGGGACTACAGCCAGACCCCGCCCATCGGCATCTTCGCCCCCTTCCTGCCCCGGCCGGAGGAGGCGGCCCGCCACAGCATCCGCGTCACCTGGACGGCGCCCGCCAATATCCAGTTGTCGATCGCGGCGGCGCAGGACGACGCGCCCTTCGAACAGGGCATCAGCCAATATGACCTGCACAGTTGCACGCCGGGCGACGAGAATGAGACCCATTATTTCTTCGCCACCCGCCGCAACCATGCGGAAGAGGATGGCGACTATAACGCGTTCAAGACGGCGGCCATGCACGCCGCCTTCGAGACGGAGGACGGCCCGATCATCGCCGCCGCCCAGCGAGAGATGGGGAGCAAGGATTTCTTCGACCTGAAACCCATGCTGCTGTCCAACGACCTGGCGGCGGTCAAGGTACGCCGCCGCCTGCAACGTGCGGTGGAACTGGAGGGCGCGGTGGAACTGGAGGGCGCGACGCCCGGCCGGACGGATCGCGCCGCCAGGCGGTGACGCCCGGCGGTGACGCTGGGCAACCGGCGCCGCTCAGTCCTTCGGGCGTATCGTCAGGGATTGGCAGAGCGTGCCGAACGCCCCGCCTTCATCGTGCAGGATGCTGTGCGTCAGGCCGGTGCCCGTCGGCCCGGCGGAAACGCTGGTGTCGAAACCGATCCATTCGCCCACCGGCGACCGCAGGAAATGGGCGGTCAGGTCCAGATTGGGGAAGGCCGCCTCCTGCGGGGAGGCAAGCGGCGCCAGCCCGTGGCGATGTCGGCCAGGCCCATGAACCGCGCCGCCGCCGACACCTGCCGCCCTTCCAGCAGCGCCAGCGGCGAACGCGCCCAGCACCGGGCGCGGCCCGGCCATTGCCCTTCCCGCCTCACCTCCACGCTGGCGATGAAGCCGCCCGGCCAGAGGAGGGACAGGTCGCATGCGGGCACGGCCTGGGGCGGCGGCAGGGAAGGAAAATTGACCGCCGCCATGCCGCCGCTGTCATAGGCCTGGGCCAGCCAGGCGCGCAGGACGATGGCGGGACGGCCGCCATGGCTGATCCGGGCCTCCACCAGTTCGATGGTCCGGCCGGGCCGCAGCACCGCGACGTCGATACCGACCGGCTCGATCGGCATGGTGCCCCAGATGTCGCAGGACAGGCGCGCCACCTGCAATCGGTCGGCGCGCGCGGCCCTCCACCGCATGGACCAGCAGGCCGATGGCGGGCGCCACATGCTGTTCGGCGACGTTCCACGCGCCCCCGGCATGGGGCGTGGGCATGAACCGCCCGTCGTCCATCGGCAGGAAATAGGCCTGCCCCCCTCCGTCTTCAGCCGCCACGGCCCGGTTTCCCTTTCCCGGTAGCGCGCATCCTGCATTTCCCCGAACTGCCCGTCACCGTCACCTCGAATCTCCCAAGGACACGCATAGCGGGGAATCCCCTGACGGGCGATATGCAGCGCGGCGCCGATGGCCGACATTCAGACGTAATGGTTGTAAAATTAAACCAATTCCGCCAAGCTCCGGCCGGTCAACGAACATGATCGCCGGACAGGCGGGGAGAGATTGGATGCATGAACCCAGGGCGATCTTCATCACCGGGGGCGGATCGGGGATCGGCAGGGCGGTGGCGCTGCGCTTCGCGGCGGAAGACTGGCTGGTGGGCATTGCCGACATCGACGAAGCCGGCATGGTGGAAACGGCGGCCCAATTGCCCCAGGGGCATACCTCGCTCCATCTCCTCGATGTGCGCGACAGGGATAAATGGGACCGCAGCCTGGCCGAATTCGCGAAGTTCAGCGGCGGCCGGCTGGACGTCATGTTCAACAATGCCGGCATCGGACTGGGCGGGCCGTTCCAGCATGCCGCGAAACATGAAATCGATGCGCTGATCGACATCAACCTGCGCGGAATGATGTACGGCGCGCATGCCGCCCACCCCTATCTCGCCGCCACGGCGGGAAGCTGCCTGCTCAACATGGCGAGCGCGTCGGCGCTTTACGGATCGGCCGGCCTGGCGGTCTATTCGGCGACGAAATACGGCATTCGCGGCCTTTCCGAGGCGCTGGACGTGGAATGGGGGCCTTCGGGCATCAAGGTCCGCTGCCTCTTTCCCAGCTTCGTCGACACGCCGATGCTGGCCGGCACGCCCGGTTCCAGCGAAGACAGCAAGCGGGACCGCGTGCTGAAATCCGGGGCGAAGCTCACTCCCGTGGAGGAGGTCGCCCAGCATGCGTGGCAGGCGGTGCACGGCTCCCGCCTGCATGTCCTGGTGGGAAAAGCGGCGCGAAGCCTGGCGTTCAAGGCCCGGTGGAGACCCATAAGCTGCGGACGGTCGTTCGCGGCTAGAGCCGCCAGTTCATCTGGATGCCGTAGGTCGCGGGCTGCCCGGCCAGCCTGCGAACCACGTCGAACAGCTTGGCGACGTTGGTCCAGTAATAGCTGTTGGTCACGTTGCGCCCGAAAGCGCTGACCTGCCACCTGCCGTCGCTGCTGCCGAAGCCGGCGCGCAGGTCGAGCACGCCATAATCCTTCATGTAGAGCAGCGGTTCGTTGCCGAAGCCCGCATTGGTGCTGGTGCGATAGCTGTAATTGGCGCCCAGATTGGCATCCAGCCGGTCGGAAACCGGAAACCTGTAATTGCCGTCCAGATTGACCTGCCATTTGGGCGTATAGGGAAAATCATTGCCGATGAAGTTCTTGCGCGTGCCGATGATGGTATAGTTTATGAAGTCGGACGTGACCTTCGAGTCCAGGTAGGTCGCCGGCGGTCAGCGACAGGCCGCTGGTCGGATAGACCGTGACCTGCCCCTCGAAACCGCGAATTCGCGACTTGGGAACATTGACGAGCGCGAGCAGGGCGCCCGCAAGGGTATTGATGCGCCCTGAAGCTGCTTGTCCGAATAGTCATAGTTGAAGACGGGCGGTCACGTCGACAGCGGCGAAAAGCGACGCCTTGAACCCCGCCTCCAGCGCCAGGACGCTCTCCTGCTTGACCGGCAGATACTGGTCGACGCTGGTGCCCGAAAGGACAGGCACGCTGCCCGCCTTGTAGCCCGGCTGGCATTCGCATAGAGCAGGACGCGCTCGGCCGGCTTCACGTCGACGCCCACCCGCCAGGACAGGCTGTCCTCGTTGAAGGTTCCGCCGATATGCTCCGCATAGGCCAGGTTGTTGTCGAGCGCGGAGCAGCCGTTCAGCGGAATGGGCGGGATCAGCGGCCGTCCCACCATGGCGAGCACGCCGTTGAACAGGCGGGTCGAGGCATCGGCGGAATGCTGGTTGCCCGGCCGCGAACAGCCTTCATAGCGGAGGTCCGCCTTGGTATAGCGGGCGCCGGCGTGCAGCGTGACCAGGCGGCCGATGTCATAGTCGACATTGCCGAACGCCGCATAGGTGTTGAAGTCTGATAGCCATAGGGCGCGGCGGCGACGTCGTTGGTCAGCGGGGTGAAATAGCTGTTCTGGGTCGAATAGGGCATGGACCAGAACGCGTCTTCCCGCGTCCTGTCATAGGCGTAGTTCAGGCCCAGGATGACCGTCGCTGGCCCGAAATTGCCGGTCAGCCGCTCCTCGGTGGAGAAGGAGGTGATCCGCCCGCGCACGGTCTGGTCGCCGTTCGACAGCGACGTGCCGTCCAGGTCGATCCGCTGGTGCATGCGCATGCGGGAATAGGAATTGAGCGAGACCAGCGTGATGTCGTCGGTCAGTTCGTAATCCCCGCGCAGCACCGCCTGGTAGAAGCTGTTGTCCTTGCGGAACGGCGTATCGGCGTTCCAGTCGGCGGCGCGGGGCGTCTCAGGCGACCGGGGATAGTTGGTGACGAGCGGTATCGTGGCGGCAAAGGGCGCGAACAGCGGAATGACCGTCAGCAACTGCCCGGCCTGCATATCCCCATCGTCGATGAAACCGTTGAGGTTGAGCGAGAGCTTGAGGCGGTCGGACGCCTGCCAGTCCAGAAGGAACCGGCCCTGGAGCATGCGCTGGCGGCCCAGGCTGTCGTTGCGGGTATAGCTTTGCTGCCAGCCGTCGCCGCGCACCCCGCGAACCGCCAGGCGGGCGTTGAGGCCCGGCGCGAGCGGGCCGGTGACATAGCCCTGCGCGTCCAGCGTGTTGAAGCGCGCGAAACTCGCCGTCACGCCCGCGCCAAGCTCATCCCTGGGCTTCGCGGCGATATAGTTGATCGCGCCGCCCGTGGCGTTCTGGCCGAACAGGGTTCCCTGCGGCCCCTTGAGCACTTCGACCCGCTCCAGATCGAAGGCGGCGCCGGTCGTCATCACGGAAAAGGGCAAGGGCGCCTCGTCGACATAGACGCTGACGGTCGGGCGCGCGCCCACCGCCGTGTCGTAAAAGCCCACGCCGCGCAGCGAATAGACCGGCACGCCGCTGCCGCTCTGCACGAAATTGAGGCCGGGCGTGACCTTCGCCAGATCCTGGACATCGTTGATCCCCCGCGCCGCAAGCTGCTCCCCGGTCAGCGCCGTCACCGACATCGGCACGGTGCTGAGGCTCTGGGCGCGCTTCTGCGCCGTCACGACGATGTCGGCCGGGCTGGCGGCCGGTTCCGCCGATGCCGGCGCCTCCCCGATGGGTCCGGACGGCGACTGACCATGAGCGGCAACCGGCACGACCACCGCCGCGCCGGCAAGACAAAGCACAGCCTTCCATTTCATCATCATCAATCCCCCTCCCGGGAAGGCCCATTCGACCGATGGGCTCTGCTTGAGATTGGAAAGGCCTGTCCCCGACAAGCGTCGAAAACAGATCCGCCCCGCCGCGACGATTGCGAGGGCTTCGGGCCGGAGCTTTTGGTGTCGCATCGTTCCAAGCGGATCGGTTCCCGCCTTTCCCGCGCGATGCTCCAGCCGCCTTCCACCGAAGCGGCGCGACCGAACCCCATCGGTTCGATCATGCCGATTCGCTCCTATATGTGTATCTACACATTTATGCCTGTCAATCGCTATCGGCAAGGAAGGCGGAACGGCACCGACCCGGCCGAAAAAGAAACCCCGCCGGAGCAAGCTCCACGGCGGGGCCAAGGTTCAGGGAGGCGTCACTCCAAGGGGAAGAGTGACGAACCCCGATCTAGGAACTCCGACCAGCGATTCAAGGGCTTGCGTTCCGCCAACCGCGCCCGTCCTTCCTCGCCAAAGGCAAAGGAGCCCCGCCTCTTGCGAAGAAGGGCGGGGCTTCAGTTGGGTCGCACGCAGGCTCGCGCCTGCGGGCGGCAATAGGGCATAGTTCCGCCGGCAAGTCGATGATGATAATCCAGATCTGGATCAATGGGATGGCGGGTCTTCCGGACAGGAAAAGGCAACGGCGCGCCGGGCCTCGCCCGCCGCGCCGTCATCGCCGCGTTTCCCGCGCCCGTCCCCCGGACGGACCCGAATCGCACGTTCAGTTCGCCTTGCTCAGGTCCACCTTCTCGACCCATTCGGGATAGAAGGTCGGCTCCCGGTTCGACCATCCGACCGCCGTCGCCGCCGCCTCGCTGATCGACTGGAGCAGCGCCCGGCGCTTTTCGGGGTGCAGATGCGGCAGGCTGGCCGCCGCGCAGAAGGCGCCCGGCAGCCACGGCCGCGATCCCGCCCCAACAGCCGCTCATAGAGGAAGCGATAGGCCGAGAAGCTGCACAGCCGGTCCTGCCCCAGGTCGAAGGCGGACACCGTCACCAGCGGCGCCATGAACGGCTCCATCTGGTCCAGGCCGCTGTCGTCGGGCACCCGCGCCTTGATCTCGTCCAGCCGCCCGTAGACCCGCGCCTGCGCCCGGATGCTGGCTTCCTCCACCATGTCGCGCGACCACAGCTTCATGGCGTCGCGCCGATGGAGTCCGATGTCCAGCGATCTTCGGATGTAACGCTGCGTAGCGGCCGGGAAACTGGCGAATTCTCGCAATTCCGCCAGGGTGATCGCCCCGTCCGCAGGTCTTGCACTCGTGCCATGTCTTTGCCCTCCGACTTCAAGTCGTAAGCAGAACATGCGCCCCCTATGGTTACTGCAAGCTTAAGCGCCGGTTCTGCCGACAAGCATAGGGAATCATTTTTCTTTGTGCGGCGCAACATGTAATTTTCATGAATGCGCCCAACGGAGGGACAGCGCGCCGGCGGAGAGCGTCCGGTCCAAAGCGCACCGTGCTCCTGCGAAGGCAGGAGCCCAGTTCCGCCCTCTATGGACCATCGCACCGCCCGGACCCGGCTCCTGCCTTCGCAGGAGCACGGTCGCTTAATGGCGGGTCCGCCCCGGCCCCAATCCCCTAATCCGCGCGCCGCTCCAGCACCGCGCCGATCATGCTGCGCCACACCGCCACATCGCCCGCCTGCGCCATTTGCGCATCGGGTTCGCGCAGCGTGTGCAGGATCGCATAGGCATCGTCGACATGGTCCTGCCAACTGGCGTCGACTGCGCTCGCCGCATGCGGATCGCTGCCCTCGCCGTTCAGGCTGAGCTGGCGCCCCGCCAGCACGCGGGCGATGCGCTCGATCGCGGGAGTGGCGGAAGTCGGCATATGAAGTGGCTCCTCTCACCTGCGGAGGGCAACGTCGCGGCTGCCCTCCAACCGATCATATCACGATTTCCCCCAGCGTCTATCGCCCGTCCTTTCCGCCCTTGCCTTCGGGATGGCCCTTGCCTCCCGGTCCCTGTTCGCCTTCCGGGAAACCGGATGACGGAACCGGATCGCCATTGTCGCCCGGCGCGGTCGCGGACGGCGGGTCGGACGCATCCATGCTGTCCATCAATCCCTCGTCCAGCTTCTCCTCGGTCGTCACGGCATGGTCCTGCGCGTCGGTGGGCCGCTTGTCGCCCGCTTCCTCGCGGCTGTTGGGCCGAATATCGGTCTTGTCGTTCATCATGCTCTCCTTTTGAACGCATCAGCGCCTCGCGCCATGAAACGGACGGCGGCGGGGGCGGGTTCCGCCCGCTCCCCTATCGACCAACGCATGGAACCCTTCGACCAGCTTCGCCGTCCAGGGGCGACAGCGCCCCCGCCTTGGCCTAGACTTCCGCCCATGAGCATGAAAAACGAGGACGGCGAGCCGGGCGTGCCGCCGACGGTCGCACTCTATTCGATACTGGGTTTCTGGTTCTTCTACGCGGTGCTGGTGACGCTGCGCGCCTCCGTCATGGGGTTCGAGGCGCAGGGGACCATGGCCGCCCGCCGCGCCGTGGTGACGGTGATCGGCATCGTCGTCACCTGGGTTCTCTATCTCTGCCTGCGCCGCTTCGACCGCCAGCCGCTCGCGACGCGCATCATCGCCGCCTTCACCCTCGCCGCGCCCTTCGCGCTGGCGACGGCGGCGGCCAATTTCTATGTCTTCAACATCTACGACCCGGCCTCGCTCTTTCCCGATTCCGATTATCAGAAATATGCCAGCGAACAGGGTTTCGCCCTGATGCAGATCGTGGAGGACGCGATCAGCCGCTATTTCTTCCTCGCCGCCTGGGCGGGCCTCTACCTCGCCCTTTCCTACGCCAGCGAGGCGCATCGGGTGGAACGCCGCGCCGACCGGCTGGAACGCGCCGCCCAGCAGGCCGAACTGCGCTCGCTGCGCTACCAGGTGAACCCGCATTTCCTGTTCAACACGCTGAACTCGCTGTCCTCCCTGGTCATGAAGGACCGGCGCGACGAGGCGGAACAGATGATCCTCTCCCTCTCCAACTTCTACCGCACCAGCCTTACCGGCGACCCGCTGGAGGATGTCTCGCTGGAGGAGGAGGTGCATCTCCAGAAACTCTATCTGGACATCGAGGCGGTCCGCTTCCCGGATCGCCTGTCGACCAGCATCCGGATTCCCGACCGGCTGCTCAATGCCTGCGTCCCCGGCCTGATCCTGCAACCGCTGGTCGAAAACGCGATCAAATACGGCGTGTCGCGCACCTCCAGCCCGGTCGCCATCGCCATCGAAGCGCGGGAGGAGGAAGGCATGCTCCACATCAGCGTCACCGACAATGGCGACAAGCCGCCCCGCGAGGCCGACGCGGGCAGCGGCATCGGCCTCGCCAATGTGCGCGACCGCCTGACCGCCCGCTTCGGCGAACAGGGCCGCCTGGACTACGGCCCGCGCCCCGGCGGCGGCTTCGCGGTGGACCTCACCCTCCCCATCATCCGCAGGAGCTAGGGTGTGCGGAGATTTCGTCCGGGACGGGCTGCAAATGGCGGCTTTTTGCGCTTCCGGTGCTCACGTACTGAAGTACGCTGCGTCGAAACGAGTCACGCGCCTCGTTTCGAGGTTCTCAAAATCCACCATTTTCGCCTCGCCCCGAACGAAATCTCCGCACACCCTGGCGCGATCCGTGAAAGGTTGAACCCATGACCATCCGAACGCTGATCGTCGACGATGAACCCCTGGCCGTGGAACGCCTGCAAATGCTCTGCGCCCGCGAACCGCGCATCGCCCTGGTCGGCACCGCCAGCGATGGAGAAGCGGCGCTGCGCCTGATCGAGGGGCTGGAGCCGGACCTGGTGATGCTCGACATCGCCATGCCCCTGCTGGACGGCATAGGCGTGGCGCGGGCGACCTCGCGCATGGGCATATGCCCGGCGGTGATCTTCGTCACCGCGTTCGAGGGCTTCGCGGTGGAGGCCTTCGACCTCGCCGCCGTGGACTATCTGCTAAAGCCGGTCGCCCATGAACGGCTGTCCCGCGCCATCGACCGGGTCGAACAGGCGCTGGGCAACCGCGCCGCCCCCTCCCCCGCCACCAGCGCAGAGGATGAACCCGAATGGGCGGAGGAATTCTGGGTGCCCCACCGCTCCGAACTGATCCGCATCGGCGCAGCCCAGATCGACCGGATCGAGGCGGAGCGGGACTATATGCGGCTGCATGTCGGGGCCAACAGCTATCTGCTGCACCAGACGATCAGCTCGCTGGAAAACCGGCTGGACCCTCAGCAATTCGTCCGCCTGCACCGTTCCCACATCGTCCGCCGCGACCATATCGCCCGCCTGCGCCACGACGGCAGCGGCGTCTGGTCCGCCTGCCTGGCCGACGACACGGAAATCCGCATCGGCCGCACCTACCTCGCCAACGCCCGCGCCCTGGCGGGCCGCTGACCCTTATTAATCCTCCCCATCGAGGATGGGGAGGGGGACCGCCGCCGAAAGCGGTGGTGGAGGGGAAATGCGCAACGTCACCCCATCACGCTCCGCTCCCAAAACAAAAAAGGCCCGGCAACCACCGGGCCTTCCTTCAAAATCGATTGAAAAGCTTAGTTGCCCGCACCGACGGGCTTTTCCTTGCCCCTATCGGCAAAACGCTCGCCATTCCCGGCCTTGGCGATCGCTAGTTCCACCGCGCCGCGGACATGCGCGGCGGCAACCTGCTGGCACTTCTCGAACGCGGCCGTGTTATCGTTGAGCGGGCAGACCTTTGCCGCAGCACGGCGTATCCGGGCATTCAGGACCCGCTGGTCGCTCGTCTTCGACAGGTCCAGATCATGATAGCTGACCTCGACACTTTTTCCGTTGGACTCGAATTCGATGGCGGAAGCCGTGCCGGCGGCGCCCATGGCGGCAATGGCAGCGGCGAATTTGATGGCGATCATGGCAATTGTCTCCTCAACGCTATGCTTTTGTCGGCCCTTCCGCGTGGAGCGCGGCGCGAACCTCAAGCGAAGAGAAGAGAGGGGCCTTCCAACAGATCATCGTCTCTGTCTTCGCCCATTCTGATTAGGCGCATTGCAAACGCGCCGCTTTTCGCTTTCGACTGGTGCCCGTTGCTGTCGGCCAACGACGATCTTCTCGACCAAGTGCAGTCTCACGCGGACAAACGACAATTTTACGCAAGAAAAACAATGTTTCCGTAACGTAAAATTACAATGTCCAGCAGTCGAAGCACATAAAAAAGCACCCCCGGCGCAAGGGAATGGCCGGGGGTGCATCCAGGAAGCTGTCGGGCTCTCCGGGATCTCTTTTCAAACTGTCGTCAGGCGAACCGCCGAACCGGATTCGGTGATCGCCGCCTCGCCCTGCATCATAGCGCCGCTGCGAAGGGACCGTTTTCCCCATTCGATGATCCGCCGACCCGCCGCGCCCGGCAGCATCCCCGGACGACGAACCGACGACCGGCATCCACGAACGACATCAGCGCCCCTCAGCAGCAAGCTGCGCCCGCAAATTGGCGAGCGTCCGGGCGTCCACCACCGGCCGCTCGGGCGCCTGCCGCCCCTCGCGCAGCTTCCTGCGGTCCCTCTCCGGCGGCTCCACCACCCGCACCCTCACCGGCGCATGTCCCGCCGCCCTGATCCCCAGTTGCTCCGCCGCCCCGCGCGACAGGTCGATGATCCGCCCGCGCCCGGCAAAGGGGCCGCGGTCGTTCACCCGCACCAGGATCGTGCGCCCCGTCTCCAGCGCCGTCACCTCGACATAGCTCGGCAGCGGCAGCGTCACATGCGCCGCCGTCACCGCCTTGGGCCGGAACCGCTCGCCATTGGCGGTCCGGTTGCCGCTCTCCCCGCCATACCAGCTCGCATAGCCCAGATAGTCATAGCCGGGATCGGCGGCGGGCACATAGGTCACGCCCCTGACGCTATAGGGCTTGCCCACCCGCACCGGCACGTCGCTCACCGGCCGATATTCGACGCCCCCGCCACACCCCGCCAGCGCCACTACGGCGGCCAGCGCCCCGCACCGCATCCGAACCGAAATCCCGCTCATCCCCGCCCTTTAACCCAGCCCGGCGCGGGAGCAAAGCCGCCGCCTTTTCCTTTCGCCGCACAGTCCCTATCTTGCGCCGGCCCGGCCCTTGCCTCCCAAGAACAAATCTGGAACAACACGCCCCCATGAGTCTCACGCAAATTTCTCGGCAAAGGTCTACCGAATGCTGACCACCATAAGCGTCCGCGGCGCACGCGAGCATAATCTCAAGGGCGTCGACGTCGACCTTCCCCGCGACAGCCTGATCGTCATCACCGGCCTGTCCGGCTCCGGCAAGTCCTCCCTCGCCTTCGACACCATCTATGCCGAGGGTCAGCGCCGCTATGTCGAATCCCTCTCCGCCTATGCCCGCCAGTTCCTGGAGATGATGCAGAAGCCGGACGTAGAGCATATCGACGGCCTCTCCCCCGCCATCTCCATCGAGCAGAAGACGACCAGCCGCAACCCGCGCTCCACGGTCGCCACCGTGACGGAGATCTACGACTATATGCGCCTCCTCTGGGCGCGCGTCGGCATTCCCTACAGCCCCGCCACCGGCCTCCCCATCAGCGCGCAGACGGTCAGCCAGATGGTCGACCGCGTGATGCAACTCCCCGAAGGCACCCGCTTCTATCTCCTCGCCCCGGTGGTCCGCGGCCGCAAGGGCGAATATCGCAAGGAACTGGCGGAGTGGCAGAAGGCCGGCTTCACCCGCGTCCGCATCGACGGCGAACTCTACGCGATCGAGGACGCCCCCGCCCTCGACAAGAAATACAAGCATGACATCGAAGTGGTGGTCGACCGCCTGGCCGTCAGCGACGACATGGCCACCCGCCTCGCCGACAGCTTCGAACAAGCCCTGAAACTCGCCGACGGCCTCGCCTATGTCGACCTCGCCGACACCAGCGTGGCGGAGGCGCTGGGGCCCACCCCCACCTCCGTTCGCCCTGAGCTTGTCGAAGCCGCCGACCTCACCTCCACCAAAAAGGGCATGAAGAACGCCGGCATCCCCGAAAACCGCATCGTCTTCAGCGAGAAGTTCGCCTGCCCCGTCAGCGGCTTCACCATAGCCGAGATCGAACCGCGCCTCTTCTCCTTCAACGCCCCCCAGGGCGCCTGCCCCGCCTGCGACGGCCTGGGCGAACGGCAGGAGTTCGACCCCGAACTCGTCGTCCCCAACGAAGCCCTCAGCCTCAAGAAGGGCGCCGTCGTCCCCTGGGCCAAGTCCAACCCGCCCAGCCCCTATTACATGCAGGTTCTCGGCTCCCTCGCCAGGGAGTTCGGCTTCTCCCTCGACACCCCCTGGGCCGACCTGCCGGGGGAGGTGAAGCTGATCATCCTCCACGGCACCGCCGGCAAGCCCGTCACCCTGCGCTTCGTCGACGGCAAGAAAAGCTATGAGGTCAAAAAGCCCTTCGAAGGCGTCATCGGCAACCTCAACCGCCGCCTCCTCCAGACCGAATCCGCCTGGATGCGGGAGGAACTCAGCAAATACCAGACCGCCATGCCGTGCGAGACCTGCCACGGCGCCCGCCTCAAGCCCGAAGCGCTGGCGGTGAAGATCGCGGGCGAAGACATCTCCATGTCCACCCGCCGCTCGGTGGTGGACGCGCTCGGTTTCTTCTCCACCCTCCCCACCCGCCTCAACGACCAGCAGAACCAGATCGCCCGCGCCATCCTCAAGGAAATCGTGGAGCGCCTCGGCTTCCTCAACAATGTCGGCCTCGACTATCTGAACCTGGACCGCACCAGCGGCACCCTGTCCGGCGGCGAGTCCCAGCGCATCCGCCTCGCCTCGCAGATCGGCAGCGGCCTGTCGGGCGTCCTCTACGTCCTCGACGAACCCTCCATCGGCCTGCACCAGCGCGACAATGACCGCCTGCTCGTCACGCTCAAGCGCCTGCGCGACCTCGGCAACACCGTCATCGTCGTGGAACATGACGAGGATGCGATCCGCACCGCCGACTATATCGTCGACATGGGGCCGGGCGCGGGCGTCCACGGCGGCCAGATCGTCGCGCAGGGCACCCTCAACGAACTGCTCGCGCACAAGGACAGCCTGACCGCCGACTATCTGAACGGCGCCCGCCGCATCGAAGTCCCGCCCCGCCGCCGCAAGGGATCGGGCAAGAAACTCACCGTCCACAACGCCCGCGCCAACAACCTGCAAAACGTCACCGCCAGCATCCCGCTCGGCACCTTCACCTGCATCACCGGCGTGTCGGGTTCGGGCAAGTCCAGCTTCACCATCGACACCCTCTATGCGGCGTCCGCCCGCGCCCTCAACGGCGCCCGCATCGTCGCCGGCCCGCACGACAAGGTGACCGGCCTCGAATATTGCGACAAGGTGATCGACATCGACCAGTCGCCCATCGGCCGCACCCCCCGCTCCAACCCGGCGACCTATACCGGCGCCTTCACCAACATCCGCGACTGGTTCGCCGGCCTCCCCGAAGCGCAGGCGCGCGGCTACAAGCCCGGCCGCTTTTCGTTCAACGTCAAGGGCGGCCGCTGCGAAGCCTGCCAAGGCGACGGCGTGCTCAAGATAGAGATGCACTTCCTCCCCGACGTGTACGTCACCTGCGACGTCTGCCACGGCGCCCGCTACAATCGCGAGACGCTGGAGGTGAAGTTCAAGGGCAAGTCCATCGCCGACGTCCTCGACATGACGGTCGAGGATGCGGTGGAATTCTTCAAGGCCGTCCCCCCGATCCGCGACAAGATGGCGATGCTGGCCGAAGTGGGCCTGGGCTATATCAAGGTCGGCCAGCAGGCGACGACCCTATCGGGCGGCGAAGCCCAACGCGTCAAGCTCGCCAAGGAATTGTCGCGTCGAGCCACCGGCAACACGCTCTATATCTTGGACGAACCCACCACCGGCCTCCATTTCGAGGACGTCCGCAAACTGCTGGAAGTCCTCCACGCCCTTGTCGAACAAGGCAACAGCGTGGTCGTGATCGAACATAATCTGGACGTCATCAAGACCGCCGACTGGATCATCGACATGGGCCCGGAAGGCGGCGTCAAGGGCGGCGAAGTGGTGGCCGAAGGCACGCCCGAAAAGGTCGCGAAGAACGCCCGGAGCTTTACCGGGCGCTATCTCGCGCCGTTGTTGGGGATGGAAGCTGTTGCAGCGGAGTAGTTAGAAGATCGAGGCTGCGAGGATCTCAAAATCTTTCAGGGAAATGATGATCCTTTCAGCCAAAATCTTCTCTTCTTTTGGATCGGGTAAGGCCGTGATAGCCCTAAAACCTTTATGCGCCACATCCCCACGCCTTGCCCCAAGAGTCGTCAAGTCTATCAGAAGCTGTTCACTAATTTGCGTTTCATCCAGCCCCAAGGGTATGAACATCGAGAGTAAATTGTGAACCTTCACTCCATTATTGGAGGCTATTCTGCGCTTATGTTCGTTAATGCAGGCCAGCTGCTTTCGAATGATGAACGACCGCGTGTCAATTTCGTCAGTTTGCATGGGCATGCCGCCCATTGTCTCAGATTTATAAAGACAAAGAATAGCGCCTGCACCTTTGCACTGCTGACCAGACCTGACCCGAACGTCGATGCCGTCGAGCAAAGTCGACGCCAAAGCTTCTAGGTATCCCTCAAGCTCTGAGTGAAACAATAGTCGAAAGGCTGCTGCAAAACGATATTGAGCGTCAGAATACGACCCCGTTTTAGAAAAATGGGATGGAAGAAATTCCTTTCTCAATTCCTTGTAACGTTTTTCCAATTCTCTCAGTCTTGGAGGCCGTGCCATCGGTCAGATGGGAGAACTTAGATTAAGGTCCAAGACCTTGTTCAAAGCATTTGACCAGAGTGAGAATCGATAATGCACTGCTTCGACGCTCTTAGTCGTCCCGCTCACTGATGAACTAAAACGCCAATCCTTTGATATGTCTTTATACGCTGCAACAACATCATCTTTTCGAACAATCGCGCGCTCGGCAGTCTGCCGATCAGAAAAATAGTAAGCCATCACATCAAAAACTGCACGGTTTATTCTGTTTTCGAAATGATATCCATTCCATTTTTTGAATGCGTCCCGTCCAAAAATATCTTTGGTTGATTTTATTGAAAACTCCATTTCTTTAAAAAGATCATCAACCAAATTTGAGCAATTTTTCCATCCAGAGTTTAAAATTTTTGTTGTTTCATCAAGTATTAACTTGAGATTTCCATTATAATTCTCTAAAAATAATTTGAACGCAACAAAACGCAGCGCTAGTTCATTATCCCTCATCCGAAAATCAGGCTGCTTTAGGCCAAGCATTTCGTGAATTGTTTTACTCGATATTACAAATTCATTAAGAGACTTGGTGAATGGGCCAGGATGCAAAGCCTGCCGGAGTTCTTGTGGTGAAAGTTGGACACTCCCACTATTTATACGTAGAAAAACCTCATAAAGAAATTCTTCTGAAGGCCATGATTTAATTACTACGGTTCTAATAGTAGCGTTATCAAAATCTGGCGCCACCGCTTTAAACAAATTATTTGAAATATCATCATAAGATTGATCATTAAGATCATCTCTCATTTGCAGGCCACGAAGTTTAAAGGGGGAAAACTCCTTATCGTTTGCAGATGCGGAGAACTGCCGAAGAGAAAGCAAGCGTTGCTTACCATCAATAACAAGGTAAGATCCTCGCTTCTCTTTTCTCTCCGCAAGAATAATTTGTGGAGTGGGAATTCCGAGTATCAAGCTTTCAATATATTGACTCTTCCTCTGTACCGTCCATGCGTCCCGACGTTGGAAGTCCGGATCGAGAAATATATTGCCTTTTCGGAGCTGGCTTATGACTGTTTCGGTAGTCCAATCAGTCGACGAAATTGCCGCGTCGAAACGGGTAAGCCCATTGCTTCCCAAAACATCTTCTTCGTCCTCCTGCTGATCCAAGGGAGCGATTTCGCCGTCCGGGTCTTGTTCAATCTTCACTTCGTCCATGTCGTTACGCTGAACGACCTCTATTGTGCCGTCAAGCTCCGAAAATGTTACTAGCCTATCACCTAACGCGATCATATATGAGTCGATGTACTGTGTAGAACATTGGACGGTGGAGCGGTGTTGCACAGTTCCTGCTCGGCTACTGAAAATGTTCCCGTTTTGTTCTGTCCTACACCCCCTCCCCTGACATATCCTCCCGGCAAAGCACCTAATGGAAAAGGGCCTTGCCATGACCTGCCAATTCCCTCCCCTCCCCACCCCCGCGCAGCAGATCCGCGCCGACGGCTGGAGCCCCGCTCGCCAACGCGCCTTCCTTGAAACCCTCGCCGCCACCGGCATCATTCTCTCCGCCTGCGAAGCCGCCCACATCAGCCCGCGCTCGGCCTATGCCCTGCGCATCCGCCGCGACGGCGCGGCCTTTCGCCTGGGCTGGGACGCCGCCATCCTCATCGCCCGCGCCCGCCTCGCCGATGATCTGCTCGCCCGCGCCCTCACCGGCCATGAGGAGGTGATCCGCAAGGACATGGACGCAGGCGAAATCACCCGCCACCGCCACGACAACCGCCTCGCCATGTCGATGCTCTCCCGCCTCGACCGCATGGCCGACAGCCCGCCGCAGGGCAGCGACGCCGCCCTCGCCCGCGTGGTGGCGCAGGATTTCGCCGCCTATCTCGACATGCTCTGTCCGGAGGATCAGGCGCAGGCCGACCGCCCCGACGCCCCGCCCCCGCCCCCGCCCATGGCCGCCGATGCGGACCACGCCGCCCTGCCCGGCCCCGCCTCCCCCGAAGAAGCGCCCGCCATCGAACAGGCCGCCACCGCCGTGTCGCCCGGCGCCTCCGCCGCGCTGTTCGTCGCCGCGCGCCTGGCGCTGGGCGAGGGCGGCAAGGCCCCGCTCTTCCCCCTCGATGGACGGTGTGAACTTCGGCCCATTCCCGCCGCTCCGCCGGTCGACCGCGCCAGCTTCCCGCCGGAGGAAGCCGCCGCCCGGCTGCGCGGCATCTGGTGGGATGCGGAAAGGGACGGCTGGCGCACCGACTATCCCGCGCCGCCCGGCTTCGACGGCGACGAAAGCGACGCCCTCTACGACATCGACGCCTATGAGCGCGACCTGACGACGGCAGAGGAACAGGCGCTGGCCCTGCGCGTGGAGGCGGAGCGCCGCCCCTATGAACATGCCGCCGCCCGCGCCCGCGACACCTTTTTCGGCTTCGCCGCGCTGGCGGGAGCAGCATGATCGCACCCGCCGATTTGCTATTCCGCCCTCATGCCCCTATATGGGGAATGCTATAGTCGCAAATCGACGGTCTTTCGGCGCTTTGCGGCACCAAACTTCCTTCTTTCCCTGCCCCTCTAGCGCAAGGCCCGTCCACACGGGACGCGCCCACGTAAAGAAGGAAATACCCCATGAGCATCATCGGAACCGTCAAATTCTTCAACGCCGACAAGGGCTATGGCTTCATCGCCCCCGATGACGGCAGCCCGGACGCTTTCGTCCACATCTCCGCCGTGGAGCGCGGCGGTCTCGCCACCCTGCGCGAAAAGGACCGCGTCTCCTATGATCTGGAGCAGGACAAGCGCGGCAAGATGGCGGCGGTGAATATCCAGCACGCGCAATGATGCGCCGCTGACAGGCCGGGCGCCGCCCACGCGGCGCCCGCCACTCTTGAAAGGAGCGTCCCATGGCCAACCCCGATTTCCGCGCCCTCGCCCGCCAGGCCCGAAACGAAGCCGACGCCGCCACCCTGGACAATGTCCGCCAGCGCTGCCTGCGCTCCGAAGCCGCCTTTCTGGTCATGGCCCGACGACAGGAATATGTCGACGAAAGCCGCGCCCGCCGCGTTGCCGCCGCGGGCTGAACAACGCCGCCCGGCTCCTCGCATCGCCGGCCCCGCTCGCCCTGCCGCACCGCCGGAACCGATCCGCGCCGCCAATGTTATCCTTGCAAATTCCCTACGAAACAAGGAGCCAACCCCATGATCCGCACCCTGATCTTCGGCGCGATCGCAGGCTATGTCGGCAAGAAACTCTATGACGAAGGCAAGCTGACGGAATTCAAGGACGATCTCGTCGCCCGCTACAACCAGGCCAAGTCGGACCTCGACCAGCGCCGCGACAGCGACAGCACGGCGACCAGCCCCAATCTCGCCACGCCCGCCGCCAGCACCACCGCCGCGCCCCTGACGCCCTGACGGCCGACCCCATCCCTTTCCAGCGGTGAACACCCTCTCCCCGCTGGCATCACTGCCCGCCCGGCTGCCTTTCCCCCCTTTTGGCGCCGCGGCGGGCAGACTATTTTGCGCAACTTCCCCCTCTCCCAGGGGTTGTCCCCGTGGCAGGGACAAGATGAGGAGAGAAAAACATGCGCACCCCCCTATTGGCAGCGGCGCTGCTTGCGATGCCCTTGACGGCCTGCGTTTCGGATGGCGACGGCAGCCGCTACGGCTATGACCGGCCCGGCTACGGCCAACGCCCCGGCGGCCGTCCCATCGGCGAGAATGACTATATCTACCGCGACAATGACGGCCGCTACTATTGCAAGCGCGACGACGGCACCACCGGCACCATCGTCGGCGCCATAGCGGGCGGCGTATTGGGCAACATCATCGCGCCGGGCGGCTCCAAGACGCTGGGCACCATCATCGGCGGCGCCGGCGGCGCCCTCGCCGGCCGCGCCATCGACAAGAATGACGTCCGCTGCGAATAGAACGAAAAAAGGGCGCGGACCCAAAGGCCCGCGCCCTCCTTTGAACCTTTGGGGGAAACCGCTTACAGCTTCTCGACCAGCTCCGGCACCACCTTGAACAGGTCGCCGACCAGCCCGATGTCCGCCACCTGGAAGATCGGCGCGTCCTCATCCTTGTTGATGGCGATGATGGTCTTGCTGTCCTTCATCCCCGCCAGATGCTGGATCGCCCCGGAAATGCCCACGGCGATATAGACTTCCGGCGCCACGATCTTGCCGGTCTGCCCGACCTGATAGTCGTTCGGCACATAACCGGCGTCGACCGCGGCGCGGCTCGCACCGACCGCCGCGCCCAGCTTGTCCGCCAGCGGGAAGATGGTCGCCTCGAACGTCTCGCCGTCCTTCAGCGCGCGACCGCCCGAAACGATCACCTTGGCAGAAGTCAGCTCCGGCCGCTCCAGCTTGGCGATCTCCGCCCCGACGAAGGACGACAGCCCCTTGTCCCCGGTCGAAGCCACCGCTTCCACCGCCCCGTTGCCGCCTTCCTTGGCCGCCTTCTCGAAAGCCGTGCCGCGAACGGTGATGACCTTCTTGGCGTCCTTCGATTTGACGGTCGCGATGGCGTTGCCGGCATAGATCGGACGAGTGAACGTATCTTCGCTCTCGACCGACAAAATGTCGCTGATCTGCATCACGTCGAGCAGAGCGGCGACGCGCGGCGCGATATTCTTGCCGTTGCTGGTGGCCGGCGCGACGAAAGCGTCATGGCTGCCCATCAGTTCGACGACCAGCGGCGCGACATTCTCGGCCAGCGCATGACCGAAAGCGGCGTCGTCCGCGACATGGACCTTGCCCACGCCAGCGATCCTGGCGGCTTCGGCGGCAACGCCGCCGACGTCCTTACCGGCGACCAGCAGATGCACCTCGCCCAGCTTCGACGCGGCGGTGACGGCGGAAAGGGTCGCGTCCTTGACGGCGCCGCCCTCATGTTCAACCCAGACAAGCGTCTTCATGCGGCAACTCCCAGAGCCTTGAGCTTCGCGACCAGTTCATCGACGTCAGCCACCTTCACGCCGGCCGAACGCTTGGCCGGTTCCGCGACGGAGAGCGTCTCCAGCCTCGGCGAAATGTCCACGCCGTAATCGGCGGGCGGCTTGGTCGCGAGCGGCTTCGACTTCGCCTTCATGATGTTGGGCAGCGAAGCATAGCGCGGCTCGTTCAGGCGCAGGTCGGTGGTGATGATGGCGGGCGTGTTGAGCTTCACCGTCTCCAGGCCGCCGTCCACTTCGCGGGTCACGCTGACCTTGTCGCCCTCGACCTCCACCTTGCTGGCGAAGGTGCCCTGCGGCAGGTTCAGCAGCGCGGCGAGCATCTGGCCGGTCTGGTTGCTGTCGTCGTCGATCGCCTGCTTGCCCAGGATGATGAGGCCGGCGCCTTCCTCTTCCTGCACCTTGGCGAGCAGCTTGGCGACGCCCAGCGGTTCCACCTCGTCATCGGTCTGGATCAGGATCGCCCGGTCCGCTCCCATGGCCAGAGCCGTGCGCAGCGTCTCCTGCGCCTTGGCGACGCCGATCGACACGGCGACCACCTCGGTCGCCACGCCCTTTTCCTTCAGGCGGATGGCTTCCTCGACCGCGATCTCGTCAAACGGGTTCATGCTCATCTTGACGTTCGCCAGGTCGACGCCCGTTCCATCCGCCTTCACCCGAGGCTTCACATTGTAATCAATCACCCGCTTCACGGGCACAAGGATCTTCATCTCAACATCCTTCCTTCATTCACGCCAAGCCCGCAGATGCGCCAGCAAATGCGAACGAGGGCGCGGGCGGTCCGTTCCCGGACCACCCGCACCCCTTTTTGGTGTCTTGTTCAGGCGTAAAGCTGCGTCAGGCCGCCTTCCTCACTTCCGCCACGATCTTCCTGGCCGCGTCGCCCAGATCGTCCGCCGGGACGATGGCCAGGCCCGAAGCCGCGAGAATGTCCTTGCCCTGCTGGACGTTCGTGCCTTCCAGGCGGACGACCAGCGGAACCGACAGGTTCACGTCCTTGGCGGCGGCGACGATGCCGTCGGCAATGATGTCGCACTTCATGATGCCGCCGAAGATATTGACGAGAATGCCCTTCACCGCCGGATCCTTCAGGATGATCTTGAAGGCTGCGGTCACCTTCTCCTTGGAAGCGCCGCCGCCGACGTCCAGGAAGTTGGCGGGGAATTCGCCGTTCAGCTTGATGATGTCCATGGTCGCCATGGCCAGGCCGGCGCCGTTCACCATGCAGCCGATATTGCCGTCCAGCTTGATGTAGGCGAGGTCATATTCCGAAGCCTCGACTTCGGCTGCGTCTTCCTCGGTCAGGTCGCGCAGCTCGACGATGTCCTTGTGACGGAACAGCGCGTTGCCGTCGAAGCCGACCTTGGCGTCGAGGACGAGCAGGTTGCCCTGCTGGGTGACGGCCAGCGGGTTGATTTCGATCTGCGAGGCGTCGGTCGCCAGGAAGGCCTCATAGAGCGAGGATGCGACCTTGGCGGCCTGCTTCGCCTGATCGCCGGTCAGTTCCAGCGCGGCGGCGACGGCGCGGCCATGGTGCGGCATGAAGCCGGTGGCCGGATCGACGGCGAAGGTATGGATCTTCTCAGGGGTCGAGTGGGCGACTTCCTCGATGTCCATGCCGCCCTCGGTCGACACGACGAAGGCCACGCGGCCAGTGGCGCGGTCGACCAGCAGAGCCAGGTAGAATTCCTTGGCGATGTCGGCGCCGTCGGTGACGTAGAGGCGGTTGACCTGCTTGCCCGCTTCGCCGGTCTGGATGGTGACCAGCGTATTGCCCAGCATGTCGGCGGCGTGGGCCTTCACCTCGTCCAGGTTGAAGGCCAGGCGGACGCCCCCCTTCGCATCGGGACCGAGTTCCTTGAACTTGCCCTTGCCGCGGCCGCCGGCGTGGATCTGCGACTTCACGACATAGAGCGGCCCAGGCAGCTTCTTGGCGGCCTCGACGGCTTCCTCGACGGAGAAGGCTGCATAGCCGGCGGCGATCGGCGCGCCATATTTCGCCAGCAGCTCCTTCGCCTGATATTCGTGGATGTTCATGGGGCTCGCCCGTCCTTTCCGCTGAAACTCTTGTGATCAGCGGCTAAGCACAGGCAAAGGGGCAATGCCAGCGAATTTCGCAAATCAACTTTGCAAAATTGCAAAACCTTGCGAAGCGATCCCCGGCCTTATTGCGGAATCAGCGATCGATGGCGCAGATGATTGCCGCCTTGCTGGTTACGGCAAATATCTCCGGATCCTCCAGCGCGCGGACCTTGAAGAGGAACCGATCGACGGTCATGTCCGCCATGTGAGACTTGCGGAGCGAGGCCAGCGACTGGAGCCTGCGGAGTTGCGGCAGGCTCAGCCGGTCGACCATCCTTTGGGCCATGCAGGCCGCCATGCGGGGGGATATGCCCGCATCGATCAGCCCCGCGCGAAGACGCGATTCGGGCGACACGGTCGCGCAGGACATGAGAAGGAGGGAAGCGCCGAGCCCGCAGGCCAGCGAACGGAGGGGGATGGCTGTCATCCCCGCTTCATGGCAAGCATGGTCTGAACAGAGGCTAAATGCTTGCCGCGGCCAAGGGAGAAAAAGAGAGATGGACAGGATTTTCACGGCCTTTGCCCACCGGATCGCGAGTTGGTCGGGCCAGCCTGCGGCCTTCATCCTGGCCGTGCTGGTGATCCTGGGTTGGATCGTGACTGGCCCGATCTTCCATTATTCCGACACCTGGCAGCTTATCATCAACACCGGCACGACGATCGTCACCTTCCTGATGGTCTTCCTGATCCAGAATGCGCAAAATCGCGACAGCTCCGCCATCCAGGCGAAAATGGACGAATTGATCCGCGCCATGTCGACGGCGCGCAATGAATTCATCGGCATCGAGCATCTGACCGAAGCGGAACTGGAGCAGATCAAGTCGGTTCTGGAAAAGGAATGCGGCGACAATGAAACGCACCGCCAATCGATAGAGCGGCTGATCGAACGAAGATGATCGCCGGTCGGCTCCGCCAGAGCGCGCGGCTTTAATGCGCCAGATCGACCAGCCTTTCATTCCGACGGCGATAGGCGTCGATCCGATCCGTATAGCCGCGCGCAAGGCCTTCATAGGCTTCCCGGCCCTTTGCCGACCGGCTCATCTGCGCGCGGATCATTGCAACCTGCTGCCTGTGAAGCAGATAGTTGACATCCATCTCCCCATTCATATTCACCCTCCTACCTGATCGCTGAAAGAGATTGGTTGGGGTTCGCATCTTGTGCGAGTCGCTCTACGGCAGGCGCACGATAGCATCGGGCCAATGGCCATGCGATTCCATCCGGCGCATGGAAGGAGCGGCCTGGCGGATAATCCCGATCCTCAGGGTCGCCTGGCGCCGCGCAGGACGAGATAGCCCATGATGGCCGAAAGCAGCGAGCCGGCGAGAATGCCGATCTTCGCCTGCTCGACAAGCGTCGGGGAATGGGGGAAGGCGAGAGCGCCGATGAAGAGGCTCATCGTAAAACCGATGCCGCAAAGAAGCGCCATGCCATAGACCTGCGCCCAGCTTGCGCCGCCGGGCCTTTCCGCGATCCCCCAACGGTCCGCCAGCCAGATTCCGCCGAAGATGCCGATCTGCTTGCCGAAGAACAGGCCAAGCGCCACGCCCAGCGGCAATGGCGTAAACAGCATGCCGATCACCGTGCGATCCACCGGCACGCCCGCATTGACGAAGCCGAAAAGCGGCACGATCAGATAAGCGCTCCAGGGATGCACCGCATGCTCCAGCCGATGCAGCGGGCTGTCGACGGCGTCCGGCGCGCCGGGCGTGGGCTTGATCGGGATGAACATCGCCGTCAGCACGCCGGACACCGTCGCATGCACGCCGGAAAGCAGGGTGAAATACCACAGGACCGCGAAGATCAGGAGATAGGGTGAGAGCGCCTGAATCCGCAAGCGGTTGAGCCCCCACATCAACAGGAGCATCGCTGCCGCGCCGCCCAGGGCGGCCAGGTCGATGCCCTGGGTGTAAACCAGCGCGATGATCGCGACAGCCCCCATGTCGTCGACGATGGCGATGGCCGTCAGCATCAGTTTGAGCGAGGCCGGCACCCGCCGCCCCAGCAGCGCCACCACGCCGATCGCAAAGGCGATGTCGGTGGCCGCCGGAATGGCCCAGCCGTTCGAGAGGGCGGATTGCCCCCCGGCGATGGCGAGATAGACGCAGGCCGGCACGACCATGCCCGCCGCCGCCGCGATGAACGGCAACCGCCTGCGTTCCCATGTCGAAAGGCCTCCGTCGACCAGTTCGCGCTTGATCTCCAGCCCCACCAGCAGGAAGAAGATCGCCATCAGCCCGTCATTGACCCACAGGTGGACGGTCATGCGGCCCAGGCCGGGCTTCAGTTCCGGCCCGATCCCGGCATGGACGAAGGCGTGATGGAAGTGCCCCGCCGCGCCGGGCAGATTGGCGAACAGCATGGCCATGGCGGCGGCCGCCATCAGCAGGATGCCGCTGCCCGCTTCGCTCCTCAGGAAATCGCGCAATGCCGAGGATGGACGGTTGATCATGCTTGCTCCTGCGACGTTGGGACTCAATATAGTTTCGATATGGCAATGAATAAATATTTGAGAATCAAATCTTTGCTGCCATATGGTGATCAGCGGAGATAGGGAGTTACATTCCGTGGGGGAAGCGATCTTCGCTGTTCTGGCGAGGGTTCATCATGAAATCCTGCTGTTCGCGGTGGTGGGACTGGCGATCGGCGGAATCGATGATTTCATCATAGACATGGTCTTCCTGTGTCGAAGGCTGTGGCGCAAGTTGATTATCTATTCGCGCCACCGACGAATGACGACCGCGACCCTTCCGGCTTCGCCGCGGCCAGGCCGCATCGCCATCTTCATACCCGCCTGGCAGGAGGCGGATGTGATCGGCCCGATGCTGGACAATGCGCTGGGCCAGTGGGGCGATCAGGATTATCGGATCTTCGTCGGCGTCTATCCCAATGACCGGGCGACGTTGGATATCCTTGCGCCCCTGGCCGCGGGGAACGATCGGCTGATCCTGTGCATCAACGAACGGGACGGACCGACGACGAAGGCCGATTGCCTGAACGTAGCCTGGCGCGCCATGCTGCGGGAGGAGGAACGCACGGGGGTCCGCTTCAAGGCGATCGCGCTGCACGATGCGGAAGATGTCGTCCACCGCGACGAGATCCTGCTGTTCGATCTGATGACGGACCGATTCCAGCTCGTCCAGCTCCCGGTCCTGCCGCTGCGCGGCCATGGAGGTTGGTGGTCGAGGGCCATAGCCAATCATTACTGCGACGAATTCTCAGAGAGTCATGGCAAGTTCCTGACCGTGCGCGAAGCCATGGGCGCGTCCATGCCCTCGGCCGGGGTCGCCTGCGCGTTCGAGCGGCAGATATTGGAGCGGCTGGTGAATCCCGCCACCGGCGGACCGTTCGATCCGGAATCGCTGACCGAGGATTATGAGGTCGGGCTGCGCATCGGCAATATGGGCGGGCGCGGCATATTCGTCCGCATGCGCGACAGGGACGGCCAACTTGTCGCGACAAAGGAATATTTCCCCGACAATCTGAAGGGCGCCGTCAGACAGAAGGCGCGCTGGATGGTGGGCATTTCGCTTGCCGGGTGGGACCGCATGGGCTGGCACGGCGGCCCCGCCGAATGGTGGATGCGCATGCGGGACCGCACGGCCGCCCTTTCCGCCTTCATCCTGTTCACCGCCTATCTGGCGCTGCTGCTCTGGGGCGTGCTGTTGGTCGGAAGCCTGTTCACCGCCTTTCCAGTGCCCAATCCCACGCCCACGGTCGAAGCGCTGTTGTGGATCAACTTCGGCTTCATGATCTGGCGCATGGCGATGCGCGCGATTTTCGCGGGCCTCGCCTATGGCTGGGCCTTCGGGCTGGGGGCGATACCGCGCACGCTGATCGCGAACATCATTGCGATGATGGCCGCCCGTCGCGCGGTGTTCCTGTATCTTCGGTCGCTGGTCGGCAGGCCGCTGACCTGGGACAAGACGCAGCACCGCTTTCCCGACCTGGATTCTCCGGCATGAACGAGGCCGCCACGGGGCGCCCGTTCCGCTTCTTCGTCCTGGTCATGACGGGCTGGATCGCGATCCGCCTGGCCGGTTCGGAGGGCGACCTTCCCGATGCGGCGACGGGAATGATCGATGAGGAGACTTTCCATCCTGCCGCCTATTCGAAAAATGGAGCGGCAAAGGCGAGAAGATTTGGCCTGCCGCTTTGGCGGGATGCGCCGCGCGCAGGGCCGGGCGCCGCGCTCCTCGCGCGGCCCAGGCGCTTCATGGCATTATCGCGGCCGGGCAGGACGATGGGGGCGAACTCCCCCGCCCTGGCCGCCAAAGAGGAAGCCTCGACGGCATGGGAGATGGGCAAGGCCGGTGAAACCGCTGCACCGATCAACCCTGCGCCTGCATTGCCTCCTGCCTCCCCTCCATCGGCAGGCGTTGCGCGTTGGCATGGCAGCGCCTGGCTGTTCTGGCGCGACGGAAGCGCGACCCGCGCCGATGCGGTGACGGGCGGCAGGCTCGGCGGATCGCAATCGGGCGTCCGCCTTGATTTCGATCTGACTCCGCAGGCATCGAGCCGGGCGACCGCTTATGCGCGAGCCAGCGCCGCGCTCAACGATCCGGCTTCTCCCGAAGCGGCGTTGGGCTTGGCATGGCAGCCGGCACGCAGCATTGCGATCAGCTTCGCGGCTGAGAGACGGATCGCGCTGGGCAAGGGCGGGCGCAACGCCAATGCCGTGCTGGCCGTGGGCGGTTTCGGGCCGACGCCGCTCGCTCGCTTTCTGGAAGCCGAAGCCTATGCGCAGGGCGGCATGGTCGGTTTCCGCTCCCGCGACCTGTTCGTCGACGGCAAGATGTCGCTGCTGTCGCCGCTCGGCCATTCGCCCGTGCGGATCGGCGGCAGCCTCTCCGGCGGCGCGCAACCGCAGGTCGAGCGGCTGGACATCGGCCCGGAGCTTCAAATGCGCCTGCCGCTTAAACCCGCCGCAGCAAGGTTGAGCATCGAATGGCGGGAACGCGTTGCAGGCCGGGCAGCGCCGCCTTCCGGCCTCGCCGTCACGTTGGGGGCTGATTTTTAAGCGGCTGCGCCTTTATCTCTCCGCATATTGGGCTTAACCCAGGAACCGCATGGATCTCTATCTGCCCATCGCCAACCTGTCGGTGAATGCGCTGGTCATCATTGCCCTGGGCGGCGTGGTGGGCCTGCTTTCCGGCATGTTCGGGGTCGGCGGCGGATTTCTGACGACGCCTCTGCTGATCTTCTACGGCATCCCGCCGACCGTCGCGGCGGCTTCGGCGGCCAGCCAGGTGACGGGCGCCAGCGTGTCCGGCGTCTTCACCCATATGGCGCGCGGCACGGTCGACTTCCGCATGGGCGGCGTGCTGATCGCCGGCGGCGTGGTGGGCGCGGGCCTGGGCGTGCTGATCTTCCGCATGTTGCAAGTCATAGGGCAGATCGACACGGTGATCGGCATTCTCTACGTGCTGATGCTGGGCGGCATCGGATCGCTGATGGCGAAGGAGTCCATACAGGCTCTGGTCGCGCTCAAGACCGGCAGGAAGATCCAGGCGCGCAAGAGGCGGCATCATCCGCTGGTCGCCGCCATGCCGATGCGGTGGCGCTTCTATCGGTCGGGGCTCTACATCTCTCCGCTGGCGCCGCTGCTGCTGGGCATGGCGACAGGCATCCTCACCATGCTGCTCGGCGTGGGCGGCGGGTTCATCCTGGTCCCGGCGATGCTCTATCTGCTGGGCATGACGACCCAGTCGGTGGTCGGCACGTCGCTGTTCCAGATATTGTTCGTGACCATGGCGACGACGATGATGCACGCCATGACGACCCATGCGGTCGACCTGGTGCTCGCCCTGCTGCTGCTGATCGGCAGCGTCACCGGGGCACAGTTGGGGACGCGCATCTCCATGACGATCCGGCCCGAATATCTGCGCATCCTGCTGGCCGCGATCGTTCTGCTGGTCGCGGCGCGGATGGCGCTGGGCCTGGGGTTCCGCCCCGACGAAATCTATACGGTGGAGATCCGGTGAGGCGGCGGGCGCTTCTGGCGCTGCCCCCGGCCCTGCTGCTGCTGACCGCGGCGGACGAACCGATACTGGTGCCCGACGTGTCCCAGCGGGACGTGGAAATACAATATAGCTTCACCGGCGCGGACCTGCTGCTGTTCGGCGCGATCGTCTATCCCGACGGGCGACGGCCCAGCAAGCCGCCGGACATCATGGTCGTGCTGAAGGGGCCGGACCAGTCGATCACGATGCGCGAAAAGCGGAAGGTTGCCGGCATCTGGGTCAATGCCGACAGCGCGCGCTTCCGCTCGGCCCCCAGCTTCTACGCCATCGCATCGTCCCGGCCGGTCGACAAGGTGGTCGATGAGCGGACGGCCGCGATCTACGAGATGGGCGTGGACAAGCTCCAGCTTTCGCCCTCCTCGCTCAACGACAGCGCGGAACTGGATCGGTTCCAGAAGGGGTTGATCGACCTCAGGGAACGCGCCGGGCTCTATGTCGAGCGGCCCGGAACGGTCGAAATCACCGACGGCGTGCTCTATCGCGCCCGGCTGCCGCTTTCGGCGCGCGTGATCGTGGGCGATTATACCGCGGAAACCTTCCTCGTGCAGGATGGCCGCGTGGTGGCCGCCGCCGTGCGCGACATCACCGTCCGCAAATCGGGCTTCGAACGCTTCATGGCCGTCGCGGCCGAACAATGGCCCTTCGCCTATGGCCTAGTCGCGATGATGCTGGCGGTTGGGATGGGATGGGCGGCGGGCGCCATCGCCAAGCGGGTCTAGGACGGATGGACATTTTGCCATTGAATAGCGGTCAGTCCCGAAGCGCGAACGGGTCGTCCTTCGTCACAGGGGCGTTATGAATTGGCGCTTTTCCGATGGCTTTCCGGCCGCTACGGCATTTGCGGTCCCATGCATGGCGTGCGTTCCGCGCGCCATATTCTCTTGAGCGAGTAAACCGCCTATGCAATCCGTCACCCTCACCCGCTTCCTGATCGAGCAGCAGCGCCAGGCCAATGCCATCCCGCCGCAATTGCGCCTGCTGATCGAAACCGTCGCGCGCACCTGCAAGACGATCAGCCACAGCGTGTCCAAGGGCGCGCTGGGCGAAGTGCTGGGCAGCCTGGGCAGCGAGAATGTGCAGGGGGAGGTGCAGAAGAAGCTGGACGTCATCGCCAACGAACTGCTGCTGGACGCCAATGAATGGGGCGGGCACCTGGCCGCCATGGCTTCGGAGGAGATGGAGACGATCCATCGCATCCCCAATCGCTACCCCAAGGGCGAATATCTGCTGCTGTTCGATCCGATCGACGGGTCCAGCAATATCGATGTCGACCTGAGCGTGGGCACCATCTTCTCCGTGCTCAAGGCGCCGGAGGAATGTTCGGGCCGCGAGGTGACGGAGCAGGATTTCCTCCAGCCCGGCACGCAGCAGGTCGCGGCGGGCTATGCGATCTACGGGCCGCAGACGCTGCTGGTGCTGACCATCGGGACGGGCGTCTACGAATTCACGCTGGACCGCGAAATCGGATCGTGGCGGATGACCGACGGGCCGATGGAAATGCCGCAGGGCAATGCCGAATTCGCCATCAACATGGCCCGGCGGCGGCAATGGTCGCCCGGCATCGCGCGCTACATAGAGGAACGCATCCAGGGCACGGAGGGGCCGCTGGGCAAGGATTACAACATGCGCTGGACCGCTTCGATGGTGGCCGACGTGCATCGCATCCTGAAACGGGGCGGCATCTTCCTCTATCCCGCCGATCACCGCTATGCCGACAAGGCGCGGCTGCGGCTGATGTATGAGGCGAACCCCATGTCCTTCCTGGTGGAGCAGGCCGGCGGCGCCGCCAGCAACGGCTATCAGCGGATCATGGAGGTCAAGGCAACCGGACTGCACCAGCGCGTCGGCGTCGTGCTGGGCGACAAGGCGGAGGTGGAAACCGTGGTCGCCTATGGGCGGGAAGGGTAGAATCGCTGAGCACGGGCGGCCTGGAGGAGTGGGCCGCTTCCCGTCATCGGTTTTCCGTCACCCCGGACCTGATCCGGGGTGACGGAAGGAGGAATGACGGCTCTCCACCCCAACTCCCGCCCGCCAGCGGCAGGCGGTTGTCAGGAAATGGTCAGCACGCCGTCATAAGCGCGGTCTTCCAGCGCCCGGCCCGCACCCATGGCCACGCAGATCAGCGGCTTGTCCGCGACCGTGACGGGCAGTCCCGTCGCGTCGGACAACGCTTCGTCCAGCCGCCGGAGCAGCGCGCCGCCGCCCGTCAGGGTGATCCCCTCCTCGATGATGTCCGCGGACAGTTCCGGCGCCGTCTGTTCCAGCGCGGTCATCACCGCCATCTTGATCTGGCCGACAGGCTCGGACAGAGCATCCACGATCTCCGCCTCGCTGATCGACATTTCGGCAGGGCGGCCGTTCACCAGATCCCGGCCCTTCACCGTCATGCGACGGCCTTCGCCATCCGGCGAGGTCGCGGCGCCTATTTCGCATTTCACCCGTTCCGACGTCGCTTCGCCGATCATCAGATTATGCGTGCGACGGATATGGGAAGCGATGGCGTCATCCAGCCTGTCGCCGCCGACCCGCGCCGAACTGCTGTAGGCGATGCCGCGCAGGGACAGGACGGCGACCTCCGTCGTCCCGCCGCCGATGTCGACCACCATCGCCCCGCGCGGCTCCGTGACGGGCAGGCCTGCGCCGATCGCGGCGGCCATGGGCTCCTCGATCAACTGGACCCGATAGGCCCCCGCGTTGGAGGCGGCGTCGCGCAGGGCGCGCCGTTCCACCATGGTCGAACCTGTCGGCACGCAGATCACCACTTCATGGCGGCGGCCGAAGCGGTTGGCGCCGTTCAGCGCCTTGTCGATGAAATGCTTGATCATCTGCTCGGCCACGTCGATGTCCGCGATCACGCCGTCGCGCAACGGCCGGATCGCCTGGATGCCGGCGGGCGTCTTTCCCATCATCAGCTTGGCTTCGTTGCCGACCACCTTGACCTTGCGAATGCCGTCACGGGTCTCGATCGCGATGACGGAGGGCTCGTTGAGGACGATGCCCCGGTCGCGCACATAGATGACCGTGTTCACGGTTCCAAGGTCGATGGCCATGTCGCAGGCGGAAGAGGAAAAGAAGCGCGGCAGTTTCATGCGAATGGCGGACGATCTGCGATGGGGAGCGGGAAGGCTTCCCCTGCACAGCCCCCTCCGCAAGCAGAAGCAGGGTGCGACGGCCCGTCCGGTATCCGGGGCCAGTTGAGGCGTTAGGCCGTAAACTCGTAAATGGCGCGTTCGAGGCGCGCCATTTACGAGTTTACGGCCTAATAGGCTCGCCGGGTATAGCTGATCGATATGGCCCGGGTTTGATAGACGATGAAGTTCAATGGCCGGGAATAGGTCATGGTGATTTCGGTATAAGGCACGCCATATTGCGTGCCGTGGGTGACGGTCGGGTTGTTGGTATAGGCGGGGTCCAGGCCGAATTCGCGCGAGTTGACCTTGGCGATGATGTCGGTATCGGAAGGCCTGGGGAAGATGCTGGCATAGCGCGCGCCTTCGTCCACCGCGTGTTGCAGGCCCGTGCGCGCGCAGGCGATGATGCCCAGTTGCAGCGCGCCCATCAACAGCATGATGAACGGCGGCACGGCAAGGACGAATTCGATCGCCGCCGCGCCGCGCTGGTCCCGCGCCAGCCGGATCATTGCAGCCTCACCGAGGCTGAGCCGGTGAGCGCGATCCCCTGGGACGACCACAGGCTGTTGGGCATGAGCTTGGCGAACATCGGCGTATAGGTGCCTGAAATGGCGATCGCGACATAGCGCTTCGTCTGCTGACCGTCGGGGCATGGAACTTCGGGACTGGCGGTCTGCACAGTGGCATTACAGAGCAGCGTGGGTGTGACGGTTACGTTGCCGGTCGGAACGCCGGCAGCGGCCGCCGCGTCGGCGGCCAGATTATTATAGGCCTTCGAAGTGTCGGTGGTGTCGTTGGTGTAGCCGCCCGCGGCCGCCAATTGCGCCGTGCGCTCCGCCGCGCGCTGGAGCCCGATCTTCGCCTTGAACGCCATGGCGACGTCGCCCGCCATGCAGGTCAGCAGGACCAGGACCGGCATGATGATCGCCAGTTCGACCGTGCTGTTGCCGTATCGGTCGGAGAGCAGCCGCTTCATCATCCCACCAGCTTCACCAGCGTTGCCGTGAATTTGTCGACTCCCGTATCTTTGCATTGATTGACGATATTGCTGTTGCCGATGAAGGTGACGCGCTTGCCCACCATCTTCACGCAGTCGGTGGTCATGCCCGACGTGCCGCTGAACGACATTGCCTGGCCCGGAAAATAGAAAGCGCCTTGCAGGACCGAACTCGCATTGCCGTTGATCGTGTTGGTTCCCGAATCCAGCGCGCGCCGGTCCTGATAGAACAGGACGCCATGATAGGGGTTGGCGGTGTCCGTCGGCGCCTTCAGGTTGATCGTCGCGCCGCCGTTGATGTTAATGGTCGAGATGGAACTGGGGTTGTTGGCAGCATTACTGCTGGTCAGGATGATGGTGACATCAGTGCCGTTGATGGTCGCCTGCGCACCGACATCGAACGATGTAGCGTCGATATAATAAACGCCCTTCTCCAGATTGACCGTCCCCTTAATGTCGACATTATTATAGCAGCCGGGCGAATAGGACTGAGTTTCCCCGCTCTTGGCGCTGAGCTTCTGGTTGCACCCAGTAAAGTTGGCGGCTGTAGGCGTGGGCAACCCAGCAAAGGGATCCTGCACCGGGATACTGTAAGGCAATAGAGTGGTGCCGGTAGCATAGTTGGAACTGGACGTCAGCCCGCCCACCGCCGCCACCGGAGTCGCCGCCACCGTGCTGCTGCCGCCTGCATAGACCGCGTTGGATGCCCGCGAATTGGTAACTATGCCGCAGCCCAGATTGACCGTGGCATTGCCCTGGAGCGTGATGCCGACCGTACTCGTCTTTTCCAGCGACACGACGCAATAATCGCCGCTGCCCACTACCGCAGCGGTCGCCTCGCCATAAATAACCGGCGCCTTCACCCCCAATATCTTCGAAAAGGGCAGTTCCGCGGAGGTTTGCAGCACCACCCTCACCGCCTGGGCATTGCCGGCGAATGGACCGCTGGTAGGCGCATTTTCGATCGTCGGAGTCTGCGTCAGGGCGACGAGCGCCATGCGGCTGATGTCCGCTGTCGCGCTGTCGGACGCGTTGAAGCCCTGCGCCACCGCATAGGCTCCCGCCAGCGCGGCGCTGTCCGCCTGCCGCTGGATCTGCCGTTTCCAGAGGGTCCATTGCACCGTATCGGTCGCCAGCCCCGCCGCGCCCACTAATAGGGGCATGGAGGCAGCCGCCATCATCAGGACATTCCCAGTCCTGTCCCGCAGCAATCGCCCCACCGCTCTGCCGAACATTCCCATTCCCTTTCTGCGCGGATCATCGCTCCAGAACACAGGCGGGATTTTAAATAATGCGGGTTAATGAATCATGATTTCCTAACATAAATTAGGTATATTTTATAGTATATATCCTTCGATATAATTGTATATGGAAATTTAATTCGCAGATTTGTATATATGTCAAAAATAATATGAGAGAATTTATAAATATTACATGAATATTATCATATATATTGGAAAAATCTTCTAACACTTTATTCACATCCGTAAGTAACTCCTCAAAGGGAAGCCGCAAACTTCTTCCCGCATCAATGAAAATCCCGCGATTGCGGCAATATCCGCACATTGCGCGGATGCCCGGAGGCATGCCGAGGACGCATGCGGGAAGGTTCCTGCACATCCGTTTGCGAAAGCCGCGACAATTCCGCCGTCCTGTCATGCACGCGGGATGCCATCAGGTGGACGACGCCTTCCTTGCTGCGCTGCACTTCCCCTTCGACCAGCATCAGCCGCGACGCCATGACCGGGCGCCGCTGCATTTCGAACAACCGCGCCCACAAAAGGATATTGGTGATCCCCGTCTCATCCTCGATGGTGATGAAGACCGCATTGCCCTTGCCCGGCCGCTGCCGCACCAGCACCACGCCGGCCGTCTTCACCAGCGTCCCGTTCCTCGCCGCCGCAATCTGGGCGCAGCTCAGCACGCCTTCCGCCGCGAAGACCGGGCGCAGGAATTGCATCGGATGGCCCTTGAGCGACAGGCGCGTCACCAGATAATCGGCCTCGACATGCTCGGACAAAGCCATGGCGGGCAGCATCGCATCCGGCTCCTCCCCCAGTTCTCGGGCCTTGGCGGCGGCGAACAGGGGCAATTCGTCCGAAGGCGTCCGCCGCGCTTCCCACAGGGCGGTCCGCCGGTCCTTCCCCAGCGAGCGGCAGGCATCGGCATCCGCCAGCAATCGCAAGGCCCGCGCCGGCAATCCCGCCCGCCGCGCCAGATCCTCCATGGTGGAAAACAGCCCTTCCTTCCGCGCCGCGACCAGTCGCTTCGCCCAATCCTCGCGAAAACCCTCCACCTGCCGCAGCCCCAGGCGCAACGCCAGGGCTCGCCCCTCTCCCTCGCCCCGCCCGCCGTCCCGCGACCGCAGCAGCGGTTCCAGCGCATTGTCCCACCCGCTCATATTCACATCGACATCATGCACGGTGACGCCATGCTCCCGCGCATCGCGCACGATCTGGGCCGGGGCATAGAAACCCATGGGCTGCGAATTGAGGAGCGCGCAGGCGAACACGGCAGGCTGGTGGCATTTGATCCAGGCCGACACATAGACCAGCCGCGCGAAGGACAATGCATGGCTTTCGGGAAAGCCGTAGCTGCCGAAACCCTCGATCTGCTTGAAGCATCGTTCGGCGAACTCCGCCTCATAGCCGCGCTCCACCATGCCCCTGATCATCTTCTCGCGGAAATGATGGATCGTGCCGACATTGCGGAATGTCGCCATGGCGCGGCGCAGGGCGTCGGCCTCCGCCGGCTCGAAGCCTGCCGCCGTGATGGCGAGCTTCATCGCCTGTTCCTGGAACAGCGGCACGCCGTAGGTCTCGCCCAGCAATTTCTGCAGTTCGTCGGCCGGCCCATGATGCGGGGATGGCCGGGGATATTCGACCTTCTCGTCCCCGCATCGCCGCCGCAGATAGGGATGGACCATATTGCCCTCGATCGGTCCAGGACGAACGATCGCCACCTGCACGGTCAGGTCATAGATCGAACGGGGCTTCAGGCGCGGCAGCATGTTGATCTGCGCCCTGCTTTCCACCTGGAACACGCCGATGCTGTCGCCCTTGCACAGCATGTTGTAGACGGCTTCGTCCTGCGCTTCCATATCGACCGTCAACTGATGGTCGCCCAGCCCCTGTTCCCGCATCAGGTCGAACGCCCGGCGGATGCAGCTCAACATCCCCAGCGCCAGCACGTCGACCTTCATCAGGCCAAGGGCGTCGATGTCGTCCTTGTCCCATTCGATGAAGCTGCGATCCTCCATTGCCGCATGATGCAGCGGCACCGTCTCGTCCAGCCGGTTCTGCGTCAGCACGAAGCCCCCCACATGCTGCGAAAGGTGGCGCGGAAAGGGCTCTGACAGCAATTGGTCGACAACCGCCTTCAACTGCGCGATCTGCGGATTGTCGAGCGCGAAGCCCGCCTCCACGATCCGGGCGTCGTTCATGTCGCTCGAATAGCTGCCCCAGACCGTGCTGGAGAGGCGGGCCGACACATCCTCGCCAAGGCCCAGCACCTTCGCCACTTCCCGCACGGCGCTGCGCGAACGGTAATGGATGACGGTCGCGGCGATCCCGGCGCGATGACGGCCATAGCGTTCGTAGATATATTGCATCACCTCCTCGCGCCGCTCATGTTCGAAATCGACGTCGATGTCGGGCGGTTCGTTGCGATCTTCGGATACGAAGCGGGAAAAGAGCAGGTCGTGCCTGAGCGGGTCGATGGACGTCACCCCCAGCAGGAAGCAGACCATGCTGTTCGCCGCCGATCCGCGCCCCTGGCAAAGGATTCCCTTCGTCCGGGCAAAGGCGACGATGTCGTGCACGGTCAGGAAATAATAGGCATAGTTGCGCTTGGCGATGAGACTGAATTCTTCTTCCAGCGTCTGGCGCACTTTCAGGGGAAGGCGCGCGCCATAGCGGGCATGGGCGGCGGACCAGGTCAGTTCCTCCAGCCATTGCTGCGCCGTCCATCCTTCCGGCACGGGTTCATGGGGATACTCATAGGAAAGCTGGTCGAGCGTGAAATGCACCCGGCTCAGAAAATGTCCGCTTTCCGCCACCGCTTCCGGGCAATCGCGGAACAGATGGGCGATTTCGGCAGGGTCATGGACATGCCTTTCCGCATTCGCCTCCAGCAGGCGTCCTGCCCTGGCGATGGTGGTGCCTTCGCGAATGCAGCCCAGCACGTCCTGAAGGGGACGCTGCGCCGGGCTGGCATAGAGCGCGTCCATGGTCGCCAGCAAGGGCACGCCCGTTATCGCCGAAAGCCCCTTGAACTGCGCCAGCCGCCGCGCATCCCGCCCATCCCGCCGCAATGCCGCCGCCAGCCAGACCCGGCGCGGCGCAAGATGCGACAATCGGACCAGCAGAGCTTCCAGGTCGGACGGAGCCGGCGGCGGCACGAGGCTGAGATGGCCCTGCCTGATCGCTTCCTGCGACGGCCGGTCGTCATGTTCATAGTCCACCGGCTTGCGATGCGCGGTCTGTTGGGTGGCGGTGGAGCCAGGCATCACGATCAGCAGCAGATCGTCCAGATAGGCGGTCAGATCCTCATAGCGAAGGATGCAATCGCCCTTCACCGAACGGAGATTGCCGAGGGTCAGCAATTTGGTGAGTTCGCCCCAACCCCGCCGGGTCGCGGGATAGGCGACGATGTCCGGCGTGCCGTCCACGAAGACCAGCCTGGCGCCGACGACCAGCCGCAGGTCGGTCCGGCAGGCGCGCTCCTCCTCTTCGCTGAGTTCCAGCGGCTGTCCCGCTTCCTTGCGCGCCTCCAGCAAGGCGGCGCGCATCCGTTCGGGCCAGCGCTTGCGCGCCACATGGGCGCGGACCACCCCGGCGACGCTGTTGCGGTCGGCTATGCCCAGCCCCTCAAGCCCCAGGGCGATGGCGCGCGCCACCATGTCCTGCGGATGGGATGCCCCGCGCAGGAAGGAGAAATTGGTCGCCGCCACCAGTTCGGCAAAGGGCGGCGCCTTGGGCAATCCGGTCGGCGAAGGTTCGCCACGGGGCTTCCGGCGCGCCTTCTCCAGCGCGTTGAGTTCGCGCCGGTCGATGGATTTGGGCCTGGACGGGTCGGGGCCCTTGCCGTGGCGCTTCATGCGAACAGGCCATGGATGTACCAGCCGGGATGTTCCGCTTCGGCGCCGTAAAGCCCGTTGCGGAATATCCAGTAGCGCCGCCCCCGCGCATCCTCGACCCGATAATAGTCGCGGGTCAGCCCCACGCTTTCCCCCTCCAGAGCGCCGTCCCTGGCCGTCCACCATGGGGGCGCGATGCGTTCGGGGCCTTCATAGCGCGTTACTTCATGCAATGCCTTGCGCCAGCGGAAGCGATGCGGCGGACCATCGGGCACCTCGGCCACCACGTCGATCGGCTGGGGCGGATCGAACAGATGCAGCGGGCGCATGGGCGGCTCCCCCTCCTCCCCCTCCTGCGGCCAGTTCATGGGGGCGCGGCTTTCCACGGCGGGCAGGGCAAGCTGGGCCTGTTCGGGGACATGGCTGTCCTTCGGGTGAAGCCGCTGGATGCGCGCCCGGCCTGCCCGGATCGACAGCCGGTCGACCAGGGCCGCGACGCTTTCCTCGCGACGCGCCTCTCCCCCTTCCAGCGCCAGTTGCGTGGGCGCCATCGGCTCCGCCCGCTGCACGGCAAGGCGCAGCATGTCGAAGCCGAAACCGGGGTCCAGCGGATCGGACAGCGCATCGATCCGTTCCTGCACCAGCCGCATGATCGCGGGCGCGTCCCGCACCGGCAGGCTGGTTTCCACCCGCAAGGGAAAGGCGAGGCCGTCGCTGCGGAAGAACAGCGCCTCGAACCGCCGCCCGCCCTGCCCGCGTTCGCTGAGCCGCTCCCCCGCCTCGGCCGCCATCTCCTCCAGCGTCCGGAGGGCAAAGGCGGTGCTGCCCATCGGCTCGGCAAAGCGCCGCTCGATCCGGATCGCCGGGCGCGACCGCCGGGGCGCGAGCGGCCGCCGCCCCAGCCCCAGCAGGTTATTCAACGCGTCCACCGCCTCCTCGCCGAAGCGCGACGCCAGGACCGCCGCCGGCCGCGCCGCCAGATCTCCCACCGTCCGCAACCCCGCCCGGCGCAGCGCCACCGCGCTTTCATCCTCCAGCCGCAACGCCTCCACCGGCAGGCGGCGCAGCGCCGCATCCTCGTCCGCCGCCGCGCCGACCGGAAAACGGCACAGCGCATGCGCGCCCTCCGCCGTTCCGGCAAGAGCATGGCGCACCCGCATGCCATGGCGCTCCAGCCGCTCCGTCACCTCTCGCGCCAGCATGTCCTCCCCGCCCCAGAGATGGGCGCAGCCGCTAATGTCGAGCATCAGGCCGAAGGGCGAATCCAGCGCGGCGACCGGCGTATAGCGGGCGCAACCGTCGCACAGCCGCTCCAGCCAGTCCTGGTCGCCATGGGGATCGGCATCGAACACGCGCAGTTCCGGCTCCCGCGCACGCGCATCGGCCAGCGTCATGCCGGGCGTCAGGCCCAGGGCCAAGGCATCGGCGTCGAGCGTCGCCAGCCGCATCGCGCCGCGCACCTGCTCGACGACGACGGCCGGTCCTTCGCCCTGCGCCCAGAGGTCAGGCCGCGCGATGCGCAGCCGGTCGATCGGCAGGAACGGGAACCACAGCGCCAGATAGCGGCGCTTGCCCATCGCGTCCTCCGCCGTCCCGTCCGCCGCCATCCTGTCCAAGGCCATGGCGTTCATCGCGCCCACCTTCCCTTTCTTCAAACATGCCCCGGCCATTGTCCCAGGCCAGCCGCCAGCAAAGCCCATCCCGTCCCGCCCGCCGCCGCAGCAGGCTGAGGTCGAAGGCGCTCCTGCCCGGCCCATTTCCCGGCAAGGGCGGCGATGGCGCCGCCGCCACGCGCCAGCGCGTGTCCGCCGCGCTCGGCACCGGATCGCCGCTTACCCGCAACATGAAGGCCGTGACGCCGGACGACTCCGCCGCCAGCGCCAGCCGCCGGCTGGCGGTCAGGTCCAGCAAGGGCGCCGGACCGCGCAATTCCGCCAGCAGCGCGCCCAGCGCGGGGCAGCGCAGCGCATCGACCGCCGCCCGCAGCAGCATGGCCTCATCGGCCATCACGCCGATCAGCAGCCGGGCGGGATCGATGCCAAATGCCGCCAGTCCAGGACCATAAGGCATGCCTCCGGCCCGGCCCGCCGCCGCCGTGCGCAGCCAGAGCAGGGGCGCTTCCCCCGCCGCCAGCCGCGCTAAAATCAGGGCCAGGCCGGCCCCCGCCGCCGCTTCATCCGCCGCGGCGAAGAATTCATGCACCCGGCCCCGCGCCAAGCCGCCGTCCAGCGCATGGTCGAGCGGCGCATGGCCGGTTTCCACCCGCGCATGGGGCTGCGCGGCTGGAACGCCCTCCAGCGATGCGATATGCCGCCTGAGGGCGGCGAGGGTCTTCACCGACTCAGCCATATATGTTCCCTATTTGTTCTTTTCGTCGCAATGGCGGACGCTGTCAATCGGGCATGAAGGCCCGAACCGGAAAAGGCGCAAGCGACGCCCGCACCCATCCATTTCCCAACCGCTTCCCCCATCAGCCTTTTTTCTGTAAGTTGCCGAAGCAGGTGTTACCGGGGCGACTCGAAATGCCGGATTGAAAGGCTGCGAGCGCCTGCCAATGTGGGAGAGGGCTTGTGCCGGTTGCGGTAGCCATCGCCATGCTCGTGGTCGGCTCGGTCGCCTTTCACCTGTTCAGTCCCTGGTGGAGCACGCCCATCGCATCCAATTGGGGATCGATCGATTCCGCGCTGGACGTGACGCTCTGGATATGCGGGGCGGCCTTTGTCGGGCTCAACCTTTTTCTTGCCTGGGCACTCGCCAAATATCGCCACCGCCCCGGCCACCGGGCGCATTATGAACCGGAAAACAGCACGCTGGAAAGGCGGCTGACATTCTGGACCGCCATCGGCATCGCCGGGATGCTGGCGCCGGGCCTCGTCGCCTGGGGCAAATATGTGTCGGTGCCGAAAGAGGCCACCGTCATCGAGGCGGTGGGGCAGCAATGGCAATGGTCGTTCCGCTATCCGGGGCCGGACGGCGTGCTGGGCGCGGCGGGGGTCAAATATATCACCCCCGACAATGGGCTGGGGCTCGATCCGCTCGATCCGTTCGGACGCGACGACATATTGGTCGAAAGCGGCGACCTGCACCTGCCGGTCGGCAAGCCGGTGAAGATCGTGCTGCGGTCCAAGGACGTGCTGCACGATTTCTACGTGCCGGAATTCCGGGCCAAGATGGACCTCGTGCCCGGCATCGTCACTTATTTCTGGCTGACCCCGACGAAGACGGGCACGTTCGACATCCTCTGCGCCGAACTGTGCGGCACCGGCCATCATGCGATGCGCGGCAAGGTGGTGGTGGAAACGCCCCAGGCCTTCGCGCAATGGCAGGCGCAGCAGAGCAGCTTCGGCCAGATATTGGCGGAGACGCCCCCCGCCGCCATGTCGATCCTGCTGATCAAGGCCAATGCCTGCATCGTCCCTGCCTCCTGGAGCATTCGCTGATGGCTACGACCCTGGCCGACGACCTGCGCCCGCTGCATCATCCGCATGGCTGGGTCACGAAATATGTCTGGAGCCAGGATCACAAGGTCATCGCCATCCAATATAGCGTGACCGCCATCGCCATCGGACTGGTGGCGTTGGTGCTGTCGGCGCTGATGCGGCTGCAACTGGGGTTTCCGGGGGTGTTCCCGGCGATCCAGCCCGACAATTACCTGCAATTCGTGTCGATGCACGGCATGATCATGGTCGTCTACCTGCTGACGGCGCTGCTGCTGGGTGGTTTCGGCAATTACCTGATCCCGCTGATGATCGGGGCGCGGGACATGGTGTTCCCCTTCGTCAACATGCTGAGCTACTGGTTCTACCTGCTGTCGGTGGTCGTGCTGGTGGCCGGATTCTTCGTGCCCGGCGGGCCTACGGGAGCGGGCTGGACGCTCTACCCGCCGCAAGCGATCACCGAAGGGACGCCCGGCCACCAATGGGGCATAGCGACCATGCTGGTCAGCCTCGCCATCTTCGTCGCGGCCTTCACCATGGGGGGCCTCAATTATGTGACGACGGTGCTCCAGGCGCGGACGCGGGGCATGACGCTGATGCGCATGCCGCTGTCGGTCTGGGGCATCTTCACCGCGTCGGTGATGGGCCTGCTCGCCTTTCCGGCCCTGTTCGTCGCGGCGATCATGATGCTGTTCGACCATTTCGCCGGCACCAGCTTCTTCATGCCGACGATGCAGTCCATGGGCGCGATCACCGACACGCAGGGGGGAAGCCCCCTCCTGTTCCAGCATCTCTTCTGGTTCTTCGGCCATCCGGAAGTCTATATCGTCGCCCTGCCCGCCTTCGGCATCGTGTCGGACCTGATCAGCGTCCATGCCCGGCGCAACATCTTCGGATACCGCATGATGGTCTGGGCGATCGTCATCATCGGCGCGCTCAGCTTCCTGGTCTGGGCGCATCATATGTATGTGAGCGGCATGAACCCCTATTTCGGGTTCTTCTTCGCGACATCGACCTTGATCATCGCCATTCCCACCGCGATCAAGGTCTATAACTGGCTGCTGACGCTGTGGCGCGGCGACATCCATATGCGCGTGCCGATGCTGTTCGCCATCGCCTTCATCTTCACCTTCATCCACGGCGGGCTGTCGGGGCTGTTCCTGGGCAATGTCAGCGTCGACGTGCCGCTGTCCGACACCTTCTTCGTCGTCGCGCATTTCCATATGGTCATGGGCGTGTCTCCGGTGCTGGTGATCTTCGGCGCCATCTATCACTGGTATCCCAAGATCACCGGGCGGATGTGGAACGAGACATTGGGGAAACTCCACTTCTGGATCACCTTCCTTGGCGTCTACGCGATCTTCCTACCGATGCATTATCTGGGCATATTGGGCGTGCCGCGCCGATATTATGCGCTGGGCGATACGGCCTTCATCCCGCAATCGGTGCACCTCGCCAATCAATGGATCAGCATCGCCGCGCTGGTGGTGTTCGCGGCGCAGGGCCTGTTCTTCTTCAACATGATCTGGAGCCTGTTCCGCGGCCCCCGCGCCGGTCCCAATCCCTGGGGCGCGGCCAGCCTGGAGTGGCTGACCCCCGACACGCCGCCCGCCCACGGCAATTGGGGACCGCATCTGCCGGTGGTCCATCGCTGGGCCTATGACTACAGCGTGCCGGGGGCGGAACGCGACTTCATCCCCCAGACGGAGCCCAGAACGGAATTGGGCGGATGAGCATCATTACGCGCCTCACCGAAAAGAGCTGGGAGCCGGGCAATCCGGTCGAACGCGAACGACCATCGGCGGCAACGGTCGGCATGGTCGCCTATTTCGGCGTGGCGCTGGTGATGTTCTCGCTGCTCGTGGCGGCCTATCTGATGCGCATGGGGCTGCATGAGGCGATCGGCCATGCCGACGACTGGCAGCAGATGCCCGATCCGCCGCTGCTCTGGATCAACACGGCGGTTCTGATCGCCAGCAGCATCGCCTGGGAAGTGGCGCGGCAGAGGCGGCAGGTTCGCGCAGCATTGACCGGAACGGCCCTCAGCCTGCTCTTTCTCGCCGGGCAACTCATGCTGTGGTGGCATTATCGGACGGCGGGTTACGGCCTGTCTGCCAACCCGGCCAATGCCTTTTTCTACCTGCTGACGGCGCTTCACGGCCTGCACGTCGTCGGCGGCCTCGTCGCCGCCGGGCGGGCGCTGGCGAGGGCGAACGTGCGCACTATCGCCCTGTGCGCCCTCTACTGGCATTTCCTGCTGGCGATCTGGCTGGTTCTCGCCGCTTTGCTGCTGTCGACCTGAGGATTAGCGCCATGGCCCAAGGCATCAGGGATAGGGAAGTCATCGCCCCCACCTTGCGGGAGATCGCGGCCGACTGGTCCGCCGACCAGGAAGTCTTCCGCCAGACCCATTGGGGCAAGGCGATGATGTGGATATTCCTGCTCAGCGACACCTTCATCTTCTCCTGCTTCCTGACCGGCTACATGACCGTGCGCGCCTCCGCCGTGCTGCCCTGGCCCAACACGGCGGAGGTGTTCGCGCTCAGCATCGGCGGGCAGGATATTCCGCTGATCCTGATCGCGATCATGACCTTCGTGCTGATCAGTTCCAGCGGCACCATGGCGATGGCCGTCAATTTCGGATACCGCCGCGACCGGCGGAAGACGGCGGCGCTGATGCTGCTGACCGCGCTGTTCGGGGCGACCTTCGTGTCGATGCAGGCCTTCGAATGGACCAAGCTGATCGAGGAAGGCGTGCGCCCCTGGAGCAACCCGATGGGCGCGCCGCAATTTGGCGCCAGCTTCTTCATGATCACCGGCTTCCACGGGCTGCATGTGACCTGCGGCGTCATCCTGCTGCTGATCATCGCCTATAAGGTCGCGCGCGGCCATTATGACCGCACCGGCGATTACAGCGCGGTCGAGATCGCCGGGCTGTACTGGCATTTCGTCGACCTCGTCTGGGTCTTCATCTTCGCCTTTTTCTATCTCTGGTGACGGGAGGGGGATCATGGAACATCCATCGGCCGCCCATGAGGGGCAGCATCATCCGATCAGCCTCTACCTCAAGGTCTGGGGATACCTCTTCCTGCTGAGCGCCATGTCCTACATGGTCGACTACCTCCATGTGCAGGGCATCGTCCGCTGGACGCTGATCATCCTCTTCATGCTGCTCAAGGCGGGGCTGATCCTGTCGATCTTCATGCATCTGGCCTGGGAACGGCTGTCGCTGATCTACGCGATCCTGGTGCCGCCGCTGGTGCTGCTGGTGCTGGTGCGGATCATGACCATAGAGGCGAACTATGCCTTCTGGACCCGCGCCATCTTCATGGGCGGAGGGGGCTGAGCCATGGGCCGGATGCGCGGATTGGCGGTGGGGCTGTGCGTCGCCGGGGCGGCCGCGACGCTGCTGGGCGCGGGGTGGTTCAGCGACCGGCTCTACACGCGGGAAAGGCCGGGACAGCTTGCCTACAGGATGGACGACATGCCGCCGCGCGTCGACATGGCGGCCATCCAGCGCGATTGGCCCGCCAGCTTCAGCGAACCGGGGGAAGGCAGCCGCGTCATCGCCTATCATCGCGACATGCGGGGCAAGGCGCCGGCGCCCGGGACGGAGGGCGGCGGCGGCGCAGCCGCTCCACCCCCTGACCTCGGCGCCCTGCTCGCCAGTGCGGACGCCGGTGCGGGGAAGCGGAAGGCGCAGCAATGCATGAGCTGCCATGACCTTGGCCAAGGCGGCCCCAACGGGATCGGGCCGAATTTGTGGGGCGTGGTCGGCAGAGCGGTGGCCAGCCATGCGGGCTTCGCTTATTCCCCCGCCATGCGGGCGCAAAAGGGCGATTGGAGCTATGAAAGACTCTTCGCCTTCCTCGCCTCGCCGGGGCGGGACATGCCGGGGACGAAGATGAGCTTCGCCGGACTGCGCAAGCCGGAGGATCGGGCCGCGGTGATCAAATATCTGGCGACCCTGGGGACGGGAGCACCGCCCTTGCCCCAGCCCAAGGCGGTTGCTTCGCGGTAAGGGTCGGGCTTTCCCTCTTCCGACCCGGCGATCAAGGCCCCTATGAAAAGCCCCCCGATCCCGTCAGAAGGACATCCTATGCCAGCAATGTGCGGAGTGTCCCTGCCCCATGACGGATTCGAACCTGCCCTGGTGGCGCGGCGCCGCTATCTACCAGATCTATCCGCGCAGCTTCGCCGACTCCAACGGCGACGGGATAGGCGACCTTCCCGGCATCACCGCGCATCTGCCCTATGTCGCGTCGCTCGGGGTGGACGCGATCTGGCTTTCGCCCTTTTTCAGGAGCCCGATGCGCGACTTCGGCTATGACGTGTCGGATTATTGCGATGTCGACCCGATCTTCGGCACGCTGGCGGATTTCGACGCCCTGGTGGCCAGGGCGCATGAACTCGGCCTGCGCGTCGTCATCGACCAGGTCTGGGCGCACACGTCCGATGAACATGGCTGGTTCGCCGAAAGCCGCTCCAGCCGCGACAATGCCAAGGCGGACTGGTATGTCTGGGCCGACCCCAAGCCGGACGGGTCGCCGCCCAACAACTGGCAGTCGGTTTTCGGCGGCCCGGCCTGGACCTGGGACGCGCGGCGCGGCCAATATTACATGCACCAGTTCCTGCGGGAACAGCCGCAATTGCACCTGCATCATCCGCAGGTGCAGCAAAGCGTGTTCGACATCATACGCTTCTGGCTGGACCGCGGCGTGGACGGCTTCCGCATCGACGCGATCAACCATTCGATGCACGACCCGCTGCTGCGCGACAACCCGCCCGCGCCCGAAGACGGCAAGGTCCGCACCCGCCCCTTCGACTTCCAGATCAGGAAATACAGCCAGAGCCATCCCGACATTCCCCTTTTCCTGGAAAAGGTCCGGCAGGTCTTCGATGAATATGAAGACCGCTTCACCGTGGCCGAAGTCGGCGGCGAAAACAGCGATGTCGAGATGAAGGCCTTTACCCAGGGCCATCGCAGACTGAATACGGCCTATGGCTTCGACTTTCTCTACGCGCCCGAACTGACCGCCGACTTCCTCAGGACCGCGCTCGCCAAATGGCCGGCCCGGACCGATGCGGGCTGGCCAAGCTGGGCGTTCGAAAATCACGATGCGCCCCGCGCCGTGTCGCGCTGGGCCGGGGCGATCGACCCGGACGCCTATTGCCGGATGAAGATGCTGCTGCTGGCCTGCCTGCGCGGCAACATCTTCCTTTATTATGGCGAGGAACTGGGGCTGCCGCAGGTCGACATCGCGTTCGAGGATCTCCAGGATCCAGAAGCCATCGCCAATTGGCCGCTGACCCTGTCCCGCGATGGCGCGCGGACGCCGATGCCCTGGCGGTCGGACGCGCCCTATCTCGGCTTTTCGGAGGTCAAGCCCTGGCTGCCGGTCGGGGAATCGCATCGCGCCCTGGCCGTCGACGTGCAGGAGGCGCGGCCGGATTCGCTGCTGCACTGGACGCGCCGGGTGCTTGCGCTGCGCAACGGATCGCCGGCTCTGCGGGCGGGGGCGATCCAATTCCTGGAGGGGCCGGACGAATTGCTGCTGTTCGAACGGACGCATGGGAATGAGCGGCTGCTCTGCGCCTTCAATCTCGGCAACCGGGCGGCCGCGTGGACATCGCAGGAAAAATGGCGGCCGCTGCTGACGACCGGGGGCGTCGAGAAGCTGATGTTCCCGCCCGCCTCCGGCATGGTCGCGCGGATCGCCGATCCACCCGGATGATGCGCATCGACGATGAAGGCGACGGAACGGATGCGATCAGCACAGGCAGTCTATGCTGCCTTCCTCTTCCTCGAAACTCGCGACATTCTGGACTTTCTGATATTGCCCGATGATCCTTCTGCATTCTTCCCGCGATTTGAAGAATTCCGGATCGTCGGCGATATGACTTCCACCCCTTACTGGTTCCTCCACCATTAACCATGGTTTGAAGGAAGGCGCTGTTGCACTGTCAGATGTCTGTCTGAGATCGGTCCATTTTCTCCTGACAATGCCGTGCCCGAATAACGGGCGGCGAACATCCCATGTCATCATTGCCAATCCATTGACTGAAGCAGATGGAAAAACCGGGCACCTGTACGATTACGATAATCCTGCATCCGGCAGAAACCGGATGATCTCCGAAAATTTCCTGACGCCAAACTTCTTCATGATGCTGGCGCGATGCATCTCCACCGTCCTGACGCTGATCCGCAGCTCATCGGCCACATCCCGGTTGCTGCCGCTGGCGCTGAGCGCCCGCACGACATCCAGCTCCCTCTTGGTGAGGCTGCCGAAATAGGCCGCTGCGGTTTCCCGGCGCCGCTGGATCTCGATGTTCCGCTCCAGCATGGGCCAGGCGTTGGCGAGCACCTTGAGCAGCAGGCCGTCGGCAAAGGGCTTTTCCAGGCAGTCGACCGCGCCGCGCTTGATGACGTCGACGGCCGTGGGAATGTGGCGGGACGCGGTCATGACGACCAGGGGAATGTCCACCCGCCGCGAGGAAAGTTCCTGCTGAAGCGCCGCCCCGGCCATGTCGGCCAGATGCAGTTCCATCAACGCGATGCCGGGAGCCAGGAAATCCAGCGCCTCGATGAAATCCGCACCGCAGGAAAAGGGGACGGGCGCGAATCCCTCGCGACGCAGGATGCGCACCAGATCCTGGCGCATCCGGCTGTCGTGGTCCACGATATAGACTGGGCATCCTGGGTTCATAGCCATTCGCCTAAACCACCTATTCCGCGCAAACGCGCGAAACCGCCGATGGTTTCGCCTCCGATCCTTTTTTTTCGCGTCAGTTCGTCGTCGCCCGGCGGGTTTCGAAGAAGACCCCAATCATTCCGCCGCTCGACCATTGCACCCGCCCCATTCGTATATCCAGACCACGGGTTTTCACAAGCAGGCGCGTGCCTTCGCTTAGCCCGCCCACCTCGATCATCATTCCCTCTGCGGAAAGATTGCGGATCGTCCCGATCAGCACGGGCGTCGATGTCACCAGGGTGGCGGAGAAATTGACCGCCAGACGCAGGCTGCGCGGCTGATATCGGTTGGGCGCGGCGTTCGGGTCGGGTTCCTCGCCCGGAATCCAGGGCAACGTCTCCTCCAGCAGGAGACCGCATTGGGAACCGTTGATCCAGCGCACCTCCGCCGTGCGGAAGCTGGCGTCGTCGAAACTCACATGAACCTGCTGATGCAGGCCCAGCGACAGGGCGCATCGCCCGCTCAGCCCCGCATGCGACACATTCTCGACCGACAGGTTCGCTTCCTCGACGACCGGATAGAGCAGCGCCGTCTTGAAGACGGTCTGCCGCGGATGCCGGCGTTTCTCCATCATCGCGCCCTTGTCGTCGGACGCCTTTTCCAGCGGCTCGGTCATACAGGTTCCCCCAGATTCGTGGAATCCCTTAAACGGTTGAACTTGTAGGCCGATTATCGCGGCAATAAGTATTTTTACGGTGTCGGCCGGAACAGTTCCATTAACCGTGCATGTCTATATTTGCCGGGCCATTTTTACCCGACTTTTCCACGCCACCGCAAGCCCCGCCTTTACTTTCCTCAGACAAATGGCATCATTGCGGCATGTTCACTCGATGGTCCTATATTAGCACCAGCCAGTTCGATGCAACCCACGTTGAAAAACACATACAAGAAATCGTCGATATCTCCATCCCACGCAATCGTTCGCTGGACGTGACCGGCGCGCTCCTGTTCACGGGCAACCGCTTCGCCCAATATCTGGAGGGCGCGCCGTCTGCCATCGAAGAACTGAAGGCAAGCATATTGCGCGATCCGCGACATGGCGAAATTCGCACGATCGCATCGGGCGAAACCCCGCATCGTTATTTCCTCACCTGGTCCCTCGCCTATGCCGGCCCATCCCAATTCGTTTCGGACATCATCGAACGCGCCCTGAACGACGCGTTGGAAAAGGGGGACGAGGGGCTGGAGGCGCTCATCCAGATGATGTCGGAATTTTCGATTCGCGGCCGGGGTTGAGGCCCGTCCCGATCAGTGACGCGCCCGATGCCCGTCAACCTGGAAAGCAGGCGGCGATTAACCCAGATCAGCATTGCTGGGGAACGGCTCGTCCTGCCGCTGGTTGCCCTGCCATGCCGCCCACCCTATCCCTCGACCGTCCGGGCGCCCGCCGATCCGCCGCCATCGTCTCGCAGGCGGGGCTTTGGAACGACCGGGCACATGATCGGTTCGCAAGGAATGGGAGAGTCCCGATGTCAGAGCCGATGGCCGGTCCCGGCCAGAACCGCATCGATCGCCTTCAATATGTCGGCGGGGGAATAGGGCTTGGCGACCCGCCTGCATCCCCGGCAGTTCGTCGGCAGGCTCTGCTCGTCACAGCCGGTCACGATGATCACCGGCACGGACCGCGCGGTCAGTTCGTCGATCAGGGGATAGCTCATCTCCCCCCGCAGATTGACGTCGAACAGGGCGATGTCGGGCAGTTGCGCCGCAATCGCCTTGAGCGCGCCGAACAGGCTGCCATGCGGCCCCATCACCGAAAACCCCTCCTCGACCAGCAAGACGCCAAGATCGCTCGAGAGAAAATAATCCTCCTCCACCACCAGCACGCGAACCGTGCCGGGGGCCGCCCCTTTCGTCATTCATCTCTCCTCTCCCGCAAGCCGTCGCACGGGAATGAGCGACGAAAAACAACATAGGTGAAAACGCGCCATGTCATCGCTCGATATCCCGCATGCCGCGATGAAGGATAGCATCACTACCCTCAACCTGGCGGCGCACTGGCCACTTGGCCGGCGCGACCGGGACATGATCAACGCGCTGGCATGCCGCACGCTCCCGCCGCTGCGCACCGGCACGGACCTGTTCGCCCAGGGTGACCGGCTGACCTCCATCTTCCTCCTGCTGGAGGGATGGGCCGCCCGGTACAAGATGCTGGAGGACGGCCGCCGCCAGATCGTCAGCCTGCTGCTGCCCGGCGACCTGTGCGATCCCTTCTGTTTCCTGCTGCATCGCGCCGACCATGGCGTCACCGCGCTCACGCCGATCAAGGTGGCGGAAGTCGGTCGCAACCAGTTCGAGGAGATCGCGCTCAGCCATCCCGAAGTCACGAGGGCGATGTGGATCAACGCCCTGATCACCGCCTCCATCCAACGCGAATGGTGCGTCAATCTGGGCCGCCGCACCGCGCTGGAGCGGTTCAGCCACCTCTTCTGCGAACTCTATCACCGGCTGCTGACGGTAGGCCTCGTCAGCGGCGGCGGCTTCCACTTTCCCGTCACGCAGCTTGAACTGGCGGACGCAACGGGATTGACGATGGTGCACACCAACAGGATATTGCAGGAAATGCGTCGTCAACGGCTGATAGAATTGCACCGGCGCCATCTCGTCGTGCCGGACCTGGCAGCGCTGGAGCGCGTCTGCGCCTTCGACCCGTACTATCTGCATCCGGCGGCGCAAGAGACATCGTGACGACACCATCCCCGACCGACGGCTGGAGCGACTTTCTCGCCCTCTTCGATGCATGCCCCCTGCCCCAGGTCCAGGTCGGGCCGGACGACGCCATATTGCGCGCCAATGCGGCGTTGACGGAACTGCTGGGCATCCGGCCGGAGCGGCTGATCGGCGGGCGGCTGGTCGTCCCGGCATCGGGCGAGTCCGCGGCGCGGCTGAGCTGGGACGACGGAAAATGCGAGGCGCGGCTGTTCGCCGCCGTGCTGGTGGCGACGCCCGACTATCGCATCTGCGTCGTCCAGTTCAGTAATGTCGACGCCATGGAAGCAGCGGCGCGGCAATATCTGCTACGCAACGTGCAGCATCGGCTGCGCAACCTGATCGCTTCCGTCCGCTCCATCTTTCGGCGGACGGCCGCCACCAGCGATTCCATCGACCATCTCACCAGCCATTTCCTGGGACGGCTGGACGCCATCGCCCGGATCGAATCCAATCTGGCCCTGGCGGAACGGCACGGCCTTGAACTGCACGACCTGGTCATGGACGAATTGGCGGCGTTCGCCGTCAGGGCCGGGGAACAGGCTTTTCTGGAGGGGCCGGACATCCGGCTGCGCACCTCGGCCGCGACGACATTGGCTCTCGCCTTTCACGAATTGGGCAATAATTCCATCAAATATGGCGCGCTGGGGTCGGATGGGGGCCAGGTCTGGCTCCGCTGGTGGAGCGATCGCGAACAGGCCGTGCCGATGCTGCGCATCCTGTGGGAGGAAAAGAGCAGTGATGCCCCCCCGGCGGTCCGCCGTTCCGGCTTCGGCACGGAGCTGCTGACGAAGACGATCCCGTTCGAACTGGATGGTTCGGGCACCATCGACTGGACGCCCGACGCGTTCAAGGTGCACATCAGCCTGCCCATGACCAAGAGGCTGCTCCACCCCAGCGACTAGGGCGTGTGGGGATTCAGTCCATGGCGGGCTGCAAATAGCGGCTTTCTGCGCTTCCGGTGCTCACGTACTGAAGTACGCTGCGCGCCAGTTCTCGAAATCCACTATTTTCGCCGCGCCCTGAACTGAATCCCCACACACCCTAGGCTATATGGCCGGTTTCACCGCTTTTCGTTCGGCGTCAGGCCCTCATGGTCGTCGGCGCGGTTCTCGCCCGTCTGCTGGTCTTCCTTCAGCACGTCATGGTGCCAGAAATTGCGCCCGATGAAGACGACGGCGATCACCAGCAGGACAATCCCCACCACCCAGATCGCCGCCCACCCGAGACGCCGGTCGCTGGGCCGTTCCGGTTCATGCATACGGCGGTCCTTCCCGTTTCGCGGCATCGAAGGCCAGGCATGACGATTATGCCTCATCCTCCACAGCATGGCGGCGGGCGATCCCTTCCTGCCCCGATGCCGTCCCTGTTCTTCGGCACCCGCCTCTGCCGGCGCTTCCCATCATCCCGCCATGTCGTGACCCGTCAGGGCGGCGACTTCGCGCAGGGCCGGAAGCTCCGGTATCCGCAGCCATTTGGATTGCAGTTCCACCAGACCTCGCGCGCGCATGGATTGCAGCGTCCTGTTCACATGAACCGGGGTCAGCCCGGTCATGTCGGCGATTTCCATCTGCGTCAGCGGCATGGCGCATTGCTGGCCATAGGCAAGGCCCGCCTGCCGCATGCGTTCGAACAGTTCCAGCAGCAGGTGCGCCACCCGTTCCAGCGCCGTCTTGCGCCCCAGGGTGACGAGCCAGTTGGCCTGCCGCTCGATCGTGCCGGACAGCGCTTGCCAGAAGCCGTGCCGCCCATCGAAACCGGCGTGCGACGGTATGCGGCAGGGCAACCGCAGCGCCCTCACATTGGTGATCGCCACCACCGGCTGGGACGACACGCCGCCCAGCGCCCATTGCGGGTCGCAATAATCCCCCGGCAGGTACAGCGCGGTGATCTGGCGGCGGCCGTCCGACAACAGCCGGTAACGGCACGCCCACCCTTCCTGAACATACAGCATGGCATCGGGCTTCTCATTCTCCCGCGCCAGAAACTGATGCATTCGGAAATGAACCTGGTTTTCGCTTTCGGCAACCTGGCTTAACATGGACTACTCCCTGTTAAGCCCCCCTGGATCAATGTCGATTGAACCTGACCCCACCATAGCGGTTCTGGTTCATGCCGGATTCACTTATGTTTGCATGATGGAAATAATTTGGATGGAACGAGGAAAAGAGCCGATGAACGTGGCGCATCCCCCCGGCGCTCCTCTGGAAATTGCCGTCCGCCTAATCCAGGTTATCGTGCCGGCGTCAGGTCGCGGAACCGCAAAGCCGGCGAAATCGCTGGATCGGCAGGAGGAACGATCCATGTCCAGAATGCTCTTTCTGATGCCGCTGATGGCGCTCGCCACGCCTGCCGCCGCTGCGGAATCGCCCGCCGCCTATCTGGGCAAGGCAGGCGCGGGCGACCTGTTCGAGCAGACGTCCAGCAAGATCGTGCTGGAAACGACCAGCGACGCCAGGGTCAAGAGCTTCGCCACCATGATGATCGGGGATCACGGGAAGAGCACCGCCATGCTTAAGAGCGCGGCGGCGGCCTCCGACGTCAAGGCGCCGCCGCCCGGCCTGACGCCCGACCAGCAGGCGAAGGTCGCGGCGCTGAAGCAGGCAAGGGGCGTTGCCCGCGACACCCTCTACTGGCAGCAGCAGAAGGCGGCCCACGCCCAGGCGCTGCAACTGCACCAGGATTATGCCGCCAATGGCTCCAATCGTTCGCTCAAGGATGCGGCGGCGAAGATCGTGCCCGTGGTGAAACATCATATCGATCTCTTGAACGCGGGCCGATGACCGACGTCCGCACCCTCTCCGCCCCCGCCGCTCCAGCGGACCTCAAGCATGTCTCGCTGGATCGGGAGGGGGATGCGCGCTACTGGCAGCAGCGTTTCGGCACGTCGCGGGCCCGGCTGGAGCAAGCGGTCGAGCGGGTCGGCCATCATGTCAATGCCATAGCGGAGTTCCTTCACCGCAGGCGCTGAGCGACAAAAGATCGGCACGAACCGCGCCTTGCCGGGAACCAGCCTGTCCGCGTGCCTGTTCTCTCCCCAAGGAAAGGAGAGATTGCGATGCACAAGGAAGAGGAAGACGGCCGCGTCGTCACCCATGTCTCGCGGCAGGAGGCGCGGAGCGGGGCTTCCACCCATGTCACCCGCTATGTCCTGGGCATCAGCCTGGCGTTGGTCGTGATCGCCTTCGCCATCCTGCTGGCGGGCGGTTTCTTCAACACCGCCGGGACGGGCGCCGACGGATCGCATCAGGCCAGCCCCGCCGAAGCGGGCGGCAACTGAGGACGGACGGATGGACGATACCGCTCTCGCGGCCCAGACGGTGCTGATCGTCGAGGACGACTATTATCTTGCCTTCGACACTGCGGACGCGCTGCGCGACGCGGGAGCCGGAATATTGGGCCCTTTCCCGACCGAGGAGAAGGCCATGGACGCGATCCGGCTGGGAGGCCCTCCGCCGCCGTGCTGGACATCAATCTGGGGAACGGCCCCTCCTTTCGCCTCGCCCGGCTGCTGAAGGAACGGGGCGTGCCGTTCCTCTTCCTGACCGGCTATGACGAGGAAGTCATACCGTCCGATCTCAACGACGTCCTGCGGCTGCAAAAGCCCATCGCCCCCAGGGAAATCGTCGCCTCGCTCGCCTGGCGCCGCCAGGGCAGCGCCTGACGCCCGGCTTCATTCCGCCGCGATGCCCGCCCCTTCGACGAAGGACGCGCATGCGAATCCCGGCGCGCGGTCATAAAGTTCCTTCTCAAAAAAGGCGCAGGTGATCGCCAGCCCCTCGCTCAGGGGAACGCGGGGTTCCCAACCAAGCAACTGGCTCGCCCGGCGGATGTCCGGCCTGCGCCGGCGCGGATCGTCCACCGGCAGCGGCTGGAAGACGACCTGCGACCGCGTGCCGGTGGCCGCCACCACCTGGTCCAGCAGTTGCAGGATGCTGTATTCCTCCGGATTGCCCAGATTGACGGGCGCCATGTCGGACAAGGGCGCCTCCATCAATCGGATCAGCCCGTCGACCATGTCCGACACGAAGCAGAAGCTGCGCGTCTGCGATCCGTCGCCATAGATGGTGATGGCGTCGCCCGACAACGCCTGGCAGACGAGGTTGGAGATCACGCGGCCATCGTCGGGATGCATGTTCGGGCCATAGGTGTTGAAGATCCGCGCCACCCGCACATCGGCGCGGCCCAGCCGGGCGAAGTCGAAGGCCATGGCCTCCGCCGCGCGCTTGCCCTCGTCATAGCAGGCGCGGGGGCCGGTGCAGTTCACCCAGCCACGATAGTCCTCGCGCTGGGGATGCGCCTCCGGATCGCCATAGACCTCGCTGGTGGAGGTGAGCAGGAAGCGCGCGCCAACCTGCTCCGCCAGCCGCAGCAGGCGATCGGTTCCGACTACGCTGGTCAGCATCGTATGTTCGGGATCGGCCTGATATTGCGGCGGCGAAGCCGCGCAGGCGAGATTGTAGATGCGGCTGATGTCGCGCCTGCGCGTGACCGCATCGGGCAGGGGATCGACGATGTCGCCGCGCACGAAGGTGAAGGCGCGATGCCCCTCCAGCATCCGCAGGTTGACCTCCCGCGAGGTCTGGAGGTTGTCGAGGCAGATGACCTCATGCCCTTGATCCAGCAGCGTCCGGCACAGATGCGACCCGATGAAGCCGGCTCCTCCGGCCACCAGGGCTGTTTCACGCTTTCCGTTCATCGACCCTCCGTCCTTTTCTGTCCTGTCGTTCTTCATTCGGCGGCCGCCATGTCCCGCGTGCGCATCCGGGCGGCCCCCTGCAGCCAGTTTTCCAGCTCGGCGGCGCGGTTGCGCGATATATGCCGGTCCAGGATGCGGCGGCGGGCGGCCTCGCCTATATCGGCGCGATCCTCATGCAGGGCGACGATCACCTGCTCCGGATTCCAGGCGAAGATGATTTCGCGATTGGGCTCCAGCAGTTCGTTGAGTCCCGGCCAGACGTCGGAGATGATCGGCGTGCCGCAGGCCGCCGCCTCGAACAGCCGGACGGAGGGGGACCAGCCCGCCTCGATCATGTCGGCGCGCGTGACGTTCAGCGTGTAGCGCGAGGCGGAATAGAAAGCGGCGTGGTCGTGCGGGGCGAGATGCTCGATCCGCTCCACATTGGCGGGCCAGTCGATGTCATCGGGATATTGCGGCCCGGCGACGACGAAACGCCTGTCGGGCAGCAGCCGCGCCGGTTCGATCAGCAGCTTCTCCAGGGTGGGCTGGCGATCCGGGCTGTAGGTGCCGAGATAGGAGAGATCCCATTTCTTCGGCACGTCCATCGGCCGATAGGCCGACGCATCCACCGAGCAATAGAGCGCCCGCGCCATGGGGGAACGATAATGCCGCTCCAGCAGGTCGAGCGTGGGGCCGCCGGTGAAGGAGCAATAGCAGTCATAGCCCGCGATCAGTTCCGCCGACAGATAGTCGCACCGCCCTTCGCGCAGCGCCGCCAGCGTGACGGGCGTATCGATGTCGTAGAAGGCGGTGACCCCGCGCGCGGTGCGCTGCACATAATGGCCGACCGCGATGCCGTCGGGCACATAGGAGCCGACCATGACCGCATCCGCCGTCTCGATCTCATGCCGCCAATCTTCCAGCGCTTCCACGCTGTCGTAGAATTCCAGCCGGCAGAAGGCGGGATCGATGAGGTCGCGCTGGCCGGCATACCAGGGGACGTCCCGCTCCAGGAAGCGTATCTCATGCCCGCGCCCGGCAAAGGCGGAGAGCAGGGCACGGAAGGTCGTGGCATGACCATTGCCCCAGGATGAAGACAGGCTGAGGCCGAGGACGACGAGTTTCATGCTCCCTCCATCTGATGCTGCCTGGCGGCGCGCCGCCCGGATCGGTCGCGCAGGATTTCGTCGACCTGATGCCCGCGCAGTTCATAGCTGTGTTCGGCCCGGACACGGGCGAGCGCCGCCTGTCCGATCGCCCGCGCCCGCTCCGGCGTCAGCGCCGCCAGATGATCCGCCACATCCTGCCCGTCGCGGGCGACCAGTACCTCCTCGTCCGGGGTCAGGAACATCTCTATCCCCTCCCACGCATCGGTGATCAGGCAGGCCCCTGCTCCCGCCGCCTCGAACACGCGGGTCGCGGGGGAAAAGCCGATATGCGCCATGCTGTCGCGGGCAACGTTCAGCACGGCCAGCGGGCTGCAATTGAAGGCGTTGTGCTCGGCGGTGTAGATATGGCCGCGATGGCGGACATTGCCGGGCATCGCCTTGCTATCCCAGCCATTGCCGCCGATCAGGAATTGCCGGCCGGGCAACAAGGCGGCGGGTTTCAGGAAGAATTCCTCCACCCGCGCCTCCCGGTCGGGCAGGCGGTTGCCAAGGAAGGCGAGATCGGCGGTGAAGCGCGGATCGGGCGGCACGGGATGATGGCTCTGCGGATCGAGCGCATTGTAGACGGGAACGCACTCCACCGCGCCGAAGCCGCGATAGGCGTTCACCACCGGATCGCCGCCGCCATAGGTCAGCACCATGTCGAGTCCGGGCAAGGCGCGGCGCACGGCATGGTCCGGATCGGCGCGCATCTCGTCCAGCGTCGCGGCGGCGTCCACATCCCAGAAGATGCGCAGCGCATGGGGCCGGGCGCGGCGCATGACGCCGTCCAGCAGCTCGTCGTCGAACACGCCGACGCCGCTGGCCTTCACGACGACGTCGGCCTCGGCGGCCTCGTCCATCACGCCCTTCAGCGCGTCCGGCGTCGCGGGATAGACCACCACGCGCGCCCAGTCGGGCGGGTCGATGTCACGATGCTGCTGCCGGTCGAAGGCATCCGGTTCATAGAATGCGATGCGATGGCCATGCCGGGCAAGCTGCTCCAATATCCCGCGATAATAGGTGGCTGCGCCGTTCCAGTAGGAGGAAAGCAGGCTGGAGCCGTAAAAGGCGATCTTCATGCAACGCTCCTGATCGGCTGCGCGTCGAGCGACGCCGTGATGTCCATCAGCTGCTGCGCGCGATGGGCGCAGCTATGGCGGCTGCGGATCGTCTCCAATCCGTTGCGGACGAGGCTGGCGCGAAGGTCCGCATCCTCGCTGATGGCGCGCATATGGCTCTTCATCTCGTCGCCGGTCCGGGCGAAGAGGAAATCCTCGCCGGGCCGGAACAGCCCTTCGCTGTCGTCCCAAGGGGCGGACAGCAACGGAATGCCGCAGGCCAGCGCCTCGAACACCCGGATCGTCGGAATGCCGGGCAGAAGCTGCGTATAATAGCGGCGCGGCACATGAACGGTGGCAAGGTGGCGGGCGAAGACCTCCGGCGCGGCGGCATTGGGCGCCCAGCCATGATAGGCGACGCCGTAGCGTTCCAGCGTCGCCAGCGCCTCCTGAGGATAGCGCACGCCATAGATGTCGAGCGGGAGCTTCGCCTGCCGCGCCGGGCGGAAGAGGTAATCCTCCAGCTCGGCGGTACGCTCCCCATCGCCCCAGTTGCCGATCCAGACGAGGCCGCTTTTCTCACCGGGCAAGGGACGGAAATGCCTTGTGTCGGCGGCTTCATGCCAAGTCCAGACGCACTCGCCCCAGCCCCAGCTTCGATAGACTTCCGACAAGGCCTCGCCGAACGCCAGCACACCGTCATAGCCCGACAGGTCGAACGCCCGGATCGCATCCGGATCGGACACGGCGCGATGATGGGTGTCATGGAACAGCAGGGTGAAATCGCTCCGCCCCGCCCGGATCAGGCCGAGCGCGCCGACCAGCGACGGTTCGTTCCATTCATGGACGATGACGAGGTCGGCGCCGTCGACCAGCGCGACCAGATCGTCCTTCATGCCATAGCCTTGGGCACGGAGTTCGGGATAGGCCTGACGATAGGCGGCGAGCCCCTCCTCCCCATGGTCGGACAGGAGGTTGGCGAGGCTCCAATTGCCCTCCGGCTCCAGCGCCAGCACGTCATGGCCCATGGCCGCGAGTTCGCGCAGCACGCCGCGCAGGAAATGGGCATTGCCGTGGTTCCAGCAGGACAGCAGCGAATGGGTGAAATAGAGGATCTTCATGCGGCCACCTTCCGCTGGACGGCGCGATAATGGCCGGCCATGTGCGCGGCCGTGGCGGCGGGGGTGTAGGCGCCCGCCCGCGTCTGGGCGCGCTGGCCCATTTCCACGCGGGTGGCGCCGTCGCCCAGCAATTCCTCTATCGCCCAGGCGAAGCCCTGCGCGTCGCGAGGATGGACGAAGATGGCGGCGCCATCCCATAGCTCCCGGAAAGTCGGAATATCGGACAGCAGCAGCGCGCAACCGGCCAGCGCCGCCTCCAGCACCGCAAGGCCGAAGGGTTCGTAAAGCGCCGCCGAAGCGAAGACCGGCCGGCTGGCCAGATGCCGAGCCAGCGCCATGCTGTCGAGCGGGCCGAGCGACACCAGCGAATGCAGACCGATCCCCGCTCCCTGCGGCCCCTCAAGCGGTCCGGCAGCCCTGAACGGCACGGCGATGCGGGCGGCCGCCTCATCCAGCACCCGGATATTCTTGCCCTCGTCCCAGAGGCGACCGGCCGTGAACACATGGTCCTGCATCGCCTGCGGCTTCACTGGAAAGGACCGGCCATTATGGACCGCCATGGGGAGCACGCCATAGCGGCGGCGCGCCGCCTCCGCAAAAGCCATGCTGGGCGCGATGACGCGGGTCGCCTGCCGAAGGCCGGCCGCGACCAGCGCCGCGCGCCAGTTGAAATCCTCCGGCATGGGACCGCCGCGCACCGCTTCCCACCAGGTCGCGACGCAACTGTGCAGCAGCGCGATCACCGGGCAGGGATAACGGCCGGCGCTGACCAGCGCCGGCGTATGCAGTTGCACCGCGTCGACGCGAAGGTCGCCCGCCATTTCCGCCAGCCGCGCTTCGGCCTGCACGATGGGCGCCGCTTCCGCCGCAAGCCATTCGAGTTCGAGGCCGGTTTCCACCAGATGGCAATTGGCTATGGCCGCCGCCTCCGCCCGCTGCGCCTCGCTCAGCGCAGGCCCCATGACGGCCAGCGTCACCTGATAGCCATGGGGCTGGAGCGCGCGGATCAGGTCGGTCGAATATTGCCAGACGCCGCCCACCGCGTCGGCGGACAGCAGCAGATGCCCGCCGCCCCTCACAGCGCGCTCGCGGTCATCAGCCTGGGCCCGGCGCTCTCCGCCCGCTCCTCCATCAGCCAGCGGGCCAGATCGGCCACGCCCTGCCGCCAGGGCTTGCGCGCCTTCAGGTTCAGCGCCGTGCGCGCCGCGCCGGTGTCAGCGACGAAATAGCGCTGGTCGCCCGCCCGCCAGGGCGCGAAGTCGGGCACGATGGACTTGCCCAGATGGACGCCGATAAAGGCCAGGATCTGCCGCAGGCTGACGGCATTGTCCGGCCCGCCGCCCAGGTTGAAGGCGCGGCCGCTCACCCGTCCGATCTGCCGCCAGACCGCCAGATAGGCGTCCACCGCATCCTGCACGTCCAATATGTCGCGCACCTGATGACCGTCGCCATAAAGGGTGATCGGTCGCCCCTCCAGGGCGCTGATCAGGAAATGCGCGACCCAGCCCTGATCCTCCGTCCCCATCTGCCGCCGGCCGTAGATGCAGCTCATGCGCAGCACAGCGGCGGGCAGATCGAAACTGCGTGCATAATCCAGCACATATTGGTCCGCCGCGCCCTTGGAACAGCCATAGGGGGTATGGAAATCGAGCGGGCGGCTCTCGTCGATGCCATTGGCGCGCAGATGCTCGGCAGCTGGCAGATAAGCGCCGTCGATCAGCGGGAAGTCGAGATCCTCCAGCCCGCCATAGACCTTGTTGGTGGAGGCGAAGATCACGGGCGGCGGCGCGGCGCGGCGGCGCGCCGCCTCCAGCACGTTGAGCGTGCCGAGCGCGTTCACCTCGAAGTCGGCGCGCGGGTCGGTGAAGCTGGTGGTGACGGCGACCTGCGCGGCCATGTGGAAGACCGCCTTCGCGCCGGCGACCGCCCGGTCCACCGCCGCATCGTCCCGCACATCGGCGATGACCGGCGTGATCGCGGCGCCGTGGCGCTGCTCCAGCCAGGCAAGGTTGCGCTCGACACCGGGCCGGGCCAGCGAGTCATAGACGACGACCTGCTCGCCCTCCCCCGCCAGCCGGTCGGCGATGTTGCAGCCGATGAAACCGGCCCCGCCCGTGACCAGCACGGGCCTTCCGTCGGCGCGCTTCACGCGACCAGCCCCCGCGCTTCCAGCTCCGCCCGCGCCTGATTGACGCGGTCGTCGGCGGTCTGCCGCGCCACCCATTCGGCCAGCACGGCAAGGCCCTGCTGGAAGTCCTGCCGCGCCTTGAAGCCCAGCACTTCCTCCGCCTTGCCGGTGTCGCAGAAGCAATGGCGGATGTCGCCGGTCCGCGCCTTGCCGACAATTTCGGGTTCCCCATCGTTCCGGCCCATCGCCAGCGCAAGCGATTGCGCCACTTCGGTGACGGAACGGTCCTGCCCGGAACCGATGTTGAAGGTGCCGCCCGCCGCCTGCGGCAGTTCCAGCGCGTCGGCAAAGGCGCGCGCCACGTCGCCGACATGCACGAAGTCGCGGCGCTGCCCGCCATCCTCGAAGATCATCGGCTTCTGCCCGTTCAGCAGGCGGGACGCGAAGATCGCCAGCACGCCGGTATAGGGGTTGGAAAGTGCCTGCCCCGGCCCATAGACGTTGAACAGGCGCAGGCAGACGCCCTCCATGCCATAGGGCGCGGTCATGATATGGGTCGTGCGTTCCTGCACATATTTGTTGAGCGCGTAGATGGAGGCGAGATTGGGCTGCTTCCATTCCGGCGTGGCGATGGGCGTAAGCGGGCGACCCTGTCGGTCGACCGGATCCCAGATCTTCTGATTGTCGCGGATCGACCCGCGCTCCGCGTCCTGGACGATCCGGCCATCCTCGTCGCGGTACAGCCCCTCGCCATAGATGCTCATCGAGGAGGCTGTCACCACGCGCCGCACCGGACGGTCGATCAGCCGTTCGAAGAGGACGGCGGTGCCGACGTCGTTGACCGAGGTATAGCGCTCCACCTCATACATGGACTGGCCGACCCCGACTTCGGCGGCGAGGTGGATGACGGCGTCGACACCCTGCAAGGCGCGGTCCACCGCATGGCCGTTGCGTATGTCGGCGCGGATCAGCTCGACCTCCGGATCGAGGTCGGCCGGCCGTTCAATGTCTCCGTGAACCTGCTCTATCATGCTGTCCAGCACGCGAACGGCATGGCCGCGTGCCAGCAATTCCCGGCAAACCGTCCGGCCGATGAAGCCGGCGCCACCCGTGACAAGTATCTTTTCCACGGCCGCTCCCCTCATTGATGATGATTTGCCAAGGATTGGCTGCGGGAACGTTCCATTCCCCGCAACCGTGGCAACGGGACCATCAACATCTTCTTCTACCGCCAGGTTCCGGTAATATTTCGAGAAATCCTTTAATATCCACTCAGTACAAACTCATGAGAATAATCTATGTTATACGGGTGACACACAAGTTATTCACGATGTTTCCATTTACCTTTTTGAGAATTACGTCTATGGAACTTTCCTTCTCCCGATCCTGTTAAGCAGCATCTATGTTGATGCTGTCTTCCTCCCGCGAACCGCCGCTTACCTGCTTTCACCTGATCCGGCATGGGATGCATGGCGAATATGGGCGGCTGTTGAGCGGGCGGGCGGGCATGTCGCCCCTCACCGCGCGCGGCCGCGTGCAGGCAGCCGGCGTCGCGGCATGGCGTGGCCTGCACGGCATAGACGCCATCCATGCCAGCCCGCGCCGGCGCACGGTGGAAACCGCGTCGATCATCGCCCAAGCCCTGGGGCTGGAGGTCGTCATCGCCCCCGATCTGGACGAGGTCGATTTCGGCTCCTGGAACGGACGGTCCTTTCCGGAACTGGAGCAAGACCCGCGCTGGCGCGATTGGAACCGCAGCCGCTCCACCAGCGCGACGCCGGGCGGAGAGACGATGGGCGGCGCAGTCGCCCGGACCGTCCGGCATCTGGAAACGGTCGCGCGGGAAAACACGGGGGCCACCATCCTCTGCGTCACCCATTGCGACATCATCCGCGGGACGATCGCGCATTATCTCGGCCTCAGCCTCGACAATCTGCTGAGGTTCGAAGTCGATCCCGGTTCGATCAGCACGATCCTGCTGGGGTCGGCCGGCGGCAGCGTGACCCGATTGAACGAGGTGCCCGCATGAAGACAGTGAATCTCGCAGCCGACCGCAAGACCGACGCGTTGCGCCGCCAGATCGAGGAATTGGGCCCATGGTTCCACAATCTTCGCATCGGCGGCATGGAAACCGCGCCGGACCATTTCCTGGGCGATTATCCCGCCTTCAAGTTCGCGCGCTTTGCGGACGCCATTCCCGAAGACCTGTCGGGAAAATCGGTGCTCGACATCGGCTGCAACGCCGGCTTCTATTCGATCGAGATGAAACGCCGCGGCGCGGCGGAAGTCCTCGGCATCGATTCCGACGACCGCTATCTTGCCCAGGCCCGTTTCGCCGCCGAAGCGCTGGGCCATGACGGCATCGAGTTCCGCAACCTGTCCGTCTATGATGTCGGAAAGCTCGGCCGCCGCTTCGACCTCGTGATCTTCATGGGCGTGCTCTACCATCTGCGGCACCCTCTGCTCGCGCTCGACCTGATCCGCGAGCATGTGGCGGGCGACATGATGCTGTTCCAGACGATGCAGCAGGGTTCGTCCGACGTGCTGCTGGTGCCGGAGGATCACCCTTTCCACGTCCCCGGCACCAGCCGCCCGCCCGGCTTCTTCGACAATCCGGCCTATCCGCGCCTGCACTTCATCGAACGGAAATTCGCGCATGACTGGACCAACTGGTGGGCCCCGAACAAGGCCGGCGCGCAGGCGCTGCTGCGCGCCGCCGGCTTCACCATAGAGGCCGAGCCGGAGGAGGAAGTCTATCTCTGCCGCGCCGCCCCGGTCCCGTTCGGGGAGCTGATGGGCAGGCCGGCCGTCTATCCAGCCAAAGGACCAGAGGAGGGAACCGACGCATGATCGAAGCCGCGATGATCTGGAACGAACCCAACAACAAGTCGCATTGGGACCCGGAGGTCGACCCCGACTGGTCGCTCTATGCCGACATGGTGATCCGCGCGGGCGCCGCAATTGCCGACGCCAATCCCGCCGTGACCCGCGTGCTGGGCGGCATGTCGCCCATCGATCCGCATTGGGTGAACCGGATGCGCGACCATGGTGCGCTGGACGCGGTGGATGTCGTGGCGGTGCACGGCTTCCCGCTCGACTGGAACCTCTGGCCGCTCAACGACTGGCCGGCCAGGATCGCGGAGATCGAGGCGGTGGCGCCCGACAAGCCGGTCTGGGTGACGGAGGTCGGCGTCGGCTCCTTCGGCGCGGAGGAAGTGCAGGTCTTCGGCCTCAACCGCACCGCCGAACTGCTGATCGGGCGGGTGCCGCGCATCTACTGGTACAGCCTCTACGACCTGCCGCAGGAATGGGGCGCGACCACGCGCCATCGCGAGGCGGAAGGATCGAGCTATTACCGCCATTTCTACATGGGGCTGATCCGCGCCGACGGCACGCCCAAGCCCGCACTGGAGGACTATGCCAGGGTCGCTGGCGAGATGGGGCTGATGCAATGGTTCCATTTCAATGATCCGCGCCTGAACGATGCCGTCGACTGGATGAAGCGGCTGGGGGTGAAGCAGTTGCGCACCGGCCTGAGCTGGGCCGACAGCTTCCGTCCCAATGCGGTCGACTGGTTCGACCGGCAGATGGAGGCGCTCGGCGATTTCGACGTCACCGTCACCTTCTGCTTCACGCCCGAACATCTGGGCATCGCCCCCCATCACAGCAGCGCGGTCCACGATCCGCAGGCCTTCGCGGATTTCTGCGCCTGGATGATCGACCGCTACGCCCCGGCATCGGCCGCCCAGCCGGTCGCCCGCACCGCCTGACGGAGACGCATCATGCAAGCCATCAACATCGGCATCGTCGGCGTCGGCAATTGCGCCAGTTCGCTGGTGCAGGGCCTGTCGCACTATCGCGCTGAAAGCAACGACCATAGCGGCCTGATGCATTGGGAACTGGGCGGCTATCGCCCCTGCGACATCCGGTTGGCCGCCGCCTGGGACATCGACCGGCGAAAGGTCGGCCGCGACATCGCCGAAGCGATCTTCGCCAGGCCCAATTGCACCCAGACCTTCTGCGGCGACGTCCGCCCAAGCGGGGTCAAGGTGGAGATGGGCCGCCTGCTGGACGGCTGCGCGGACCACATGGCCGACCATCCCGACGAGCGCACCTTCCTGCCTGCCGACGCCGCCGAACCCGACCGCGCACAGGTGGTAAAGCGGCTGCGCGAGGCGAAGGTGGACGTGCTGCTCAACTATCTGCCCGTGGGATCGCAGCAGGCGACGGAATTCTACGCGCAATGCGCGCTGGAGGCGGGCGTTGCCTTCGTCAACAACATTCCGGTCTTCATCGCCAGCGACCCCGCATGGGCGGACCGGTTCGAACGGGCCGGCGTGCCGATCATCGGGGACGACATCAAGGCGCAACTGGGCGCGACCATAGTCCATCGGGTTCTCACCGACCTGTTCGCCAAGCGGGGCGTGAAGCTGGACCGCACCTATCAGCTCAACACCGGCGGCAATACCGACTTCCTCAACATGTCGAACCGTTCGCGGCTGAAGTCGAAGAAGATTTCGAAGACCGAAGCCGTGCAGTCGGTCGCGGAAACCCGGCTGGAGGATGAGAATATCCATATCGGCCCGTCCGACTATGTCGCCTGGCAGAATGACAACAAGGTCTGTTTCCTGCGCATGGAAGGGCAACTCTTCGGCGGCGTGCCGATGAACCTGGAACTGCGCCTGTCGGTGGAGGACAGCCCCAATTCGGCGGGCGTCGCCATCGACATGATCCGTTGCGCCAAGATAGCGCTGGATCGCAGTCTGGGCGGCCCCATCCATCCGGCGGCCGCCTATTTCTGCAAGCATCCGCCGATGCAGATGACCGATGACCGGGCGCATGAAGCGCTGGAGGCCTTCATTCGTGGGGAGGGCGCGATAGCGCTGGCGGCGGAATGAGCGAATTGCTGATGGCGGAGCGCGAGCCGGCCGAAAAGGCGGCGACCATGCGCGCGGCGGTCGTGACCGACCCCGGCGCGGTGCGGATCGACCAGGTTCCGATGCCGCGGCCCGGCCCCGGTCAGGTCCGCATAAGGCTGGAGGGATGCGGCGTCTGCGCCTCCAACCTCACCCCCTGGGCGGGACCGGAATGGCAAGGCTTCCCGCTGGAGCCGGGCGCGCTCGGCCATGAGGGCTGGGGCATTGTCGATGCCGTCGGGAAGGACGTGACCTCCGTAACGGTCGGGGACCGCGTGGCGGCGCTTTCCTATGCCAGCTATGCCGACCATGATCTGGCGGACGAAAGCGCCATCGTGCGGCTGCCGCCCGAACTGGACGGGCTGCCCTTCCCCGGCGAGCCCCTGGGGTGCGCGTTCAACATCTTCCGCCGCGCCGACATCCGGCCGGGCCAGACCGTCGCGATCATCGGCATCGGCTTTCTGGGGGCGCTGCTCACCCGGCTGGCGACGGAGGCCGGAGCCCGCGTCATCGCCATTTCGCGGCGCCCCTCCTCGCTCGACCTCGCCCGCGATCACGGCGCGGCGGAGACGATCGCGATGGACGATCATCAGGCGATCATCGATCGGGTCGGCGCGCTCACCGAAGGACGCTTCTGCGAACGGACGATAGAGGCGGTGGGCAAGCAATGGCCGCTCGACCTGGCGGGCGAACTCACCGCCGAACGCGGCAAGCTGATCGTCGCGGGCTATCATCAGGACGGGCCGCGCCAGGTGAACATGTGGCTGTGGAACTGGCGCGGCATCGACGTCATCAACGCGCATGAACGAGATCCGGCGGCCTATGTCGGGGGCATGAGGGAAGCGGTCGCGGCCGTCGCCTCCGGCCGCATCGATCCCGCGCCGCTCATCACCCACCGCTATCCGCTCGACCGGCTGGGCGAGGCGCTGGACGCCACGCGGGACAAGCCGGACGGCTTCGTAAAGGCGATCATCGTCCCATGAGTGCCGCCATCGCCCCTGCCCCCGCCCTCCTCACCCGCCCGCGCATCGGCTTTCTGGGCGTGGGCTGGATCGGCCGCAACCGGATGGAGGCCATGCTGGCGACCGGCGGGATAGAGGCCGCCGCCATTGCCGACGCCCTGCCCGGCAACGGTGCGGAGGCAGCCCTGCTCGCTCCCGATGCGGTGCGGCTGGACTCGCTCGACGCCTTGCTGGAACAGCCGCTCGACGGCATCGTCATCGCCACCCCCAGCGCGCTCCACGCAGAACAGTCGATCCGCGCGCTGGAGCGGGGCGTGCCGGTCTTCTGCCAGAAGCCGCTGGGCCGCACCGGGGCGGAGGTCCGCGCAGTGATCGACGCCGCCCGCGCCGCTGACCGGCTGCTGGGCGTCGACCTGTCCTATCGCGGCACCGCAGGAATGCGTGCCCTGCGGGATCATGTCCGCGCCGGCCAACTGGGCCAGGTTCATGCCGTCGACCTCATCTTCCACAACGCCTATGGCCCGGACAAGCCGTGGTTCCACGATCCCTTACTGTCGGGCGGCGGCTGCATGATGGACCTTGGCGTGCATCTGATCGACCTGGCGCTCTGGGTGCTCGACTTCCCTGAGGTGGAGCGGATCGATGCCGCCCTCTTCGCGAAAGGACACCCGCTGGAGGATCGCGGCCGGCAGGTCGAGGATCTCGGCATGGCGACGCTGCATCTGGCGGACGGGCGCATGGTCCGGATCGCCTGCTCCTGGAACCTCCATGCGGGGCAGGATGCGGTGATCGCCGCCGATTTCTACGGCGACAAGGCGGGCGTCGCCTTCCGCAACATCGACGGCTCCTTCTACGACTTCCGGGCAGAGCTGTTCCGCGGCACGGCGCGGGAGGCGCTGTCCGAGCCTGGCGATCCATGGGGCGGCCGGATGGCGGGGGAATGGGCCGAAAAGCTGGCCCGCTCCCCCCGCTTCGATCCGGGATGCGAAGAACTGGCGCATGTGGCCGACATCATGGACGGCATCTATGCCGCCGCGACAAGATAAGGAAAGGAATGCATCATGAGCGCATCGGACACGACCACCGACCATGACACCATCCGCAAATGGGTGGAAGATCGCGGCGGCCGCCCCACAATCGTCAAGGCGACCGAGGACAATGGAAAGGGCGGCGGCCTGCTGCGCATCGACTTTCGCGAGGAGGACGACGCGCTGGACGAAATCGAGTGGGATGAATTCTTCCGCATCTTCGATGAGAACAAGCTCGCCTTCCTCTATCAGGACAAGACGAAGGACGGGAAGGAAAGCCGGTTCAACAAATTCGTGGAACGCGACAAGGGGTAAGGGCGCAACGGGCGCCCGCTGACCATTGCTGCCAAGGGTCACGCGAAACGGTCCAACACCCTCCCCAGCCATCCCCGCGAATAAGCAAGGCCGTGGTAGAGCTTCAGCATGGCCCGCGCCCAGAGCAGGAACAGGCCGGGCCTGCCCACAACCTCGGCCAGCCGGAACACCGTGCCGCTGCCCCTGCTGATCGCGTGGCGCAGCCGATAGATCATCCTGCGCCGCCACGGCAGGCCCGCGCTGCCCGGCCGCACGCGCTTGCGCGGCCGGACACCCGCCTTTCGCCAGCAAAGCCGATAGGCCAGCCCTTCCCGCCGCTGGCGAAAGCCCGCCGCTTGCGTTTCCCGCACGAAACCGGCGGCGACGGGCTGCAAGGCCAGCCTTCCCGCATCGATCCCTTCGCGCAGCATCGCATGCAGCGCGGACGATCGCACCACCACGACATTGGTGCCGCGCCCGTCGGAGGAATAGGGTTCCACCCAGGCATCGCCAAAAGCAATGTCGGCGGTCTCCGCCACCACATCGTCGCAAAAGTCGCAGGCGCGGTTCTGGAAGAATCCCGCCCCCCAGTCCCCATCCACCAGGTGCCACCAATCCTGCATCCGCTGCTCGCCGGCGTGGTCGGCAAGCCGCGCCCTGTACCAGTTGGCCGGCCGCGCCGCGTCCTTCACCCGATAGTCGATCTGCCGGACCGACGCCGGGCGCAGACCCATCTGCCGGGCGAAGCTGGCCACCATATGACGGCTTTTCATATGCCCGCACACCAGGCCCAAGGTGAAGACAATGCGCGCCCGCAGCAACGGATCGGCGTCACAGGCGAGATGCACCGCCTTGATGAAGCAGGGAATGCCGACGACGGCATAGCGGCCCGGCACCTCCCGGATCTCGCGCAGCACTTCGGCCATGTCGACGGGATAGTAGCGCGACTGCGCCCCCTCCCACAAAGCGGGAAGATCGCGCGCTATGCGATAGCGGAACAGACGCCCCTCGGTCGCGGGATCGGCCCGCGTCACATGCGCCACGCCGTCCACCATCCCCCGCCGCAACAGTTCGCCCGCGACCCAGCTTGCCATGCCGCCCGAACTGCCCCTCTCGCGATAACCTGCTTCGGCGGCATGGCCGACATAGGCGGCATCGAAACGGCCGATATGATCATCCTGCGCCGCTGCCGCCGGAAAACGCCGCCGGGCGATCTCATCCTCATCCATGGCGCGCGGAGAGAAAGGGCAGCATGCCGAAAGGCCTTCGCTGGGCCGCCGATACCAGTCCCGGTCGCCGACCGGATTAAGATGCCCGTCCTTGTTCCATTCCAGCCGGGCCTGTCCCGGCCGGGCCTGCGCGACGCAACCGCCGCAGCCGATGCAGAGGCCCGACGAAACCATGTCACGGGGGCTGACCGCGGCAGCGCTCATGACGCCATCGCCAGCGCCCGGCGCAGGAAATCGCTCGACCGCGCCCGCAATCGATCGATGCGCTGCCGCACCGCCGGCGCGGGTGGTTCGTCGAGGCGGCGGGCGACGGTCCGGTCATCATCCTCCGGCAGGATCATGTGCCGTTCCGCGCCCAGCCCCTGCATCAGGTCGCGCACCTTGTTCATGCGGTAGGCGGACGGCGCCGCGACGAAAGGACGCCCATTCAGCAAAGCGAAGACGCAGCCGTGGAAGAAATTGGTGACGACGGCGTCGGCGCCCGCCATCAGCTCGGCGAATTCCAGCGGTCCGGCCTCCAGCCATTGCTCGTCCGCCCAGTCGTTGCGATAGCCTATGCTGCGGATCGGGAGCCCGCGCGCCCTTGCCCAGTGGCGGACGGAAAGACAGAACCACTCCGGGAAATTATGACCGTAAAGCGCCACATAGCCTTCGCCCGACGCGCCCCTGCGCGCTGCCGGTCCGGGAAATTGCAGGCAAGGGTCCAGCACGACGTCGGGATCATGCCCCAGCGCGGTTCTGATCATCCGACGACTGTTTTCGTCGCGCACGGAAATAGAGGCGAAGTTGCCGATCTGGCTGGCCCAATGGTCGGACAGTCCATCCGACGCATTCTGGTTGCCGAAACTGGCCGCATAGGAGATCAGCGTTCCGCGAACCCCCGTTCCGTAAAAGGCCGGACAGCCCCCATACCAGGGATGACGCAGGTTCCACACCTCGTCGCTGCCGACGATGACGGCGTCATAATCCCCCATCTCTTCCGGCCGATCGATGGGAAACCGGCGCGACAGGGGCAATCGCTCGAACGCCTCGCGAAATTTCCGGGTCTTGCGCGCATAGGCCGGAAAATCGCTGCGCGGCGTCCGCTGCGGCAGGGTGGGGCTGAGCGCGCAGCGAAGCTCGGCCCGGGTGACGCGCGGCGAGTCATGGTCCAGCAATTCGGCCTCGACGCCCATGCCGCGCAATCCCTCGACCAGGCAGCGCGCCTGCCAATAGGAACCGTAGTTGATGCAACGGTGGAATGTCAGGACGCCCAGCCGCCGCATCTCAATCCCCCGCGCAGGCGGCATAGCTTTTTTCCTCCACCAGTTCGGATTGCAGCAGGCGGTTGATCTCCCGCTTGATCGCGGCGCGCCGGTCGTTCATCCGGTAGACCGACCGGGCAAGGTCGATGAAGGACGCGCCGAACCGCGCCGCCGCCTCCTCCCCCCGGATCGCGTCCTCGATTTCCCAAAGCGCCTCGTTCACCCGCTTCAGGCTTTCGACCAGTCCGCCCACGGCCCCATCCCGCAGGGCCTGCCCGCCAATGGCGCTCAGCAACCGATATTCCCTGCCCACATTGTCCCGCGCCGCGGGCGTGGCGATCCGCTCCTGCTTGATCTGCAGGATCGTCATCTTGTCCAGCAACTCCCCCCAGGACACGGGCACGGACGGGGTCGGCATGTCTCCCATGTTCAGCTACCTTTCCGCTGTGATCGCCGGATGGGCGGCAAGGTCGCGCACCAGTTCGGCCAATGGTGTTTCCCAGTCCCCGGCGCTCTGCTGGGCATAGATCCGCATGGACGGATACCAGGGCGTGCCGCGCGCGCCCACCGGCCAGCGCCAGTCGGGATCGGACTTCAGCAGCAGCCAGGTCGGCTTGCCCATGGCGCCGGCCAGATGCGCGATCATCGTATCCACGGTGATGACAAGCTCCGTCGCGGCGACCAGCGCCGCCGTCGCCTTCATGTCAAAGGGGCATCCGTCCGGGTTCAGCACGGGCAGCGTCGTCGGTTCGGGCATCAGGCTGATGCAGGGCGCCATGGCGCAGATCGGCGCCAGCAGGTGCGGCGGTATGGAACGCGCCGCGTCCCACGACCCAGCGCCATGGCAAAGCCCGACGCAACCATGCGGCAGCACGCCCCTTTCCGGCGCGAGATAGGGCATCGGCGCATCGGCTGGGGTCAGCCGAAGCGCGAAGTCCAGTTCGGTGATCTCCAGGTCGCATTCGGACGGCGGCATCGGATGGGCGTCCAGAAAGGGGAGAAAGCGGATAACGCCGCCCGGTCCGGCGATGATGTCGATCAGGCGCGGCTGCATCTCCACCGTCAGCGACGCCGCGCGCGCCGCGAGTATCGGCAGGAAGCGGGCGAACTGGATGCTGTCGCCCAACCCATGATAGCAGCGCACCAGGCAATGCCTGCCCTCATAGGGCCGCCCGTCCCATACCCAGCGCTGATGATAGGGCAGCGCCTGATCGTCCCGGCGGGCCGGGTCGCGGCGCTGGAGTTCCCGTTCCGAAATCGCCCAGGCGGCGGCATGGTCCCCCGCCCGCATCGCAGCCGCCCAATCTGCCATATGATCCGCCATGCCGCCCCAATTCCCCTCCGGCGGAGCGCGTTCCGGTCCGGCGGCGCGACCCGGCCGATCCGCTAACCCATGTGATCGAAAATCCGGCATCGGCGCATATTGGAAACCGGCCCACTATCATGGATTAACGGCCATGCACCTCCTGCCGTGCCTGCCGTGTTGAACCACGGCTTTGCCCGTTCGAGGTGGAAATTGACTGCCCAATCCCGTGAACCGCTGAAAACCGGCATGCCGATGGACAGGCCGCGCCGGGGCGTCATGAAGATGCTCGCCGCCGGCATCGTGACGGGCGCCGCCGACGACGATCCTTCCGCGATCGGCACCTATGCCAGCGCTGGGGCGCGCTACGGCCTTGCCTTTCTGTGGATCGCGCCGGTCCTGCTGCCGATGATGTATGTCGTCGTCTATCTGTCGGCGAAGATCGGGCAGGTCTATGGCAAGGGCCTGTTCGCCTGCATCCGCGATCAGTTCCCGCGCTGGCTGCTGCTGCCGCTGGTGACGCTCGCCTTCGCCGGCAACATCATAGAGGCGGCGGCGGACCTGGGCGGCATCGGCGCGGCGCTCAACCTGCTGGTGCCCATCCCGGTGCCGCTGATCGTGGTGGGCGCGGCGGCGATCATCTTCGCGCTGCAATATTTCGGTTCCTACATGCTCATCCGGCGCGTGTTCCGCTGGCTGGCGCTCATCCTCCTCGCCTATGTGGCGGCGGCGGTCATGGCCCGGCCCGATCCGGTCGCGGTGCTGCGCGCCACCTTCATCCCCGCGCTCAGGATCGATGCGCAATCGCTGTCGCTGATCGTCGCCTGCATAGGCACCTCGCTTTCCGCCTATATCTACACCTGGCAATCCAATCAGGAGGTGGAGGAGCAGATCGCCCTGGGCCGCCGCCGGCTCTGGCAGCGCAAGGGCGCGACCGCGTCGGAGATGAAGCGGACGAGCCGCGACGTGCTGACCGGCATGATCTTTTCCAACCTCATCCTCTATTTCATCCTGCTCGCGACCGGCATCACCCTCCACGCCGCCGGACGGACGGAGATCGAGACCGCCGCCGACGCTGCCGCTGCGCTGGAGCCCATCGCCGGTCAGGCCGCGAAATTCCTCTTCGCCGCCGGCGTGGTGGGGGTGGGTTTCCTGGCGGTGCCGGTGATGACCACGGGCGCGGCCTATGACGTGGTGCAGGGGCTGGGCCGCGCGGGCAGCCTGCATGACGCGCCGCAGGACAACAGGCTGTTCTATGCCATCATCGCGGCGGTGACGGTGCTGGCTGTGGCGATGAACTTCCTGGGCTTCAACCCGATGAAGGCGCTGGTCTGGTCGGGCATCGTCCAGGGTTTTTCCGTGCCGCCGCTGCTGCTGCTCATGATGCTGCTCACCAACCGCCCCGGCGTGGTCGGCGCGCGCACCAATGGCCGCTGGACCAACCTGCTGGGCTGGACGACGACCGGCGTCACCTTCCTCTGCGCCCTGTCGCTGGCGGCAAGCTGGCTGCTGTGAGCTATTCCCGAGGGATTTCCAGATAACCGCTGTCGAAGCTCGCGATGCGGACGAGGCCGTCCCAATCCAGCACGCGGATGGTGCGCCCGGTCCAGGACAGGACGCCCTGCAGCCTCAGCCCGCGGACGACGCGGTTCATGTGCACCGGCGTGATACCCAGCGCGTCGGCGATGTGCGCCTGCGTCGCCTTGAGTTCGAAGGCCTCGCGCGAGCCCTGACCCGCGCATTCCAGGCGCAACGCCATTTCGCACAGCAGATGCGCGGTGCGCGCCGTCGCGTCCCGCCTGCCCAGGCTGACCACCCATTGCGCGATGATGGAGGCGTCGACCACGCAGTCGCGCCAAAAGGCCTCCGCCACGCGGGGATAGGTTCGCGATACCCGCAGCAATTCCTCATGCGGGATCTTCAGATAGGCAAGCGGCGCCGACAGGGCCTGCAACGCCCATTCCACCCGCGGCAGCATCGCGGAATGCAGGTCGCACATGTCGCCGGGAATATACATCGCCGTGATCTGGCGCAGGCCGCTCGGCAACTGCCCGAACCGCCCTGCAAGCCCCTCCGCCACCAGGCAGGAATAGGTCACCAGACGGCCGGGAGGGACGATGTCGACATTGGGCGACACCTGCGCCGGATGGACGCGCATGGACAGGATCGCCTGCCGTTCCTCCTCCGCCAGCGCGGAGCGAAGCAGAAGGCGGTTGAGGAACAGTTGCAAGGCTGGATGCGGCATCAGCCGACGCTCCGCGTCATGGGACGCAGGGGCCGCAAGGGGATGATGCGCGACAGGGGCGCCCCGCGGAATCCTCGCAGGTCAGCCATCGAACGTCACGACATCGCGGAAATATATCGTTTCCAACCTTCGGCCCTGATCGTCCTGCAGGACCAGGTGATGATCCAGGTTGATCGGCCGGCCGTGAATGACATGTTCCGCGATGATTTCGCGCCCGCTGCGGACGGCTTCGGCCCGCGCCTCCGCCACGTCGGCGAATTGCTGGCCGGCCTCGTCGATCACATTATCGTCGTTGAACAGGTGAATGTGAAATATCGGCATCGATCCTAAAATCCGTGTTCAGACTATTGTTCCAACATGTGGTCACCGCGCCGAGTGAAGACTTCGGCGTGGATCAGGATTTATTTTCATCGCCATCCAGGCCATGGGCCAATTCGTCGATCCAGACAGTCGCAGTCCCGTCCGACGGCGCCCGCCAGTCGCCGCGGGGGGACAGCGCGCCGCCGGAGGAGACTTTCGGCCCATTGGGCAGCGCGGACCGCTTGAACTGGCTGATCGCGAAGAAGCGGTGGAGGAAATTCTCCAGCCAATGGCGGATCGTCGGCAGGTCATAGGCGCATTTGGCGCTCTCCGGATAATCGGCCGGCCACGCTCCCTTCCCGGCGTCCCGCCAGGCGTGCCATGCCAGGAAGGCGACCTTCGACGGCGGCAGGCCCAGGCGCGCGATGTAATGCAGGAAGAAATCGTTGAGCGCATAGGGGCCGACCCGATCCTCCGTGCTCTGCAAGGCGCCGTTCTCCCCCGCCGGCACCAGTTCGGGCGAGATTTCGGTATGCACTATCGCGTCCAATATCCGGGCGGTCGCCGCGTCGAACTGGCCGGTCGCGATGCACCAGCGGATCAGGAACTGGATCAGCGTCTTGGGAATGGCGCTGTTGACCGCATAATGGCTCATCTGGTCGCCCACGCCATAGGTGCACCAGCCCAGCGCCAGTTCGCTGAGGTCGCCCGTGCCCACCACGAAGCCGCCATGGCGATTGGCCAGCCGGAACAGATAGTCGGTGCGCAGCCCCGCCTGCACATTTTCGAAGGTCACGTCATAGACCGGCTCTCCCCGCGCGAAGGGATGGCCCATGTCGCCCAGCATCTGGCGCGCGGCAGGACGGATGTCGATCTCCTCCCCCGCGACGCCCAGCGCGTTCATCAGCGCCCAGGCATTGCCCTTGGTCAGCTCGCCCGTGGCGAAGCCCGGCATGGTATAGCCCAATATGGCGGAGCGCGGCAGGCCCAGCCGGTCGCAGGCCTTGGCGGCGACGATCAGCGCGTGGGTGGAATCCAGCCCGCCCGACACGCCGATGACGAAATGCTTGCCCGCCGTGGCGCGAAAACGCGTGACCAACCCCTCGACCTGGATATTGAAAGCCTCGTAGCAATCCGCCGCAAGCTGCGCCGGATCGGCGGGGACGAAGGGAAAGCGGGTGAGCGACCGATGCAGGCCCACGTCCCCGCCACTGCGCCGAAACGGAAAACGGACGGTGCGGAAACGGGTTTCCGGATGGTCCGCGACGACGGCGCTGTCGTTGAAGGTGCCGTTGCGCATCCGCTCCAGCCGCAGGCGTTGCACATCGACATCGGCGTAAAGCAGCTCGGCCGCATCCCCGAACCGCTCCGATTCCGCCAGCAGTTCGCCCAGTTCATGCACCATGGCCTGCCCGTCCCAGGCCATGTCGGTGGTGCTCTCGCCCGCGCCCGCCGCCGAATAGGCATAGGCCGCCTGGCAGCGCACGGATTGGGAGGCGGAGAGCAGATGCCGGTCGCGCGCCTTGCCGATGGTGATGTTGGATGCCGAAAGATTGCACAGGATCAGCGCACCCGCCATCGCCCCCATGGTGGAGGGCGGCAGCGGCGCCCAGAAATCCTCGCAGATCTCGACATGGAAGATGAAGTCGGGATAGCCGTCGGCCGCGAACAGCAGGTCCGTGCCGAACGGCGCGACATGGCCGCCGACATCGATCTCCAGCCCGGAAAGACCGGCTCCGGGCGCGAACCAGCGCTTTTCATAATATTCCCGGTAATTGGGCAGATAGCTTTTCGGCACCACGCCCAGCAGCCGCCCGTCCGCGATGACCAGCGCGCAATTGTAGAGCCGCCCGCCGCGGCGAAGCGGCGCGCCGACCAGCAGCACCGGCCAGCCGGCGCTCCCCTCGATCAGCGCCGCCGCTTCCCGCTCCACCCGGTCGAGCAGCGCCTCCTGCAAGTGCAGGTCGTCGATCGCATAGGAGGAGAGGCACAGTTCGGGAAACAGGACCAGGTCGGCCGCGCCGTCCGCCGCCTGCTGCGCCAGCGCGCGGATCTCCCGCGCATTGGCTCCCACATCGCCGACGCTGCCCCTGGGCGTCGCCGCCGCGATGCGGACCAGGCCGTGGCTATGGATCGACGCGAAATCCTCAACCTTGCTCAAGGGCCTGCCTCATCATCTCCAGCGCGACCCGGATCGCGCCGATCCGCACCGGCCCTCGCCCTATATCGCCGAAATGTTCCTCCCGATGCGCCGTCAATCCACCGCGCCTGCCGCAGGCGAAATGGACCAGGCCCGCCTCCTCCCCCGGCGGCGCCGCGCCGGCATAGCCGGTTACGGCAAGGGCGATGTCCGCATGGGACCGTTCGATGGCGCCTTCGGCCATCGCCACCGCCACCTCCCGGCTGACCGCGCCGCAGGCCTCGATCCGCTCGCTGCGGATGCCGAGCAATTCGCATTTGGCATCCTCGCTATAGACGACGAAGCCGCGCTCGAAGGCATGGCTTGCGCCCTCCACATCGGTCAGCAGCGACGCAAGCAACCCGCCGGTGCAGCTTTCCGCCGTCGCCAGGGTCAGTTCGGCGGAACAGCAGTCCTTCAGCAATGCGGCGGCCGCCTTCTCAATATCTTCGGAGATGATCGGCGACAGGGTTTCGGCCGTATCGCCCTTTCCATCTGGCGCGCTCATGGGGGCATCCTCTTTCTAATGCACGATCTGGCGCAGGGCATCGATCAACTGTCGGGACAAGGCCCATTTGGGCACCAGCGGCGCGCCGGGATGGGCATCCAGCGCGGGATGCGCGAAGGCTCCGGTGCAGAACAGATAAGGGATGTCATATCGGTCCAGATCGTCGGCCAGCAGGCCGACGTCCCCATCCCCCACCCGCACGTCGAGCACCGCGCCCGCCGGGAAGTCCGCAGCGACCGCCGCCATGCCGTCGGCCAGGCTGGCATGGGGACCGTCCACTTCGTAATCCGCCTCTTCCAGCAGCTCCGCGATGATGCCGGCTATCGCCGGATCATCCTCCACCAGCAGGATTTTGGGGTTCGCCGCCATCGCGCCTCATCCCAGCCCGAAATGGGCGCGATAATGCTCGAAGCAACGCTGCCCGCATCGCAGGCGGATCAGCGCGCCTTCCGCCATGGCGGTGGCCCGCCGGGGGTCTTCGGCAACCAGCGGCGCTATGGCCTCATCGTTCCAGTCGCGGCTATGTTTCACGTCCAGCACGGCGTGCAGATCGAAATAGCGCCTTTCGCCGCCGCTCAGCCCGATGCGGCGCAGGCCTTGGGCGACATGCGCGGAGCGGCCGGGCGCGGTCAGCTCGATCACCCCCAGCGCGCCCACGCTGTGCCATGCGTGGCAGCGCGACGTCGCCATAGCCGTCATCGCATTGGCGAGGGCCAGGCTCTGCCACGCGGTGCTATCGATGCCGATGTCGAGGTCCAGTATGTCGACCAACTGGCTCAGCATCGGCCCATGCATGCCCTTGGCGTTGCCCCGACCCATCTCGTCCCAATAATTGCGCGCCAGTTCCAGCTTGGCGCGGGGCGGCAGCTTCACCTGGGTCAGCGCGACCAGATCGTCGAACCCTGCTTCCCCGGCCGCCTCCTGCGAGAGGAACCACCGGATTTCGTCCCGGCTCGCTTCCTGCGCCAGCCAGGGGAAAAGCGGATCGTGCTGGCCCGGCCCGCTTTCCTTCAGCCCTTCGAACCAGGCGATGAACCCGTCGGGATCGGTCGGCGCCCGCGCCGCCTTCTCGCGGACCTCGGCGCGCAGTTCCTCGATGAAGCCATGCTCCAGCCGGAGCATGCGCCGGTCACGGTCGAACCTGTCCGCCGTCATGTCCGACGGAAATGCCGGCGACAGCCGCTCGCGATTCCAGTAGGAAAGTTCCTCCTGAAAACGCTGCTGCAAAAATTGTGATCCGTGATATTCCCATAATGTCGCCACGATAAAACCTCTCATTCATCATGGCTAAAAATCCCGGATCGCGGGTGCGTTCCTGAAAAAACATACTGATCCGGATCAACTCTTCATGCGCCCGCCGCAACGACTGCCGCGATAAATGCCGACATTACTCAGGACGTGCTGAACTTAAGAGATCAGGGAACCCGTCGGCCCGCCACAAGCTGATAGATCAGCACGACCAACGCCAGCACCAGCAGCAGATGGATCAACGCACCGCCGACCGGCATGACGAACGCGCCCAATGCCCACAGGATGAGGAGGATGACAAGGATGGTCCACAACATGATCGGCCTCGCTGCGTAAAGTCAGCTTGATAAGTCGCGCCGCCCGCGATTGTTCCGACCCGATCGGTCGCCATGCGCGAAACATGGCGGCTCCCGTTCGGAAAGCCGCCATGTGCGCCATTGGCCGTTCAGCGCTGGGTGACGGTCGTGGTCGTCTTCTCCACCACGGAAGCGCGGACTGGGCTTGTCGTCCGCCGCACCACCTTGCGCTTGACCGGGGCCGCCTTGCGCGCCGTGACGGGGGCGGTCTTGACGGTTTCGGTGGTCACCGTGGTGGTAGCTGGCACGGGCGCCGCCGCGGCGGCGCGGGCGGCACGGGCATCTGCGGCCGCGGAAGCGGCGGCGCGCTCGGCGGCCTCGGCGCGCGCATTGGCCGCCGCGGCATCCTGCTGCGCGACCGCGGCCGTCGACGCCTGCATCCGCGCATCGGCTTCGGCGCGCAGGCGGCTTTCGCCGATCGCGGTATCGGCAAATTGCTGCGCCTCGACCGCCGCCCGGATGGCGGCTTGCTCCTTGCCGCTCTTGAGCTGCTCCTGCGCCAGACGCAGGGACGCCTGCGCCTTCGCCAGCACCGCCGGATCGAAGTCGCCGGCCTTCAGCTTGCCCGCCGCGTCGATCTTGCCCTGGGCCTGCGCAATCGCGGCAAGAGCGCGCTCCTCGTCGCCGGCCATTGCGGGCGTGCTCGCCAGGAACAGGGCCGATGCGGCAGCGAAAGCACGCATGGAAAAACTGATCTCACGCATATACTCTCCTGTATTCGTTTCTTGAGGACGCGAGAACGAACCATGAGGCGGCTGTGTTCCACTTGGATGAAGCGGATGCCGACTGTCGCATCCTCCGCCAGTTCATCAGTTTTCATTCAGGTCGATGATATTCCTCGTCCGAACTCCGCCATTGCGCGCCGGAACATAGGACATCCGCCCTAACATGCATTAGAGCGCGTCCGGCGCCATCGGGAACCCGCCTTCGCGACCCGCCGTTCTCCTGCCCAGGAGGCTGGTTGCAGATGGAACCGAAGCATTGGAGCCTTGGGCTGGGTCTTTTCTCCATAGGACTGGGATTGGCGGAAGTCGCCCGGCCGCGCGCCATCGCCAGGCGGCTGGGCCATGACCATGCCGCCGCCCGCGTCACGATAAGGCTGTTCGGCGCACGCGAACTGCTGTCCGGCGCCGGCATCCTGGCAGCGCCGGCGCATTCCACGCGGGTCTGGAACCGCGTGGCCGGCGATGCGCTGGACCTTGCGGCGCTCGTGCTCGCCAGCCGGCGCCGGCCGCTTTGGGCGCCGATCGCCTTCGTCATGGGCGCGACGGTGGCGGACATCGTCGTGGCCCGCGCACTGGACCGGAAGACCGGGAAGATGTTGCCGGTGTCCCCCGGCGATCCGCGCAAATCCGACGATCCGCCTGCCCATTCGCTCGGCTCCCCCACCACCATGGAGCCGGAGGGCATGGCTTGTCATCAGGCCCCGCCCGTTCCGGAGCGACAGGTGCGTTGACGGCCGGGAAAAAGCCGGCGCGACCAAGACCGGATGCTTAATCTGGTTAAGTGCACAGCAATGAACGGCCATTATAAGCGGCCCATCGAGGCTGGCTTTCCATGCAGCCTTCTAGCGCCCGACAGGGCGGACGCAAGGAAGCAGGATTGTCGGATCTACCGGATATAGCGATTGAGGCAGGCAGGTCGGACAGGACATCGGAAATCGACGCCGGAGCCTGGCTGGCCGCCATTGTGGAAAATTCCGACGACGCCATTCTCAGCAAGACGCTGGACGGGGTCATCACCACCTGGAACCGGGGCGCGTCCCGCCTGTTCGGCTATTCCGCCGAGGAAGCGATCGGCAAGCCGGTGACGATCGTCATTCCCGAAGACCGCCTGCATGAGGAGGAGCATATCCTCGCGCGCCTGCGCGCCGGCGAGCGGATCGATCATTTCGAGACGGTCCGCCGCCGCAAGGACGGCACGCTCATCGAAATATCCCTGACCGTGTCCCCCGTCCGCAACGCGGCGGGGCAGATATTGGGCGCCTCCAAGATCGCCCGCGACATCACCGCCCAGAAACGCGCCGCCGCGCAACAGATGCTGTTGCTCAAGGAGATGCGTCACCGCGTCAAAAATCTTTTCGCCCTGGCCACCGGGCTGGTGGCGCTGAGCGCGCGCGGCGCGCATGATGTCGGGGAACTGACAAGCGACCTGACGGCGCGGCTGATGGCCCTCGCCGCCGCGCACCAGCTCACCTTGCCCGACTTGGACAATGAAGGGACGACGGAAAGCTCCACCACCCTGTTCTCGCTGCTGGAGGCCATCGTCGCTCCCCACGAACTGGCGGATGAGCGCAAGCGCATATTCGTGAAGGGCACGGACCTGCCCGTCGGCGGCGGCGCGTTCACCTCGGTCGCGCTGCTGCTGCACGAATTGGCGACCAATGCCGCCAAATATGGCGCGCTCTCGACCCCGGACGGCCGGCTGGACGTCACCGTCAGCGTTCAGGATGACGATGCGATCATCCATTGGGCGGAATGCGGCGGCCCCCGCCTGGACCGGACGCCGGATCGCGAAGGCTTCGGAACGGCGCTGGAACAGGCGTCGCTCAAGGGCACGGGCGGCACCCTCGTCCGGTCATGGAAGGATGCCGGCCTGACGATGGAAATCCGGTTCAAGCTGAGCCGCCTCGCCGCATAGCGCCGCTCAATAACGCTGGAGCAGGCGCTCGACCGTGGGTCCGATCGACCCTTCGCGGCCGGACTTGTCCTTGATGTCGCGTTCCAGCGCGTCTCGGATCGCAGCGATCTGCGCGTCGGTCAGATGTTCGATGCCGACGAATTCCACCCGCGCCTTGTCCAGCGACCGGATGATCTCGTCCAGCTTCGCCTGCATGGCTGCGCCGTCGCGGTTCTGGCTGTTCTGGATCAGGAAGACGGCCAGGAAGGTCAGCACCGTCGTCGCAGTGTTCACGATCAACTGCCATGTGTCGGAGTAGTGAAGAAACGGCCCCGACACGGCCCATAGAATGATCAGCAAAGTCGACAGGATGAAAGCATGGGGTTGTCCCATCAGCCGTGCGCTGCTGGTGGCGACGTTGGTGAAGATCCGGTCCATTGTTCTTGCGCCTGCGACAATATCGCCCCCAGGGAAAGGGATAGGCGCGTCGCCTCAGGCGCACATTAACTTATGATAACCTCCGCGCGTCATTGCCCGGCCGGGACCGACCGCGCGGTCGGACCGAATCTGGCGTCCAGCGCCTCCGCCTGCTTGCGGTGCGCCGCAATCACGGGAACCATCTCTCCCGCCATCTTCCTGAGCGCCGGATAATCGCCCCGCCTGGCATAGCTGCTTTGCAGGTTGAACGCCTCCAGATGCGCCGCGGCCTGCTGGCCGACATAGACGCTGTCGAATTCCTGGTCCCCCGCGCCGTTGAGCTGGCCCAGCATCGCCCGGCGGCGCGCATCGATATTCTGCGGAATGGCGATGTTGACCGGATTGTCGGCGACGAAGCGCCGGAGCCGATCGCTGCTCCGCTGGTGGTCGGCGACCATCATCCGCGCAAATGCCTTCACTTCGGGCGCGCGGGCGCGCACCATGGCGATCTTGCCCGCCTCCATCTCATACATATCCCCGATCGCCGCCTGCGGGATGTAGAAGGTGGTGGTGACCGCCTCGTCCGGGCGGGAAACGCCTTCGGGCTTCGGCCCTTCATAATGCTTGGCCACCGTGGCGCTGCCATTGGCCGGCCCCTGCTCCGACGCGCCGTCGGTCTGGTTGCAGCCGGAAAGGACCAGCAGGGCCAGGCAGGCGGGCAGGCCGGGCCGGAACGTGCCGCCGCCGCTCATGGCTGCGTCCCGTTGCCGCCCGCGCCGGGAGCGCCGATGCCCGGCATCGCGTTCGCGCCGCCCATGTCGCCGGCGGCGTTGATCGCCTCCTGCTGGTTGGTCCCGCCCGGCACCCTGCCATTTTCATTCTGCGCGGCGGGGCTGCAAGCGCAAAGCAGGGCGGAGGCCGCAATCAGGATCAGGGCAGTGGATGCGGGACGCGGCATGCTGGAACAAGGCATGGGGTTCTCCTTCTACAGGGCTGTCGCTGCGACAACGCCCGGCGGGCCGAAGGAGGACTCCGGTGTCGCAACCCTATGTTAGTGCGGCCGCGCTTTTCACTCCGCCAGCCCGGCGCCGCGCCGAACCGCCTTCAACCCAGCGCAATGTCAAGGCAGGTCATGACCGCAAGGCCGACCAGCAGGCTCGCCTGCGCCGACTGCCCGTCCTCGCCCAGTTCCGGCGCGATCTGGTCCATCACGACGCTGATCATCGCGCCTGCCGCCAGGCACAGGGCGATGGGCAGCAGCATGGCGTAGCGATGCACCAGCGCCGCGCCCAAGGCCCCGAAGACAGGCTCCACCAACCCTGAGGCCAGCGCCCCGGCAAAGGCCCATATCGGCGGGTAGCGCAACGCCAGCGCGCTCCCCACGGCAAAGCCTTCGGGTATGTTCTGAATGCCGATGCCTAGCGCCGTGGCATAGCCCTCTCCCCCGGCATCCCGCGCGAAGCTGACGCCGACCGCCAGCCCCTCCGGCGCGTTGTGGAGCGTGATCGCCGCCACCAGCAACCAGATGCGATGGCCGATCCGGTCCAAGCCCTCGGCAGTGGTGAACCGCTCCAGGGAGAAACGGCTGAGGGCCAGCAGCAGCAGCCCGCCTACCAGCACCGCGACGGCAACCGTCCCTGCCGCGGGCCAGGAACCGACGCCCTGCCGATCCAATATGCCGACAGCAGGCACGATCAGCGAAAAGAAGGACGCGGCGAGCATCACGCCCGCCGCGAACCCCAGCATCGCGCCCTGGTAACGCAGCGCCGACCGGCCGATGCCCAGCAGGGGCAATCCGCCCAATCCGGTCGCCGCGCCCGCGAGCAGGCTGGCCGTCGTGCCGGCCAGAACCGGCGACAGGTCGATGCTCAACGGCTGGCCTGCTCTCCCGCGCTCCGTCGCAAGGCGTACCCTACCATCTCATTCCTCGCCCGACGGAAAGGGGCGTTTCGCGGCGGCCTGCGACCGGGCGTCGGCCATGTCGCTCGCCCCGCCCAGATCCTCGTCGCTCAGCTTGCCCGCGCCCGGCCCGCCGCCCAGATCGGCGCCGGTCACCGGATTGGCGTTGGGATCGGACTTCAGGCGTTCGGTCATCGCCGCGAAGTCCTGCATCTCCTGCTCGGGGAGCGCGACCGACGCCTGGCCGTCGCCGCCATCGAGAGGCAACCTGCTCTCAATATCGTCGATCCGCTCCCACTGCTCGCCCGTGTTCCAGGGGCCGACCGCATCGCCTTCGCCCTGGGACGCGTTGACATAGAGGCTGGCATAGGGGGCAAGGCCGGGCAGCTTGCCGGCGGGGAAATTGTCCTTGATCGAATAGAGCGCCTTTTCGAAGCTCTTTTGGTGCGAAACCTCCCGTGTCATCAGGAAGCCCAGCGCATCCTTGACGCCCGGATCGTCGGTGATGTTGATCAGCCGTTCGTAGATGATCTTGGCCCGGCTTTCCGCGGCGATGTTGGACCGCAGGTCGCAGGTGGGATCGCCGCGGCTGTCGACATAGGCGGCGGTCCATGGGACGCCCGAACTGTTGGTGAGCGAGGGCCCGCCGCCATAGAGGATCGACTGGGTATGGCTGTTCCCGCCCGCGTTCAGCGACATGTAGAGTTCCGCCTCCTCCATCGACGCTTCGGTCAGGGCCGACTTCGCGCCCTTGTTCAGCATGGCGACAATCGACCCGATGACTTCCAGGTGGCTGAGTTCCTCGGTCGCGATGTCCAGCAGCATGTCCTTACGCCCCGGATCGTCCTCGGCCAGTCCCTGGGTGAAATAGCGCATGGCCGCCGCCAGTTCTCCGTCCGGCCCGCCAAATTGTTCCAGCAGCAGGGAGGCGAGCGCGGGATTGGTCTCGGAAACCCTCACCGTATATTGAAGCCGCTTGTTATGCATGAACATGGAATGATCTCCTCAGGCTCCATTGCCGGATGAAAAACGACTGCCGCGAATTCGCGGCTGACCTTGTTTGAAATCGCCGTGCAGGATGGGAACGACGCAGGCGATCACGCTCCCTGCGATCAGGACGATGGCGCCCGCGCCCAGCATCGCGGCCATGACAGCCTCCGGGCGAAGCGACGCGCCGGTCAGCCAGGCATGGGCCAGGATGCACAGCGCGGCGATCCCCGCCGTCTCGATGGCCGCGCCGACGAGCAGTCGAACCCTTGCCCCGATGCTTCTATTCGCCCTGGCCATGACTGCTCCCACATCGAACAAGGGCAGTTAAGCCGCGCCGGCAGCAAGCGTTCCGCGATCCGCGATGGAGCGATAATTCAGTTTACAGCCAACCGATCCAGGATATTCCCGCCGGGTTCTTCCGAAAACTCGCCCTTCGGGATCGGCATCCGCCGCAACAGGGGAAAGGCCGCCGGAAACTGATCCAGTTTAGCCCGCCATGCGGATCGCCCCGCGACGCGGGACGTTGGTGACGGAGAGAAGATATTTTCGGGAAGAATCGCGATGAACGAGCGCAACGCATTTCTGCAAGGGCAAGGATCGCCCATCAAGGACGATGCCGCCCCGCCCGAACAGGGCTGGCGCGGCGAACGCGCCGCCGACGAGCCTGCCGGCAAGGCGCATAGGCGCCGCCACATCAAAGGCGTGCGGGCGGAGGTTGAGGACATATCCGGCACCGCCTTCGTGGAGGCGGGCGGCGCGGACATGGCGCCTGCCGATGACGACGAAGGCGAGGACAGGAGCATGCAGCCGCAGGATGGCGGCAAGCGATCCCATCCCGACGGCGTCAGCGATCTTGACATGTCGGCCGCCAGTCCGGGCGGGCAAAGCGCCGGCGCGCCCTATCCGCATGGACGCAGGAAGTCGAAAAACGACTTCGGCAGCCGCATGGGCCATGGCGGCCAGACGGAGATCGGCTATCACGGCACCGGCCATCTGGGCGGCCGCTCCGTCGGCGAGGACGACAATCGCAACGGCGTCGCGGAAACCGACGATTGACCGTTCCGGAGTCCGGCGGTTCGTCGATTTCGGCCTTGTCGCCATGGACGGCACAGCCATTCGGGCATCCACTCGCCTGGCCAATGCCCCGGCCGCATTGATGTCCCTGTCGGGCAGGCTTCGCTTTTCCAAGGGAGCAATGAAGCCGTCCGGAAAAAAGTTCAGGGCAAGCGACTTATTTTAGGCCCGATTCCCCTGCGGGCGCGTTACCATGATGGCGCAACAGGGAAGATCATGGGCAAGAAGGCACAAGCTGTGGCGCAGGTCCGCGCCAGGCTGCTCGACGAAGTCGAGTCCCCGGCGTTCCCTGCTGCGCGGGGGATTGCCGGGCCATGTCCCGCTGCGGGATGAAGGCGGTGGAAGATGACGGAAGCTGCATTGCAGGATTGCCGCATATTGATCGCGGAGGATGAATATCTCATCGCCACCGACCTTGCCGAGGCGCTGACGCAGGACAATGCCGTGATCCTTGGCCCGGTGCCCCGCGTTGCGGACGCGCTGTCGCTGATCGAGTCGGGAACGCGGATCGACCTTGCCGTGCTGGACGTCAACCTGTGCGGCGACATGGCGTTTCCTGTCGCCGACGCGCTGGCGGCGCAGCGCATCCCCTTCGCCTTCGCCACCGGCTATGACGGCTGGGCCATCCCCGCCCGCTTCGCGAATGTGCCGCGCCTAGTAAAGCCCTTCAGGCCGGATCGGTTGCGAAGCGCGCTGAAATCGCTCCTCCCCCCATCCCGCTGATTGCGATCCGACGGCGCGGCTGCTCCGAAATCCGCTGCCTGCTCCAGACTTGCGGGCGCGCCACGCTCTTGCCGCGCCCGCCTTTGCGGCGACCGGAGCGTCGATGCCGCCGTCCGGACCGACTGCAGGCAAATGCTGCACCGGCGGTTCGGCCCCCGTTCAGCGCACCACCCTGGCCCTGATGGTCTTCAAGGACGGCGTCACCTGTTGGCGCTTGCCCCCGTCGATCCCTCGGACGATCAGCCTACGAAGGCACGCTCGATCACATAGGCGCCCGGCGCGGCGTTGGAACCCTCGGCAAAGCCCTGTTCCTCGAAATAGGCGCCGAACTGCTTGATCATCTCCATGCTGCCGCACATCATGATCCGGTCGGTTTCCGGGTTGAACCTGGCTTCGCCCGGAATGCCCTCGAACAGCGCCCCGCTTTCGACCAGCTTGTCGATGCGGACATTGTTGCGGAACGGCTCGCGGGTCACGGTCGGCACATAATGGAACTGGCTAGCCGCCTGTTCCGCCACCAGCGGATCGTCCGCCAGCTTGCCCGACAGTTCGTCCTGGAAGGCGAGGTCGCTCACCCGGCGGACGGAATGCACCACCACGACCTGCTCGTAGAACTCATAGACATCCGGATCGCGCGCCAGGCTGAGGAAAGGCGCCAGCCCCGTGCCGGTCGACAGCATGAACAGCCGCCTGCCCGGCAGCAGCGCGTCCGTCACCAGCGTGCCGGTGGGCTTGCGGCCCAGATAGATCTGGTCGCCCGGCTGGATCAGTTGCAGCTTCGACGTCAGCGGCCCGTCCTGCACCTTGATCGACAGGAACTCCAGTTCCTCGTCCCAGGCGGGGCTGGCGACCGAATAGGCGCGCAGCAGCGGCTTGCCATTGTCGCCCTGCAACCCGATCATCACGAACTCGCCCGACCGGAAGCGGAAGCTGGCCGGCCGCGTGATGCGGAAGCTGAAAAGATGTTCGTTCCAATGCCGCACCGACAGCACGGTTTCCACGGATAGCGCGCCGGTCGGTTCCAGCACCGGCTTTTCGATCGTCACGTCGTTCAAAACCTTTTCCCCTGCCAAATCCAGGGCGACTGTCGCCTGGTAGGAGCGTCAGTTGCGTGGGCTTCGCAATAAGCTATGCAGCGCGAATGCCCCCTGGGACGTTCCAAGGCAAGGCGAAAAAAACTTGTCGGCGCGAAAGCTGGCGATCATCCGCGCCGGCATCAGGACCGGGGGCAAGGGAGCGGCGCCGCCCGCCGCGCCGGAACGCAGCAGGGCAGATTGCGCGGCCGGGACGCATGCAAGGCCCGATAGGCGGGCATGCAGGCGCCGTCCTGCATCCATTCGCTTGGCCCGAATGAGCTGTGTCCCTGCGCATTGCCGCTCAAGATCGCCGCAATGACGGCGCTGCCGCGCAGCATGACCCCCACCATGATGATTTCCCTTGCTCCGGAGCGCCGACACGCCCGTCCCCGCGCAAGTTCATAACCGCTTCCCTATCCAAAAGCATACCCCATCGGGGGTATGCCCGGCTATTCCTGCCAAACAGGTCATCCCAGCGAAAGCTGGGATGACGGAGATCAGCCGAACAATCCCTTCGCCAGCCCGCCCAGTTCGTTGAGCGGATTGCCGTCGCCGTCCCTGTCGAACAGGCCGCCGATCCTGGATAATATGGCCTCAGGCCCGCCGAACTGCGCGAACAGTTCCTGCAACTTGTCCGCCGACACGCCATGTTCGGCCGCCGTGGTCGCCAGCGCGGCGACGTCGGTCTCGCCCGCCGCGATCTTGCCGCCGATCTCGCTCATCAGCGCCTGCATCTGTTCGGGCTGAAGGCCGATCTTCGCGGCGACCGCTTCCAGGCCGCCCAGATTTCTCAGCAAATCGTCAAACATAGGACATATCCCGCCAATGATTTGATGCAGGATAGCATCCCGCCCCGCCGACAGGAAGCGAAAGAGGCCGGAGGATCGCTCCTCCGGCCCCCTTTCCTCGCGGATTGCCTTGGCGTCAGGCGGCGGTCAGGGCCGCCTCGCGCACCGATGCGTCGACATGGTCCTCGAACTGGGCGAAATTGTCGACGAACTGCTTGACCAGCTTGCCGGCGGTTTCGTCATAGGCCGCCTTGTCGTCCCAGGTCGCGCGCGGATCGAGGATGGTCGAATCCACGCCCGGCACCGATACCGGCACCTGGAAACCGAAATTCGGATCGACGCGGAATTCGGCATTGTTGAGGCTGCCGTCCAGCGCGGCGTTCAGCAGGGCGCGAGTCACCTTGATCGGCATCCGCTTGCCGACGCCATATTTGCCGCCGGTCCAGCCGGTGTTGACCAGCCAGCAGGTCACGCCGCCCTTGTTGATCCGTTCCTTCAGCAGATTGCCGTAGACGGAGGGATGGCGCGGCATGAAGGGCGCGCCGAAGCAGGTCGAGAAGGTGGCCGTCGGCTCCGTCACGCCGATCTCGGTCCCGGCGACCCGCGCCGTATAGCCCGAAAGGAAGTGATACATGGCCTGTTCCGGCGTCAGCCGCGCGATCGGCGGCAGCACGCCATAGGCATCGGCGGTCAGGAAGATGATGTTCTTCGGCACCGGCCCCAGATTCTTCTCCGACGCGTTCGGGATGAAGTCGATCGGGTAGGAACCGCGGCTGTTTTCGGCCAGGCTGTTGTCGTCCAGGTCGATCTCGCGGGTTTCCTCGTCGATCACGACATTTTCCAGCACCGTGCCGAACCGCTTGGTGGTGGCGAAGATCTCCGGCTCGGCCTCGGCCGACAGGTTGATCATCTTGGCGTAGCAGCCGCCCTCGAAATTGAAGACCGCCGTGTCCGACCAGCCATGCTCGTCATCGCCGATCAGGGTGCGGCTGGCGTCGGCCGACAGGGTGGTCTTGCCCGTGCCCGACAGGCCGAAGAAGACGGCGGTGTCGCCATCGGGGCCGATATTGGCCGAACAGTGCATCGGCATCACGCCGCGGGTGGGCAGCAGATAGTTGAGGATGCCGAAGACGGATTTCTTCATCTCGCCGGCATAGCGCGTGCCGCCGATCAGGATCAGCTTCTCGGTGAAGTTGACCGCGATGACGGTTTCGCTGCGGCTGCCGTGGCGGGCCGGATCGGCCTGGAAGGTCGGCAGGTCGATGATCGTATATTCGGGGGTGAAGCCGGCCAGCTCCTCCGCGCCCGGACGGACCAGCAGCGTGCGGATGAACAGGTTGTGCCAGGCGAATTCGTTGATGACGCGCACGTTGACGCGATGTTCGGGCTGCGATCCGCCGAACAGGTCGGCGATGTAGAGCTTGTCCTTCTGCCCCAGCGCGGCGAAGAAATCGGCCTTCAGCGCCGCAAAATGCTCCGGCGTCATGGGCACGTTGGTCTTGCCCCACCAGACGGTGGATTCGGTTTCCGCGTCCCGGACGATGAACTTGTCGCTCGCCGACCGGCCGGTATGCTTGCCGGTCTTGACGACCAGCGGGCCGTCCTTGGCCAAAATGCCTTCGCCATTGGCAAGCGCGGCTTCGACCAGCGGCGCGGTGCCCAGATTCCAATATTGATCAGCGCTGGTGGAAATACCCTGCTGATCGAGGGTGAAAGGGGATTTGGCCTGCACGCCTTTACTCCTGAATATCATTATCTCCGGCCGCCATGTTATATGCTTACGGCCGGTCCGCCTCCCGACGCCGCGATCTTCAGGCCGCTGGCACCGTCTGCTGCAGACGCATCGGGCATAAGCCTTTGCATAAGGCGCGTCAAACCCCGGAAAACTCCGCAACTGCTGCGTTTATCCCGAATTCCCACGGCTACACCGCATAACCCGCCGCCGGACCTTCCTTGCGGGGGCAGCCGCCTTCGTCTAACGCAGGGGCATTCCCATTGCCGACGATTTTTCGGGACACAGCATGACCGCAACCATCGCTCTGGTGGACGATGACAAGAATATACTGACCTCCGTCTCCATCGCATTGCAGACGGAGGGGTTTCTGACGCGCCTCTATTCCGATCCGGAGGCGGCGCTGAAGGCGCTGATCGAAAATCCCGCCGACCTTGCCGTGTTCGACATCAAGATGCCGCGCATGGACGGGCTGGAACTGCTGCGGCGGCTGCGGGAAAAGAGCCATATGCCGGTCATCTTCCTGACGTCCAAGGCCGATGAGCTGGACGAGGCGCTGGGCCTGGCCATGGGGGCGGACGATTATATCAGCAAGCCCTTTTCCCAGCGGCTGCTGATCGCGCGCATCCGGGCCATCCTGCGCCGGGCGGAGGTCAGCAAGGCGGATGCCGCGCCCGACGAGCCGGTCGCCGAACCCATAGTGCGCGGACGGCTGGAGATGGACCCGGCCCGCCACCGCGTCAAATGGATGGGCCTGGACGTGACGCTGACCGTCACCGAATTCCTGATCCTGGAAACGCTCGCCGCCCGCCCCGGCGTGGTCAAGAACCGCAACCAGTTGATGGACGCGGCCTATCAGGACGACGTCTATGTCGACGACCGCACCATCGACAGCCACATCAAGCGCCTTCGCCGCAAGTTCCGCGAAGTCGACCCCGAATTCAACGCAATCGACACCCTCTATGGCGCCGGCTATCGTTTCTCCGAAGAAGCATGACGCGGGCGCGGGGTGGAGCTGGTCCGGCCGGATCAGCCTGACCCCCCGCATCCTGGCGGTCAACGTGTTCGCGCTGGCGCTGCTGGCGGGCGGCTTCTTCTACCTGGACAGCTACCGCACGCGCATCGTCGACGACCGGCTGCAACAGTCGGCCCGCGAATTGAAGCTGCTGGCCATCGGCCTGGAAAATGCGCCTGCGGACCGGCAGGACGCGCTGATCGCCGCCTATGCCCGGCAGACCGGCGACCGCGTCCGCCGCTATGATGCCGAGGGGCGGCTGATCGCCGACAGCTTCGCCATGAACGCCCCGCGCTATCGCCTGCGCCTGCCCGCCGAGGAGGGATGGCAGCGCCATGTCGCCCGCTTCCTCGACAAGGTGATCGACCGCATCGTCTCCGCCGACCGGCCGCCCAATTTCGAGGAGCCGGCGGTCGACCGGGCGCAGGCCTGGCCTGAAATGGTGGTGGCGCGGAAAAGCGGCCGGACCCAGGCGGCGAACCGCTATGCGCCCGACCGCACCTTCATGATCTCCGCCGCCGTCAACGTGAAGGACGGCACCGGCCTGCTGGCGACCGAAAACGCCCGCGACATCACCCGCATCGTCCGGGCCGAACGCTTCCGCCTGGGCATGGTGCTGGCGGCGGCGGTGCTGGCGTCGGTGCTGCTCTCGCTGTTCCTGGCGCGAACCATCGTGCAGCCGCTCCAGCGCCTCGCCCGCGCCGCGGTGCGCGTGCGCCTCGGCCGCGCCCGCGAAGTCACCGTGCCCCGCCTGCCCGACCGGCGCGACGAGATCGGAATGCTGGCCCGCGCCCTGTCCGACATGAGCCATGCGCTGCGCCAGCGGATCGACGCGACGGACGCCTTCGCCGCCGACGTCAGCCATGAACTCAAGAACCCCATCGCCTCGCTGCGTTCCGCGCTGGACGCGCTGGACCGGGTGGACAAGCCGGAACTGCGCGCCCAGTTGATGGCCATCGCGCAGGACGATGTGCGGCGGCTGGACCGGCTGGTCACGGACATTGCGGAGGCGTCCCGCATCGACGCCCAATTGTCGCGCACCCGGTTCGAGCCGATCGACCTGGGCCTGCTGATCGAGCGGATGGTGGTCGCCCGCGAAGCCCGCGGCGTGCCCCGCGGCGTCCGCCTGGCCTTCGCCCGCCCGCGCCGGAACGTTGCCGTGGTGCTGGGCGAGGAACAGCGGATCGTCCGCGTGCTCGACAACCTCATCGACAATGCGATCTCCTTCTCCCCCGACGGCGGGCTGGTCCAGATCGTCGCGACGGTGGCGGACAATGAAGTTCTGGTCAGCGTGGAGGACGAAGGCCCCGGCGTCCCGCAATCCGAACGCGAACATGTCTTCCGCCGCTTCCACAGCGTCCGCCCGGAAAGCGAGGCGTTCGGCAAGCATAGCGGCCTGGGCCTCGCCATCGCCCGCTCCATCGTGGAGGGGCACCAGGGCAAGATCAGCATCGCCGACCGCCAGGACGCGCAAAGCGGCGCCTGCTTCATCATGCGCCTGCCCATGGCGGTGGAACGCGATCCGGGCATCGTTTCGGAATAAGGCGGCGGTAAAAAGCAAACCTCTCCAAATCCTCCCCATCGGGAGATGGGGAGGGGGACCGCGCGAAGCGTGGTGGAGGGGAATGGGGCACGACCTCCGAATTTCCCCTCCACCATGCTTCGCATGGTCCCCCTCCCCACGCTCCGCGTAGGGAGGATTTGATAACCGCACCATAATGGGAACCCCCTCGGTTAATTCGATTTCCCCCAGCGCCAAGACGGGCTAATATGACGTCAAAGCGATAAGGCGATATGGCGTCGACACCCTCTTGCGAAACCCTGCATGCGACCAGCGTGGCGATTGACGGCCGGGCCGTGCTGCTCTGCGGCCCCAGCGGCATGGGCAAGTCCGACCTGGCGCTGCGCTTGATCGATCGCGGCGCGGTGCTGGTCAGCGACGATTATACCCGCCTGCTGGAGATTGAGGGCCGCCTGTTCGCCCGCGCCCCCGACCGGATCGCCGGGATGATGGAGGTGCGCGGCCTGGGCCTGGTCGACATGCCCCATGCGGACAACGCCCCCGTCGCCCTGGCCGTCGACCTGAGCGACGCGGTGGAGCGCATGCCGCCGCAAACCGTGCAACGATCGATCGCGGGCGTCGACATCCCCGTCGTCCGCCTCGCCCCGTTCGAAGCGTCCGCCCCGATCAAGGTGGAACTCGCAGTCAGGAACATGGGCCTGAAGAGCGCGAGCCCATCGTGAGTTTCGAAACGCCGAAGACCATATTGCTCGTTTCCGGCCTGTCGGGCGCGGGCAAGACCACCGCGCTCAAGACGCTGGAGGACATGGGCTGGGAAGTGGTCGACAATCTGCCGCTGGTGCTGCTCGACCGGCTGCTCGACACCCCCCTGCCGGAGGGGCATGAGGAGGGGACGGACCGTCCGCTGGCGCTGGGCATCGATGCGCGGACCAGGGGCTTCGACGCCGCCGCCATCGTCCAGCGGATCAAGGCGCTGCGCTCCCGCCACGGCCATGATGTCGAGACGCTGTTCCTCGACTGCTCCGGCGCCGAGCTGGAGCGCCGCTTCGCCGAGACGCGCCGCCGCCACCCGCTGGCGACCGACCGCCCCGCCCGCCACGGCATCGCCCGCGAACGGGAACTGACCGAACCGCTGCGCCGCTGGGCCAATCAGGTGATCGACACCAGCAGCCTCACCAGCAACGGCTTGCAGCAGGAAATCCGCAACCGCTTCTCCCGCGAGGGGCTGTCGGACCCGGTGCTGACGATCATGTCCTTCGGCTATTCGCGGGGCGTGCCGCTGAACGCCGACCTGGTGTTCGACATGCGCTTCCTGCGCAACCCGCATTGGGAGGAGGCGCTGCGGCCCAAGACCGGCCTGGACCCCGACGTCGCCGCCTATGTCATGGCGGACCCCGCCTATGAGGAGGCCGTCCAGCGGATCGAACAATTGCTGACGCTGCTGCTGCCCCGCTATGCGGAGGGCGGGAAAAGCTACATTACCGTGGCGTTCGGCTGCACCGGGGGCCGCCATCGGTCGGTCCATGTCGCCGAACGCATCGCCAGAGACTTGCAAGATGCGGGCTTTTCGCCCACGGTCTCGCACCGCAATATGGAATCAGCGCCCCAGGACGCCCTGGAGAAGCGCGCACCGGGAGGCCCGAAAGCGTAATCCATGAAGAACAGGTGGGCCACGTAAGCAAGATGATTGGACTGGTACTCGTCACCCATGGGGCGCTGGCGACGGAATTCGTCGTCGCGATGGAACATGTGGTCGGTCCGCAGCAGCAGATCGAGACCATCTGCATCGGGCCGGAGGACGACATGGAGATGCGCCGCGCCGACATTGCGGACGCGGTCGCGCGCGTCAATGACGGGTCGGGCGTGATCCTGCTGACCGACCTGTTCGGCGGCACCCCGTCGAACCTGGCCATCTCCCTGCTGAAGGCGGGCGAGATAGAGGTGATCGCGGGCATCAACCTGCCCATGCTGATCCGCCTGGAAAGCGCGCGCAAGGTCATGGACGTGCGCCAGGCCGTGGCCGCGGCGCGGGAGGCGGGCCAGAAATATATCAGCGTTGCATCGGAACTGTTGGGCAGCACCACATGAGCGAAATCAGCCGGGAAGTCAGGATCAGCAACCGGCGGGGCCTCCACGCCCGCGCCAGCGCGAAATTCGTGACCCTGGCCAGCGGCCTGCCCGCGCAGATCACCGTGCGCAAGGACGGCAGCGAAGTCACCGGAACCTCCATCATGGGGCTGATGATGCTGGGCGCGGCGATGGGCGACAGCATCACGATCAGCGCCACCGGCCCGGAGGCGGCCGATTCGCTGGGCAAGCTGGTGACGCTGGTCGAGGACAAGTTCGGCGAGGAATGAGGCGGGTCGTGCCCGCCAAGTCTTTGTTAAACATCGCCAAGCCATTATCGTGAGATAAAGGTTCAACGAGAGTCGCGGGCCGCAGGACCGGCTGCGCCGGCCATTGAGGTGCATTGGCAATGCTCGATCCCAAGCTGACCGACGAACCGGCGCGCATGGCCGCGCTGGAACGCTACGACGTTCTAGACACGCCAAGGGAACCCTCCTTCGACCGCATCACCGATCTGGTCCGCAGCATTTTGGGCGTGCCGATTTCCGCCATCTCGCTGGTCGACGCCGGACGGCAATGGTTCAAGTCGCGGGCCGGTCTGGATGCCGGCGAAACCTCCCGCGACATCGCCTTTTGCGACCACACCATCCGCCAGCGGGCGCCGATGGTCGTCACCGACGCGCAGGAGGACGCCCGCTTCCGCGACAATCCGCTCGTCATGGGCGATCCCAATATCCGCAGCTATGCGGGCATCCCGCTGGAGACGCCGGACGGCTATAATATCGGCTCGCTCTGCGCCATCGACACCGTGCCGCGGGAATTCGACCCCGGCCAGATCGCCATCCTCAAGAATCTGGCCGCGCTGGTGGTCGAACAGTTGGAACTGCGCCGCATCGCCGAACGCGATCATCTGACCGGCGCGCTGACCCGCCGCGCCTTCCTCATCGAAATGAACCGCGCCATCGCCCTGTTCGAACGGCATCAGCGGCCCGCCAGCCTGCTGCTGTTCGACATCGATCATTTCAAGCGGATCAACGACACCCATGGCCATCCGGCGGGCGACCAGGTGATCCGGGGCATCGCCCGGCTCTGCACCAGCCTGCAACGGCCCAGCGATTCGCTGGGACGGCTTGGCGGCGAGGAATTCGGCATATTGCTGCCCGAAACCGCCGAGGAAGACGCCGCCAGCGCGGCGCAACGTTTCTGCGAGGCGATTGCCGCGGCCGAAATCCCCGGCCCGCCGCCGCTGCGCGTGACGGTCAGCTTCGGCGTGGCCGAACTGCGCGGCGACTGGCCGACCGGCGAAAGCTGGCTGGCGGTGGCGGACATGGCGCTCTACGAAGCCAAACGCTCCGGCCGCAACCGCGTCGCGGTCGCGCGGCACGGCGCATTCCACGCGGCATGAGGCGCAAACCGAATGCGACGGGATAAGGATGGGCGGCGATGCGCCCGTCCCCAGTAGAAGATGCCCGCCGCAAGCGGCCAATCGCCTGACGCGATACCGCCCTCAAGAAAAAAGGCGAGCCTCGCAGCCCGCCCTCTCCCGTTTCGGCCAGACCGCGCTTCGCGGAGCGATTTCGAAGCGATCGAAACCTGCCCTTAAACAGCGTGGACAAATTCAAGCCTCGCCAGACTGATTTGGGTGAGGAGCCGTCATTCCCCTATTCGTCACCCCGGGCTTGACCCGGGGTCCCGCTGCCTTGGTCGAGGCGCTGCTTTACAAGAAAAGCGGGACCCCGGATCAAGTCCGGGGTGACGGTGGGGTAATGACCGCCACTGGCCATTCCCCGCCATCCCGAATTGTCCAAGCGGCCTTAGTAAACGCGCGCCTTGGGCTTGATATATTCCGCCTCGTCCGTGAGCGTATAGTCGTGCACCGGACGGTAATCGAGCGTCACCTTGCCGCCCTTTCCGCCCCAGCCGTCGAACCAGCTTACGGTGTGCTTCATCCACTCATTGTCGTCGCGGTTCGGGAAGTCCTCATGCGCGTGGGCGCCGCGGCTTTCCTTGCGGTTTTCCGCGCTGACCATGGTGCAGACCGCCTGGGACATCAGATTGTCCAGTTCCAGCGTCTCGATGAGGTCGGTGTTCCAGATCAGCGAGCGATCCGACACGCCGACATCGGTCAGGCTCTGGTTGACCTGCGCCATCTTGGTGACGCCCTCGGCCAGCAGGGCGCTGTCGCGGAACACGGCGGCATGCTTCTGCATGGTGTGCTGCATTTCCAGCCGGATCTTCGCCGTCGGCGATCCGCCCTTGGCGTTGCGATAGTGATCCAGGCGACCCAGCGCCAGGTCTGCCGCATCCTTGGGCAGCGGACGATGGCTGGCGTTCGGCTTCAGCGTTTCCTTGAGGTGCAGGCCGGTGGCGCGGCCGAACACGACAAGGTCGATCAGCGAGTTGGAACCCAGGCGGTTCGCGCCATGGACCGACACGCAGGCCGCTTCGCCGACCGCATAGAGGCCCGGCACCACCACTTCCGGATCGTCGCCGACCTTGGTCACCACCTGCCCATGATAATTGCAGGGGATGCCGCCCATATTATAGTGGACGGTCGGCGTCACCGGCAGCGGCTGGCGGGTCAGGTCGACGCCCGCGAAGATCTTGCCGCTCTCGGTGATGCCCGGCAGGCGCTCCGCCAGCACCTTGGGATCGATATGGTCGAGGTGCAGGTAGATATGGTCCTTGTTCGGACCCACGCCGCGCCCTTCGCGCATTTCCATCGCCATGGAGCGGGACACGACGTCGCGCGACGCCAGGTCCTTGGCCGAGGGGGCATAACGCTCCATGAAGCGCTCGCCTTCGGAATTGGTCAGATAGCCGCCCTCGCCGCGCGCGCCCTCCGTGATGAGCACGCCCGCGCCGTAGATTCCGGTGGGGTGGAACTGCACGAACTCCAGGTCCTGGAGCGGCAGCCCGGCGCGCAGCACCATGCCGCCGCCGTCGCCGGTGCAGCTATGCGCCGAGGTGGCGGAGAAATAGGCGCGGCCATAGCCGCCGGTCGCCAGCACCACGGCATGGCTGCGGAAGCGGTGGATCGAGCCATCCTCCATGCAGATGGCGATGACGCCGCGGCATTCCTTGCCGTTCGGGCCGTCTTCCATGATGAGGTCGATGGCGAAATATTCGATGTAGAAGTCCGCGTCATATTTCAGGCTCTGCTGGTACAGAGCATGCAGCATGGCGTGGCCGGTGCGGTCGGCGGCGGCGCAGGTGCGCTGCACCGGCGGGCCGGCGCCCATATTCTGCATGTGGCCGCCGAACGGACGCTGGTAGATGGTGCCGTTGTCGTTCCGGCTGAACGGCACGCCCGCATGTTCCAGCTCGATCACGGCGGCGGGCGCCTCGCGCACCATATATTCGATCGCGTCCTGGTCGCCCAGCCAGTCCGACCCCTTGACGGTGTCGTACATGTGCCAGGTCCAGTGGTCGGGCGAATTATTGCCCAGGCTCGCCGCGATGCCGCCCTGCGCCGCCACGGTGTGGCTGCGGGTCGGGAACAGCTTGGTGATGCAGGCGGTCTTGAGGCCCGCCTCCGCGCTGCCCATGGTGGCGCGGAGGCCGGAGCCGCCGGCGCCCACGACGACCGTGTCATAGGTATGATCGATGATCTTGTAGGCTTCGCTCATTATTTGACGATCCCCGTGAAGGCGATCTTGGCGATCGCGAAGACGCCCGCGGCCGCGCCGCCAAAGGCATAGAAGTTCAGCAGCAGCATGGAGAGGAAGGCCAGGCCCTTGTCATGGACATAATCCTCCAGCATCACCTGCATCCCCAGGCGCAGGTGCCAGAAGATGCTGACGATCATCAGCATCAGCGGCACCGCCACCAGCGGATTGGCGATCCAGCCCACGACGCTCTGATAATCGAGGCCCGGCAGGGCGATCAGGCTGAACAGCAGCCACAGCACCAGCAGCAGATTGCCAATGGCGGTATAGCGCTGCGCCAGCCAGTGATGCGCGCCATGCCTGGCCGATCCAAGACCGCGGACGCGGCCGATCCCGGTTCCCGTACCCATCAGAATTTCCCCGTGCAGATGGCGGCCCAGAAGCCGATGGTGAGGAGCGTCGACAGGGCGAAGGTCAGCAGCGACCAGCTCTTGTTGCTCTTCAGTTCATAGCCCGCGCCCATGTCGAGCACGAGATGGCGCAATCCGGAGCAGAGATGCTGGAAGAAGAACCAGCTAAGCCCCGCCATCACCAGATAGCCGATAGGCGATGTCGCGCATGCGACGAAGATCGCATAGGCCTCCGGCCCCATGGCGGCGGCCATCAGCCACCAGACCAGGCCCAAGGCCCCTGCCGTCGCCATACCGTTGCCGGTCACGCGGTGCATGATGGAGACGGCCATGGCTGGCCCCCATTTCCAGATCGTCAAATGCGGCGAGAGCGGCCGGCTCGTGGTTCGCGCCATATCTTCCCTACATCCCTGATGTTGTCCCTCGAGTCCCGTCCCCTTAGGAGCGATATGTCGATAGGGCAAGTCGCCCTGACCGCGTGATCGCGGATCGTTCCACAAGCGATAATGAATTTCATCGTTCAGGGACGTGAATGCCGGCCTTGCGCCGCTTCATGCGGGACATGGCCGTTCCTCCAGCGCGGAATATGGGTCGGCCCTAAGAAGTGATTAACCAAATGGCCCTATAGCCCGTCGGGACAATCAGACCAATTCAGGGGTTTTGCCGCACATGAATTCCGCCGCCACGCCCAAGAACGCCCTGCTCGCCATGATAAGCGAGGTCGATCCCCATGGCGAGTTGGCGCGCGGCCTGCGCCAGATTCGCGATCTGTTGGGCGATCAGGCCGGCATGGCGGCGCGCACCTTCTTCGACGCCTATCTCGAACAGACCGGGCTGCGGCAAAAGCTCAGCCCCGCCACGCTCGCCAAGATCGAGACGGAGGCGCATGAATATGTGCGCCAGAAACTGGGCTATTACGAATCGGGGGAATGGGCTTTCTCCTCTATTTCCTGCGTGCGCCATGCGCGCAAGCACGGCTCTCCGCTGCGCGCGGTGCTGATGCCGGTCGCCATCGCCAATGAAAAGCTGGTCGACCTTATCTGGCAACGCGCGGAGGATGACGCGAGCCGCCGTCAACTGGTGCATGTCATGATGCAGGTCAGCATGGTCGATGCCGGGCTGATAGCCAATGTCGTCGCCGGCGACGAGGCGGAGGCGCAGCGCAACGAACGCCAGCGCTTCGGCACAATGTTCGAACAGCGGATCATGGGAGAGATTGACGGCGCGTCGCAACTGGGCGAATCGTTGCGCGAGCAGGCGAAGGACGCGTCGGCCGCGACCCGCGGCATGCTGGGCAAGGCGTCGGAAGTCGCCGCCGCCGCCGAACAATCCGCCCTTGCCATGCGCGAAGCCGCCCGCACCTCCGCCGGACTGATCCGCGCCATAGAGGATGCCCGGACGGAGGTGGAGAGCGCCGCCGGCGTCGCCCAGCGCGCCGCTCGCCAGTCGGGCGATGCCGTCGCCATGTCCACCACCCTGTCGGACCATGCGAAATCGATCGAATCGATCCTGGGCCTGATCCGCGACATTGCCGGGCAGACCAACCTGCTCGCGCTCAACGCCACGATCGAGGCTGCCCGCGCCGGCGATGCCGGGCGCGGCTTCGCGGTGGTGGCGCAGGAGGTCAAGAGCCTGGCCAACCAGACCGCCCGCGCCACGGACGAAATCGCGGGCAAGATCGCCGACATCCAGGCCTCGACCCGCCAGTCGGTGGAGACCAACGAGCGCATCCGCGACACGGTGGGAGAGGTTCAGGCCAGCGCCGAACGCATCCGCCACGCCATGGACGCGCAGGCGCAGACGGTGACGATGATCACCGCGGCGGTCGACGAAACCGCCCTTGCCGCCGACTCCATGTCCTCGACCATCAGCGCGATCCGCCAGGATACCGAAGTGGTGGCTTCTGAAATCGACCAGTTGGAACGCGGCTTCATGAGCGTGGAGGGCAAGCTGTCCAGCCTGCGCGCCGCATCCTCCGACTTAGGACGGCAAGTCGCCTGAAGGGCGGGCGGCCGACGGGACGGAACCGCCCGCCGCTCTCCCGAAGGCGAAGTGGTCCGGATGATCCGCCGCCGCCTGCCTTAAGCGCTCGCCATCGGCGTCCTCCTGCCGCTCGATGCGCAGGCGCTCAAGCGAAACGAGTGGCTCGTGAGCGTCCAGGCAGCGCGGAGAAATTCAAGACTCGCCGAACTGAGTGTTTTGGGGCGGGGAGCCGTTATTCCCCCTCCCGCAGGCGGGAGGGGGCCAGGGGGTGGGCTGGCGCGACATCAGCGGCGGCTTTCAACGGCTACCCCGGAAGCTCGCTCCGCTCGCGCCCACCCCTAACCCCTCCCGCTTGCGGGAGGGGGAATGTCCTGGATTAGCCAATTTCCCGACGTTCCGAATTGTCCACGCCACTCAGGACGACCGTCGGGCCACCCCCCGGCGCGACCGATCAGTCGGGCTTCTTCGCCACGCTCACCAGCGCGGGACGCAGCAACCGATCCTTGATCGTATAGCCCGCCTGCATCTCCACCAGCACCGTCCCCGGCTCGGCATCGGCGGAGGGCACTTCCATCATCGCCTGATGCTTGTTGGGATCGAGCGGCTGGCCGACCGACACCAGCTTCTCGATGCCGTTGCGGCCGAACACAGCCTCCAGTTCCCGCCCGGTGGCTTCCAGCCCGGCGACCAGGCCCTTGAACTTCTCGTCCTCGCGCAGGTCGGCGGGGATCGCCTGGAGCGCGCGGCCCAGATTGTCCGCCACCGACAGCATGTCGCGGGCAAAGGCCGTCGCGGCATAGGCGCGCGCGTCGGCCAGTTCCTTTTCCAGCCGCCGCCGCACATTCTGCGTTTCGGCATGGGCGTAGAGCACGTCCTGCCTGGCGGTGGCCAGTTCGTTTTCAAGGCTCGCGATCCGCTCCGCCGCCGCGTCGCCTGCCGGCGCGGTATCCTCGGGCAGTTCGTCCACGACCTCGGTATTCTCGATATTCTGCTTGTCTTCGCTCATCTCATCAATCTCGACAGCGTCTGTGCGGTGAAGTCCACCATGGGGATCACCCGCGCATAGTTCAAGCGCGTCGGGCCGATTACCCCGACCACGCCCACCACCCGGCCGTCACCGCTCCGGTAGGGGGCGGCTATGACCGAAGAACCGGACAGGGAAAAGAGCTTGTTTTCCGAACCGATGAAGATTTTGGTCGCGCTGCCCGCCAGCGCGCTTTCCAGCAGCCGGGAAATCTCCTGCTTGCCTTCAAGCTGTTCCAGCAATTGCCGCACCCGCTCCAGGTCGGCGGCGGTGCCGTCGTCCAGCAGGTGCGCCTGGCCGCGCACGATCAGCACCGGGCGGTCGTCGGCATCCTGCGACCAGAGGGCGATGCCCCGCGCCACCAATTCCCGCGCCGCGCCCTGAAGCGCGCTGCGGTCTCCCTCCACCTCGCGCCGCAGGGCGTCGCCCGCCTGCGCCAGCGTCATGCCGCCGAAGCGCGCCGACATGAAGTTGGCGGCCTCGTTCAGCATCATCGGCGTGACGCCGACGGGAAGGTCGACGACGCGATTTTCGATGGAACCGTCCTGCCCCACCAGCACCGCCAGCGCCTGCCGCTCGTTCAGCGGCACGAAGCCGAACTGCCGCAGCACCGGCTCCCGCTTGGGCACCATCACGATGCCGGCGCAGGCCGAAAGCCCGGACAGGGCGGCGGTCGCGGCCGACAGCGCCTCCTCGATCGGACCGCCTTCGCTGATCCCGGCCTCGATCGCGCGCCGTTCCTCGACCGAGGGTTCCGCCGCCTGCATCATGCCGTCGACGAACAGCCGCAGACCCGTTTCGGTCGGCATACGGCCGGCGGAGGTATGCGGCGCGGCGAGCAGGCCCAGTTCCTCCAGATCCTGCATCACATTGCGGATGGAGGCGGGCGACAGGCTGAGCGACGCCATCTTGCTGATCGTGCGCGAACCCACGGGCAGCCCGGTGCCGAGATAGCTCTCGACCACCAGACGGAAAACGTCACGCGCGCGTTCGTTCAGTTCGGTGATCGGGGTGACCGCCATGGCCTTTATCTAGGCAAGCATCGGTTGCGGCTCAAGCCCGTCCGTCACCGGCCCTTCGCCGCCGTCGGCTTCACCATGGCGGCAACATCGAGCATCCTGGGGATCGACGCTATGGCGGCGCGCAGCTTGCCATAGCCCGCGTCCATGCAGCCCGACTGGAACTCCAGCCGGGTGGGCGGCGCCTCTCCGCGGGTCCATTCGATCACATAGCCGGGCATGTCGGTGGCGAAGCGGACGCAATTTTCCCCCTGGCCGATTCGCCGGACCGTCCCCTGCGCGGGCCGGAACTGCGCCAGCGCGGCGCGGAAGCGGCGATATTGCGCCGGCGTCACGGTGAAGCGGGTCGGGCCGGGAATGGCGGTGAAGCGCTGCGGCTCGATCAGGCCGGACCCGTCCGGCGTCACGCGCAGGCTGTAGCTGGGGCAGGCGCCGAAGCAGGGACCGGCGGAAAACCTGATCGTGTCGCCGGCCAGGGTCGGCTTTTCCAGCTCCGCCTGTTCCATGGCGCAGCCGCCCAACAGGGCGAGGGCCGCCAAGATCGATAATGCTTTCGTCCGCATAGCCGCTCTCTAGCATCTTTCGGCTGCATCGCCACTGGCATGATGGGCCGCCCGACGCTAAGCCCGCTCGACACAACGCTTCGGAGTAGAATATTTATGCGTCCTTCCGGCCGCGCGCCCGACCAGATGCGCGACATCACCATGGAACCCGGCTTCACCATCCATGCCGAGGGCAGTTGCCTGGTCAGCTTCGGCGACACGCGCGTGCTGTGCACCGCCTCCATCGAGGAAAAGGTGCCGCCCTTCCTGCGCGGCAAGGGATCGGGCTGGGTCACGGCGGAATATGGCATGCTGCCCCGCGCCACCCACACCCGCGGCAGCCGGGAGGCCGCGAAGGGCAAGCAGTCGGGCCGCACCCAGGAAATCCAGCGCCTGATCGGCCGCTCGCTGCGCGCCGTGGTCGACCTCCAGAAACTGGGCGAGCGGCAGATCGTCGTCGACTGCGACGTGATCCAGGCCGATGGCGGCACCCGCACCGCCGCCATTTCGGGAAGCTGGGTGGCGCTGCGCATCGCCATCGACGGGCTGCTGGCGTCTGGCGCGTTGGCCGAAGACCCCATCGTGCAGAAGGTCGCGGCGATAAGCTGCGGCATCTATAATGGCACGCCGGTGCTGGACCTCGACTATGCCGAGGACAGCAATGCCGAGGCGGACGCCAATCTGATCCTGACGGGGGACGGCAAGTTCGCGGAGGTGCAGGCGACCGCCGAGGGCGCGACCTATGACGAGGAGGAACTGCTGCGCCTGCTGCGCCTCGCCCGCATCGGTTGCGCGCAGATTTTCGCGGCGCAGGACAAGGCGACCGGGAGATAATCCTTCCTTCCGCTCGTTTCAGCGCGGGCGACGATAGGGGACGACAGGATGAGTGACGATTTCGGGCAGGAACAGGCGATCCGCAAGCTGGGTCCGGGACGACTGGTGATCGCCAGCCACAATCCCGGCAAGGTGCGGGAAATCGGCGAATTGCTGGCGCCCTATGGCATAGAGACGGTGTCCGCAGCCGCGCTGGACCTGCCCGAACCGGAGGAGACCGGCACGACCTTCATCGCCAATGCGGAGTTGAAGGCGATGCAGGCGGCCGACCTTTCCGGCCTTCCCGCGCTGGCCGACGACAGCGGCCTGTGCGTGGAGGCGCTGAACGGCGATCCGGGCATCTTCTCCGCTCGTTGGGCCGGCCCGACCAAGGATTTCGGCATCGCCATGCGGCTGGTCTGGGACAATATCCAGGCGAAGGGGCCGGAAGCGGGCCACGGCGCGCATTTCATCTGCGCGCTTGCCCTCGCCTGGCCCGACGGCCATGTGGAGGCGTTCGAGGGCCGCGTCGACGGCACCATCATCTGGCCGCCGCGCGGGGACCGGGGTTTCGGCTATGATCCGATCTTCCAGCCGCATGGCCACGACATCAGCTTCGGCGAGATGGACCCGGAAAAAAAGCATGGCATGAGCCACCGCGCCGACGCGTTCGCGCAGTTGGTGGCGGCGGTTTTCTGAACGGCCAAGCCCCCTACCCTTTTCCGCGCTCCCCCTATAGAGAGGCCGTTTCGGCGGACCTTCGAAAAGGGCAAGAGACAGGATCGTGGCGCGAGAGATCACCGGATTTTCCAACCCGCTGGTGAAGCGCGTCCGCTCCCTGCGCGAAAAGAAATTCCGCAAGGCGGAGGGCCTCTTCCTGGCCGAAGGGCTGCGCATCCTGACCGAAGCGCGCGAGGAAGGCGTGCTGCCGGAAATGCTGTTCCACGCCGGCTCCACCCATCCCCTGGCCGCCGAGCTGATCGCGGCGATGGAGGCGGCGGGCGGCGACGTCATCGAAACCACGCCCGACATCCTCTCCAAGATCAGCGGCAAGGACAATCCGCAAGCGGTGGTCGGCGTCTATCGCGACCGGCTGACCCCGCTGGCGAAGCTTGATCGGGGCAAGGCCGACATCTGGATCGTCGCCCAGTCGCTGCGCGATCCCGGCAATCTGGGCACCATATTGCGCACCGGCGACGCCGTGGGCGCGGGCGGGCTGATCCTGATCGACGATTGCGTCGACCCCTTCTCCGTCGAATCCGTGCGGGCCAGCATGGGCGCCCTTTTCACCCAGTCCATCACCCAGGCGCGCTGGGGCGAATTCATGCACTGGCTGCGCGAAGGACCGGGCGAACTGATCGGCACCAGCCTGAAGGCCACGCGCGACTATCAGGAACCGCGCTACCAAAGCCCCAGCTTCCTGCTGGTCGGCAATGAGGCGCAGGGCCTGCCCGAAAGCTATGAGGCGGAATGCGACCTGCTGGTGAAGATGCCGATGCTGGGCAAGGCGGACAGCCTGAACGCGGCGGTGGCCTGCGCGGTCATGGCCTATGAATTGCTGAACCAGAAAAGAGCGAAATGATGGCGACGGGGGCGGCGCAGGTGGCGGAAGCGACTTCGGAGGAGATGGGCGGGATCGGCGCGATGCTGCGGCACAAGCGGGTGCTGGCGGCCAGCCTGATCGGCACGGCGGTGGAATTCTACGACTTCTATATCTACGCCACCGCCGCCAGCCTGGTCTTCGGCCCGCTCTTCTTCCCCGCCTCCTCCCCCTCCGCGCAGTTGCTGGCGGCCTATGGCAGCCTGGCCCTCGCCTTCTTCGCCCGGCCGCTCGGCGCGGCGGTGTTCGGCCATTATGGCGACCGCATCGGGCGGAAGGCGACGCTGGTGACGTCGCTGATGCTGATGGGGGGGTCGACGCTCGCCATCGGCTTCCTGCCCACCTATCAAAGCATCGGCTGGTGGGCGCCGCTGATCCTCTGCCTGCTGCGCTTCGGCCAGGGCCTGGGGCTGGGCGGCGAATGGGGCGGCGCGGCGCTGCTGGCGGTGGAGAACGCCCCGCCGGGCTGGCGCGCCCGTTTCGGCATGTTCCCGCAATTGGGCGCCCCGGTCGGCTTCATCGCCGCCAACGGGCTGTTCCTGGTCCTGGGCACCTTCCTCACCGACGATGATTTCTTCGCCTGGGGCTGGCGCCTGCCCTTCCTGGGCAGCGCGGTGCTGGTGCTGCTGGGCCTGTGGATTCGCCTGAAGCTCACCGAAACGCCCGAATTCGCCGCCGCCCGCGCCGAAGCCCCGCCGCCCGCCGTGCCGCTCGCCACGCTGCTCCAGAGCCATCTGGGCGCGGCCGTCGCGGGCACCTTCGCCTGCGCCGCCTGCTTCGCCGTCTATTATATCGCGACCGCCTTCGCGCTCGGCTACGGCACCACGACGCTCAAGATCGACCGCGAAACCTTCCTCGCCATCCAGTTGGGCGCGATCCTGTTCATGGCGCTCAGCATCGTCATCGCGGGCTGGTGGGCGGACAGGAGCAGCCCCACCCGCGTGCTGGTCGCGGGCTGCATCGGCACGGTGGCGATGGGCGTCATCTTCGGCCCCGCCATGGGCACCGGGCAGTTGCTGCCGATCTTCCTGATCCTCAGCCTCGCCCTGCTCCTGATGGGCTTCGTCTACGGCCCGCTGGGCGCCTATCTGCCGCATCTCTTCCCGGTGCAGTTGCGCTATACCGGCGCATCCTTCGCCTTCAACCTGGGCGGGATCATCGGCGGCGCGATGGCGCCCATCGTCGCGACCTGGCTGATCCAGGTGCAGGGCGTGGAACTGGTCGGCCTCTACATGTCGGCGGCGGCGGCGCTCAGCCTGATCGGCCTGTGGTTCACGAGTCGGAAATAGGCTTGCGCATCAGGATCAGCGGCACGCCGCTATCCTCGAACGCCCGCACGTCGGCAAAGCCGAAGCTGCGATAGAGCGGCACCCCCGCCATGGTGGCGGAAAGCTCCAGCGCCGCAAAGCCCTCCGCCCGCGCCGCCGCTTCGCAGAGCGAGAGGATCATCGTGCCCACGCCCTTCCGCACATGATCGGGATGGGTGTACATGGCCCGCACCCTGGCGGCCTCCGCCGCCGGATCGAGCAGCCGGTCGTCCCGCCCCGCGCTATGGTCGCCGCCATAGGCCGTGGCGCGCCGGCTCCACCCGCCGCACCCGGCAATCTCCCCCCGATCCTCGATCACGAAATAAGTGCCGTCCGCGATCAACCGGCTGTCCAGCCCCATGAAGCCATGGCTGGTCTTCACCTGCTCAGGCGTCAGGAAGCCGGATTGCAGGCGGTCGATGGCCAGGGTCATCACATGGACAAGGGATGGTTCATCGGCCGGAACGGCGAGACGATGAAGAAGCGGCATGGGCTTACGTACCAGATGGAAGAAAAGGCGGCGACGGACCGCTGCCGTTCGCCGCCTTTCCGGTCGAAAAGGGCAGACCGAACGGCCCGCCCATGTTCTTTAGAAAGTCACGTTCACGCGCGCATAATAATAGCCGCCGTTGATGCCATAGGGCGAGAAGGTCGGATATTTGCTCGTCGAATAGCCACGCTCCTGATTGGCCAGCTCCGTGTTGCGGATGAACTCCTTGGACCGCTGCGTCGGATATTTGTTGAACAGATTGTTTGCGCCGACGGAAATCTTGATCGGCTTGGCGATCTGATAGCCCAGTTCGAGGTCGGTGATGAACGCCTCCTTGACCGGCACCTTGATCAGATTGCCCGCATCCGGACCGCTACGCGCCGTTTCCAGCGTGTAGACCTGCGAATAATAGCTTTCGCGCAGGTTCGCCGTGAACTTGCCCCAGGTCCAGAAGGCGTTGAACGTGCCCCGGAAGCGCGGCGTGCTATGCTCCAGTTCCACCTCGCTCGTCGCGTCGATCAGGCGCGTAAGCTCCGGATTGATCGTGCTGGAATAGAGCGCGGAGGGCAGCGGATTGATGCCCAGCACCTTGTTCTGATTGTAATTGGCGGTGAGCGTCAGGTCGAGCTTGCCCATATCGCCCAGCTCCGTGAGGTAGCTCGCCACCAGATCGATGCCGCGAGTCCGCATCTTCACGCCATTGACAAAGCTCTGCACCGACACGCCGCCTTCGGTGTTGCGATCGATGCCATTGTCCGCGAACAGCACATAGGCCGGGATGGCATCCGCCGTCCGCCAGTCGGTCACCGTGCTGCTGCCGCCCAGCGCCGCATTCACCGCGCTCAGCACCGCGAGCTGGTTGTAAATGGCATATTGGTCCGCATCGAAGGGCAGACAGGCCGCCGCGTTGCTGCCGGCATAGCCCGCCGGGCAGCGATTGCCGGTGAAACCGGAGAAGGCCGTCGAGGTCATGATGCGGTTGCGGATCGTGATCTGATAGGCGTCCAGCGTGAGGGTGAAGTTCCGCGTGGGATTGAACACCGTGCCCAGGCTGAAGTTGGTGGACTTTTCAGGCTTGAGACCGCCGAAGCCCAACGCTCCTGCCGCGGCCGAAGCGGGCGGCAGCACGCCGCCGATGAAGCCGGGGCCCACGTTCAGGCCCGAATAGCCGCCTTCCGCCAGAGTCGGCGCACGGAAGCCCGTGCTGACCGTGCCGCGCAGCGCAAAGGCATCGGAAAAGTCGTAGCGGGTGGTCAGCTTGAAGACGGTCGTGTCACCGAAGTCGCTATAATGTTCGTGACGGACCGCGCCATCCACCAGCCAGTTTTCCAGCGGCTTTAGGCTGATGTCCAGATATTGCGAGAAATTGTCCCGCTTATACTTGCCCGCGTCATTGGGGCTGTAGCCGAAGAAGGACTGCGCACCGCCGCCATAATAGGAGGCCGGATCGCCGGCGCGGATTCCGTAGGTCTCGTGCCGAAATTCCAGGCCAGCCGCGATGTTGATCGGTTCCGAAAGGCCAACGTCCAGCGCATGCGTCAGGTCGAGCGTGTTGCTCCACTGGGTGTTGAAGAAATCGCCATTGTGGAAGGTTTCGGGCGTGAAGCCGGTATCGGCGTAAAGCTGGGCGTTGGCCGAATGGTAGACATAGACCTCTACCACATCCTTGCCGTAGGTGGAGGCCAGGTCGAAGGTCGTGTCGCCAACCGTGCCGCGGAAGCCGCCGGTCACCGAATAATCGGTTTCGTCGATCCGCTCCTGCGGCTGGAATCCCCCGGCATAATAGGGCACGCCGCTGGCGCTGACGACGGTCGTCGGCGGCCGGGTATTTTCATAGGCGGCCGCCTTCTTGTGGCCGTAGCTGCCGAAGCTGTAGATTTCATAATCGCCGAATTCATAGCCGGCATTGTAGTTCACGACCGTCTGGTCGATGTGCGGATCGCCGATGATCCGGTTGGTATAGGGATAACCGGGCAGATTCTTGATTTCCGGGTAGGTCGAGGACAACCGGATCGCCTGCGGATTGATGTCGCCGCGGAAACTGAACCCCTTGTGCTTCTTCTGCGCGGAGATGTTGAGATAAGCGCCCTCGAAAGGGGCGAGACCGATATTGCCGCCAATCGCGTAGGTCTTGCCGCCCTGGTCATAATATTCGCCGCCGGTGGCATTGATCGAGCCGCCATGGTCGGCCTTCTTCTGGAGGAAGTTGATGACGCCCGCGATGGCGTCCGTGCCATATTGCGCCGCCGCGCCGTCCTGCAGCACTTCGACGCGCTCGATCGATTCGGGCAGGATGAAGCTGATGTCCGGCGCGGCGCTGCCGCCGTAGGGCCCGCCCGCGACCGAAACGTTGGCCGTGCCATGGCGGCGCTTGCCGTTGACCAGGATCAGCGTGTGGTTCGGGCTCAGGCCGCGCAGCTTCATCTGCAGATTATGCGCCTGAAGGTCACCGCCGAAGGATTGCGCCTGAACCGAGGGAAGCTGTTGCGCCAGGCTCTGCATCAGGTCCGGAGACCCCGTGCGTTGCAACGTATCCGCGCTCAAAAGCTGGATCGGAGCAGGACTATCGACCGCTCGCATGCCGGTGAGGCGGGTGCCGGTCACGATGATCGCAGCGCCATCGGTGGCAGAGGCTGCTTGCGGATCCGTCGTCTGAGCCAGAATAGTCGTTGGAGACGATAGCGCGATAATCATCGCCGTACGAGAAATAAAACTCTTTGCGTTCATGAACAGGCCCCTTGCTTTTGTTATTAAAAGAGCCTCTCCCGACAGATATTTTCTTGTTTTAATTGCCTCTATTTCTCCAAATATCTTCAAGACGCACTTTCCCTGCGCCAAACCTGCCGGTCTGATCGTCGGAAATATTGAGCAACCTCTGGAAACGGAACGCTGACACAAAACCGCCATCAAGGAAAAACGAATTTCGATGCGCATGCGAAATCATGCTTGGCCAGACCCGCGAGAGGCGAGACAATTCCCAATCAAGCCATTGAAACACAAAGAAAAAGGCGACGCCCTCACGGACGCCGCCTGTCTCTTTTTTACAACTGTCAAGGACAGCTTTTCGGAAGGATCAATCCTCGCTGCGCACGTCGCGGCGCTCGGCGATGCGAGCGCGCTTGCCGGTGCGGCCGCGCAGATAATAGAGCTTGGCGCGACGCACCACGCCCTTGCGGACGACGGTGATCGAATCGATGTTCGGCGAATAAAGCGGGAAGACGCGCTCCACGCCCTCGCCGAAGCTGATCTTGCGCACGGTGAAGTTGCTGCCCATGCCCTTGTTCGAGCGGGCGATGCAGACGCCTTCGTAATTCTGAACGCGGCTGCGGTCGCCTTCGATGACCTTCACGCCGACGCGCAGCGTGTCGCCGGGGCGGAATTCCGGGATGTCCTTGGCCAGGGCCGCGATATTCTCGGCCTCGATCTGCTGGATCAGGTTCATGACTTCTAAGTCCTACTTCTCGCGTTGCGCACCAGAGGGCGACTGGTCCCGAACGCCGATATGGCGTTCCCAAAGGTCCGGCCGCCTTAGCCGTGTGTCCTCTTCCGCCCTTTGTTTCCGCCAGGCGGCGATCTTCGCATGATCCCCCGATCGCAACACTTCAGGGATCATGCGCCCTTCCCATATAACGGGCCGGGTATAGTGCGGATATTCGAGGAGGCCGCTTTCGAAGCTCTCCTCATCCCCACTGGAAGCGGCGCCCATTACCCCAGGAAGCAGGCGGATGCAAGCATCCAGCAGCATCAGCGCGCCCATTTCCCCGCCGGAAAGGATGATGTCCCCCATGCTGACCTGCTCGACGGGCCGCGCCTCGAAAATCCGCTCGTCAAACCCCTCGAACCGGCCGCAGAGGATGGTCGCTCCCGGACCGGCGGCGAGTTCGCGAATCCGCCCCTGCGTGACCGGCGCGCCCCGCGGCGTCATGGCGATGACGGGCAGGTCCGGGCGCTTTGCCAGCGCATGGTCGATGGCATGGGCCAATATGTCGGCGCGCAGCACCATGCCCGCGCCGCCGCCCGCAGGCGTATCGTCCACCGTGCGGTGCCTGTCCGTGGCGAAGTCGCGGATGTGGATCGGATCGCAGGCCCATTTCCCCTCCGCCAGCGCCCGCCCGGCCAGCGACATGCCCAAAGGCCCCGGAAACATCTCCGGATAGAGGGTCAATAGCTGGGCCTGGAAGCTCACGTCCTGCGCGCCTTGAGCCACGCCCCCGCCACGCCGCCCAGCATCGACGCCGCGCCGCCCAGCATCAACGCGATGCCGATGCCGCGCAGCAGGTCGGCGAAGGGACGGTCCGGCTGCATCAGCGCGGGCAGCAGGAACAGCATGGGAATGGGAATGACCAGCGCCGCGGCCGCCGCGATCTTGAGCGCGCGCGACCAGGACATGGCGAACAGCCGCCAGCCAGCGGCGACCATCAGGAGCAGGTAGAGGGCGGCAAGGATTTTCGGCATGGTTCGCCCTCCAACGGTCTCTCATCTACACGCAACATGCTCCCGCGAAGGCAGGAGCAGGCCAACCGAAAAATCAAACGGCGAAGGCCGCCTCGACGACCGCCCGCCCATCCGCGATGGTCACCGCATGCATCGGCGCCATGAAGCGCTTGCCGTTGGGCCGCTCCACCTCGATGATGTCGCCCGCGCCGAAATTCTCGACCGCCACGACATGGCCCAGCCCCTCTCCCTCGCTGGAGAAACAGGGCAGGTCGATCAGGTCGGCATGATAATATTCGCCCTCCCCCAGGGGAGGCAAGGCGGACCGGGGCACCGTCAGCTCGGTCCCCCGCAACGCCTCCGCAGCGGAGCGATCGCCGACCTCGGCAAAGCGCGCGACCGCGCCATTGGGGCCGGGGCGCACCGACTTCAACGTCAATGTGCGCCCCGCCGCATCGAAGCCGCCATAGGATTTGAGCGTTTCCGCCCCCTCCCCAAACAGCTTCAGGCGGACCTCGCCCGTCACCCCATGCGCGCCGATGATGACGGCGAGAGTGACGGGCTTGTCGGTCAAAGGGCTCAGCCTTCGGCCTGCTCGGCGGCGGCTTCCTCAGCCGGAGCGGCTGCTTCTTCGGCAGCCGGCTCTTCGGCCGGAGCGGCAGCGGCCTCGGCGGCGGCGGCCTTGGCGGCTTCGGCGGCCTCAGCGGCTTCCGCGGCCTTGGCGGCGCGGTCTTCGGCGCGATCCTTGGCCTTCTGGCCCGGCTCGGCCTTCTTCGGGTTGTTGCGGGCGGCGCGCTCCTTCACGCCGGCGGCGTCCAGGAAGCGGGCCACGCGGTCGGTCGGCTGCGCGCCGGCGGCGACCCAGTGCTTCGCCCGCTCGACGTCCAGAACGACGCGCTTCTCGTCGCCCTTGGGCAGGACGGGGTTGTAGCTGCCGATGCGCTCGATGAACTTGCCGTCACGCGGGGCGCGGCTGTCGGCCACGACGATGCGATAATAGGGACGCTTCTTGGAACCGCCGCGCGAAAGACGAATGGACGTTGCCATGTAATTTGACCTTTCTAACTAACTGTCTGTTTCTCAATTCGTCATCCCAGCGAAGGCTGGGATCTGGTGCCTGAAATCCCAGCCTTCGCTGGGATGACGGGCTATTTCTTCAAGAAATTCTGAAAGCCCGGCGGCAGGTTCGGCATATTGCCTCCCAGCCCCGGCAGGCCCTGCGGCGGCGCGCCGCCCCCGCCGAGCATCCCGTCCAGCCCGCCGCCGGTGAACATCTTGGCCAGCCCTTTGAGGCCACCCATCTTGCGGATCTTCTTCATCGCCGTTTCCATTTCCTGATGCATTTTCAGGAGACGGTTGACTTCCTGCACCGTGGTGCCGCTGCCCTTGGCGATGCGGATCTTGCGCTTGGCGTTGATCAGGGCGGGCTTTTCCCGCTCCTTGGGGGTCATCGACCCGATCATCGCGTCCAGATGGATCAGCGTTTTGTCGTTGGCGCCGCTATTGGCCATCGCCGCCTGCGCCTTCTTGAGGCCCGGCAGCATGCCCGCCAGCGCGCCAAGCCCGCCCATGCGGCGCATCTGGTTCAACTGGGCGCGCAGGTCGTTCATGTCGAACTGACCCTTGGCCATCTTCTTGGCCAGCTTGTCGGCTTCCTCGGCGTCGATGGTCTCGGCCGCCTTCTCGACCAGCGACACGACATCGCCCATGCCCAGGATGCGCTGCGCCACCCGCGCCGGATGGAACGGCTCTATGGCGTCCAGCTTTTCGCCGGTGCCCGCGAACTTGATCGGACGTCCGGTGACGGCCCGCATCGACAGCGCCGCGCCGCCACGGGCATCGCCGTCCATCCGGGTCAGCACCACGCCGGTCAGCGGCACCTGCGCCGTAAAGCTGGTCGCGACATTCACCGCGTCCTGGCCGGTCAGCGAGTCGACCACCAGCAGGATTTCCGCCGGGTTGGAGACTTCGGCGACCGCCTTCATCTCGTCCATTAGCGCCTGGTCGACATGCAGGCGACCGGCGGTGTCCAGCATCACCACGTCGAAGCCCTGCAGCTTCGCCGCCTGCAACGCCCGCTTCGCGATGTCGACCGGCTGCTGCCCCGGCACGATGGGCAGGGTCGCCACATCGGTCTGGGTACCAAGCACCGCCAACTGCTCCTGCGCGGCGGGGCGCTGGACGTCGAGCGATGCCATCAGCACCTTCTTGCGCTCTTTTTCCTTGAGGCGCCTGGCGATCTTGGCGGTGGAGGTGGTCTTGCCCGACCCCTGCAGGCCGACCATCATGATGACGGCGGGCGGGATCACGTCGATCAGCAGATCGCTGGTTTCCGCGCCCAGCGTCTCGGTCAGCGTGTCGGAGACGATCTTGACGACCATCTGCCCCGGCGTGACCGAGCGCAGCACGTCGCTGCCGACCGCCCGCTCGGTCGCCTGCTCCACGAACTGGCGGACGACGGGAAGCGCGACATCGGCCTCCAGCAGCGCGATTCGCACCTCGCGCATCGCGGCGCGGACATCGTCCTCCGTCAGCGCACCGCGCCCACGCAGCTTGTCGAATACCCCACCAAGACGATCGCTGAGCGAATCGAACATCATCACCTCATTTGGACCGAAAGGCCCGGAAAACTACGCCACCCCGCCAAACGACAAAATCGCCGGCGGGCGAAACCTCGCCGGCCAGCGTCCATCCGGTGCCCCCTTTTGGGCGCCATGGATTTGTCAGGGTATCAGGCGGCGAACCGCCCGATTGCTTGCGGCGCCTTTAGCGGAAAGGGAATTAGGATGCAACAAGGTCGGGTATGGCCATTTCCCGACATTCCGAATCTGTCCACGCGGCATAGGCTCCTGCCTTCGCAGGAGCCCGGCGCTATCCAAAAGCAAGCCTACCGCCCCATCGCCCCCTCGACCTCCTCCACCGTTCGCGGCACGCCCTCGCTCAACCGCTGCGATCCTGTCGGCGTGATCAGGTACAGATCCTCGATCCGGATGCCGTAATTGGCGGACTGGACATAAAGCCCCGGCTCCACCGTGATCACCGCGCCCGCCGGCAGCGGCTTCGACATGTCGCCCGCATCATGGACGTCGAGCCCGACCAGATGCCCCAACCCATGGGTGAAATCGTCGACCCGCCCCGCCTTGCGGAACACCTCCTTCGCCGCCTCGACCAGATCCTCATAATAGACCCCGGCCTTGAGCTTCGCGACAGCCGCCGCTTGGGCAGCCAACACCAGTTCATAGGATGCGCGCTGCTCGTCGGTGAACCTGCCGCTGGCAGGGAAGGTGCGCGTCACGTCGCAGGCATAGCCCCCGACGGAGGCCGCCGCGTCGATCAGGATCAGATCCTTCTCCCCGATCACCCCGCCGCCGCCCGTATAGTGCAGCGACGCCGCGTTGCGCCCGGTGGCGACGATGCTGTCATAGGCCAGCCCCTCGCCGTCCCCGGCGCGGAAGCCATCCTCCAATATCGCCTTCAACTGCCTTTCGGTCATGCCGGGGCGCACCTGCTTCATCGCCGCAAGATGGCCCCGCGCCGTCGCCGCCATCGCCTTGCGCATCAACTCCAGTTCGCGCGCCTCCTTGACGATGCGCAGCGAGGGCAGAAGGCCGCTGTCGTCCTTCAACGATACGCCCGGCACCCGCTGCATCACCTTGCCGTAAAGCTCCAGCGCCTTGGGCACGGGCGCGGACGCGCTGACGATCGGCCCCAGGAAATGCAGCGTCTTGGACCGCTCGGCCAGGGTGGTGACCAGGCTCCCCAGGCCGCTGGTGCGCGCCACCCGCGAAAAGCCCGTGCGCCGCTCCAGTTCGGTGCCCAGCGGCAGGCGCTCTACCTCCCACCGCTCCGACTCCACGTCGCGGGACGGCAGCAGCAGCCATTCCCTGACCGTGCGCTCGGCAGGCGCCATGACCAGGACGGCGCCCGGCTCGTCGACAATGCCGGTCAGCCAGGCGAAATCGCCATCCTGCACGAAGGGCGGCGCCACCGCCGCGCCGCTTTCCACCGGCCCCGCGCCATGGACGACGGCGACGCCGTCCTTCAACGCCTCCATCACCCGGCGGCGGCGCTCGCGAAACACGTCGGGCGCGAAGGGGACGGTGCCCGAAGGCGTCGCAAAACCCTGCGGCGGCAGAACCTGCGCCCGCAACCCGGCGGCGCACAGGAACGAAGCCGTCCCGCCCGCGATGATCGACCGTCTGTCCAACATGGTCCTGAACTCCCTTGCCGAACGGATTGGAACAGCAAGAGGCGTATGATGTCAATAATACAGTAAAAGGCCCCGCCAAAAAGGCGAGGCCATTCTATGAAACGCTCTTGGACTTGCGTTCAGATCTTGTCGCCAAGCGCGCCCTTGACCGAACCTTTGATGTCCTGCGCCGTGCCCTTGGCCTTCTGCGCCCGGCCTTCCGCGACCAGATCGGGATCGCGCTGGTTGCGGCCGGTTGCTTCCTTGATCGCTCCGGCAGCCTTGTTGCCGGCCGCCTTCACCTTGTCGGTCATCTCACCCATCGGATGTCTCCTTCGGTTGCTGTTGCCCCATAAACGGGCGGGCAGAACCGAAAGTTGCCTCCAATACGCAGGCGGAACGGACGGGGCTGCCCTAATCCGTTTCCGAAGGCCTGCGCGCCCGCCGTTCCGCGACGAATTCGCTGATCGCCTGGCCGCTGGCGTTCAGCAGCGGATAGGTGCGCGCGTCGGAGAGCCAGTCCGGCCGCCGTGCGCCGCTGCCGTAGAAGGTGTCGTAAACCAGGCTGAACGCCAGAAAGACCAGCGTCGCGCCGATCAGCCCCTTCACCGCCCCGAACCCCGCGCCCAGCACCCGGTCGACAGGCCCCAGCACCGACTGCCGCGTGCGGCGGCCAATGGCGCGGGCGAGCAGCTTGCCCGCGCCGAAGGTGACGCCGAACACCAGCGCGAAGGCCAGCACCGCCGCCCCGCTGGTGCTGCCGACGAAGGACGTGGCCAGTTCCGTGACCGAGGCATGGAACAGCCGGATCGCGAAGATCGCCAGCACCCATGCGATCAGCGACAGGGTTTCCTGCACGAAACCCCGCATCAGCCCGAAAATGGCGCAGCCGCCGATCAGCAGCAGGACGAGAATATCGATCGCGTTCATCGCGCCGTGGCTATCCGCGCCCAAGCATCTGGTCAACAAGTTGCGCAAGGGCGCGATAGCCGCTGACCGAAATGCCCTTGACCCCGTCCGCCACGGCGGCGGGGACGAAGGCGCGGTTGAAACCCAGCTTGGCGGCTTCCCGCAGCCGCAGCGGGGCATGCGCCACGGGACGGATTTCCCCCGACAGCGCGATTTCGCCGAAGAGGACGACATCGGCGGGCACGGGACGCTCCGACAGGGCCGACATCAACGCGGCGGCGACGGCAAGGTCGGCTGCCGGGTCCGACAGGCGATAGCCGCCCGCGACGTTCAGATAGACTTCGCAGGTCGAGAAGCTGAGGCCGCAGCGCGCCTCCAGCACGGCCAGCACCATGGCAAGCCGCCCGCTGTCCCACCCCACCACGGCGCGGCGGGGGGTCGCGCCGCTGGAAAGCCGCACCACCAGCGCCTGGATCTCCACCAGCACCGGCCGCGTCCCCTCCAGCGCGGGAAACACGGTCGCGCCGGTCACATTCTCGTCGCGATGCGTGAGGAACAGGGCGGAGGGGTTGGCGACCTCCTCCAGCCCTTCCGCCACCATGGCAAACACCCCGATCTCGTCCGTGCCGCCAAAGCGGTTCTTGATGGCGCGCAGGATACGATATTGATGACTGCGCTCGCCCTCGAAGCTCAACACCGTGTCGACCATATGCTCCAGCACGCGGGGACCGGCAATGCTGCCGTCCTTGGTCACATGGCCGACCAGGATCAGCGCGGTGCCGCGCTGCTTGGCGAAGCGGATCAGTTCCTGGCTGGAAGCGCGCACCTGGCTGACCGTGCCCGGCGCGCCCTCGATCAGGTCGCTGTGCATCGTCTGGATCGAATCGATGATCAGCAGCGCGGGCGGGGCGCCCTCCCCCAGCGTGGTCAGTATGTCGCGCACGGAAGTGGCGCTGGCCAGTTGCACCGGCGCATTGCCCAGACCCAGGCGCTGGGCGCGCAGCCGGACCTGGTCCGACGCCTCCTCGCCGCTGATATAGGCGACGCTGTGCCCGGCCGAAGCGATGCGCGCCGCCGCCTGCAACAGCAGCGTCGACTTGCCGATGCCCGGATCGCCGCCGATCAGCGTGGCCGAACCGGAAACGATCCCGCCACCCAATGCCCGGTCGAATTCCGCGATCCCGGTCGTGGTGCGCGGCGGCAGCTCCACCTTGTCGTCCAGCCCCACCAGCATCAGCGCCCTGCCCCCGCTATGCAGGTCATGGCGGGCGGAAAAGACCGTCTCCGCCGCTTCCTCGACGATGCTGTTCCATTCGCCGCAATCGTCGCACTGCCCCTGCCACCGGCCGGAAACGGTGCCGCATTGCTGACAGACGAATTTGCGCTTTGCTTTTGCCATGGCTCACGCATATCAGAACATATGCGGAACACAATTGCTCTTTGCATCTTCCGATGGAAACCGGGCGTGCCATGGCGCATTGTTTCGCCATGAAGACCGTTCGCGTCGCCAGCTACAATATCCGCAAAGCCATTGGCACCGACCGCCGCCGGGTTCCCGAGCGGGTGATCGACGTGCTGAACGAACTCGACGCGGACATCATCGCGTTGCAGGAGGCTGACCGCCGCTTCGGCGTGCGCTCGGCGGCGCTGCCACCCTGGCTGCTGGAGAGCATCAGCCCCTACCGGCCCGTGCCGCTGAACGTGCATGTGGACTCGATGGGCTGGCACGGCAACGCGATATTGGTGCGCAAGGAGGCGGAGGTCGGCGCGCACGACGTGCTGCACCTCCCCTGCCTGGAGCCGCGCGGCGCGACCATGGCGGAAGTGACGCTGGGCAAGGCGTCCCTGCGCGTCTTCGGCATGCATCTCGACCTGTCCGGGCTGTGGCGACGCAAGCAGGCCGCGGCGGTGATCCACGCCGCATCCTCACGCGACGCCATGCCGACGGTGCTGATGGGCGACCTCAACGAATGGAGCGCGGAACGGGGATGCCTGGCCGATTTCGCCCGCCATTACAGCTTCGCGCCCTGCGGCCGGTCCTTCCATGCGCGGCGCCCGGTGGCGCGGCTCGACCGGATCATGCATTGCGGGCGGTTGAAACTGGTCGACTGCGGCGTCCATGAAAGCGCGGCGGCCCGCAAGGCGTCGGACCATCTCCCCATCTGGGCGGAGTTCGGGCTGGGTTGAGAATATATGGGCCGTCGTGTTCCTGCGCCGGCAGGAACCCAGTTCGGACGCTGCGAAAATTTCCCAACGGCAGAACTAGGCAGCGTGGACAAATTCGGAATGTCGGGAAGTGGCTAAAAGCCGAAATCCGGCTGTTCATCCGATCGAGATGCCAGAGGGCCTGTAAGCCGGGTTCTGTCCCCCTCTTGCGAAGGGTGGCGACCATTCCTCTAGGGGACGGATCGCTCCGTCCCTCAAGCAACCAACCCGGGCGGTCTCAGCCGAAACTGGCCTAGCAGCCGAAACTGCGCGCCGCCCCTATTCGGTCTTGCTCCCGGTGGGGTTTACCGTGCCGCCTTGCGTTGCCGCAGGCGCGGTGCGCTCTTACCGCACCCTTTCAATTTCACCCGACCGAAGTCTTGGGGCCGAAGCCTTGGGCGACCTGCTTTCTGTTGCACTGTCCCTTGGATCACTCCAGCCGGCCGTTAGCCGGCACCGTCATTTCGTGGAGCCCGGACTTTCCTCGCCGTGGAAGTTACCCGCCACGCCGCGGCCGCCCGGCCCTCTGGCATGGGCGCCTATACACGGGTCCGGGGCATCCGTCATCCCCGTTCAGTCATCACGCCGCTTAGTCGTCACCCTGGGGCTTGGGCAGCAGCAGCGCCAGCAGGATCGCCCGGCACTCTCCATCGATGATCCCGTCGATCAGTTCGGGGCGAAAGCGCCGCTGGAACGCCACCACCGCCGCCTGCGGCTCGGCAATGTCATAGCCGAAACGCTCCAGCGCCAGCATGAAGCCGCCGTCGCTCCAATGCGGGTCCATCAGATTCCTGGTCGGGCGCGGCAAGGCCAGCCGCAGCCGCGCCAACTGCCCCCAGGGGAAAAGCTCGCCCGGATCCTGCTTGCGCGCCGGGGCGACGTCGCTATGCCCGACGATGTTGCCCCGCGTGATCTTGTGCCGCTGCACGATCTGGTGGATCAGCGGGATCAGCGACCCCATCTGCGCGTCCGGAAAGGGCCGATAGCCCCATTCATGGCCCGGATTGACGATCTCTATGCCGATGCTGGCCGAATTGATGTCGTCGATGCCGCGCCAATGCGCCCGTCCGGCATGCCAGGCGCGCTTTTCCTCATCGACCATGCGGATGACCTGCCCATCCTCCGTCACGACATAATGGGCGGAAACCTTGGATTCCGGGCTGGCGAGCCAGTTGATCGCCGTGGCCGCATCGACCATTCCCGTATAATGCAGCACCAGCATGGAGATTGGCAGGCTGCGCTCGTCGAAATTGGGCGACGGCGTGTCGATCATCGGAAAGTCGTTCATCGCCAAGGGCCAGTCACTCGCATGCGTCCGTCAGCGCCTGGAGGGCGCGGACAGACCATGGCCGACAGCGGCAGGCCAATCAAGCGGGCTGCGGCATTTTCCCGCCGGGGCGATCAGACCGCCCGGCGCATCGCTCCGCCCGCCTGGGTCGCGGCGTCCCGGCGTCCATAGCCGCCGCGAAATTCGGCGTGGGGGATGAAATCGTCGCTATGGCCGATCACCGTCTCCCCCGCGCCGAGCAGCAGGACGGAGCCCGCATGGCTGTGCCGTGCAAGGAGACGCAGCACGCTCTGGCGACGTTCGGGCGTGAAGTAGAGGAGCACGTTGCGGCAGAGCAGAAGGTCGTATTCCCCCTGGGGCGCGCGCGCGTCGAACAGATTGTCGGTGCGGAAATCGATCATCTGGCGCAGCGCCGCATTGGCGCGCCAGTCGTCGCCCGCGGGGTCGAACCATTTGAGCAGGTCGCCCACCGGCAGGCCCCGCTGCACGTCCATCTGCGTGAAGATGCCTGCCTTCGCCTGGGCGATGGCCGCGGTGGAGATGTCGGTCGCCAATATCTCGATGCGCCAGCCGCGCCAGCGCGCCATGTCGTTGCAAAGCTGGATCGCCAGCGAATAGACCTCCTGCCCCGTCGAACAGCCCGCGCTCCAGATGCGCAACGTCCGGTCCGACCGCTGCCCATGGATGCGCGGCAGGATATGGCGGTGGATCATGTCGAAGATCTGGAGGTCGCGGAAGAAGCTGCTCTCATTGTTGAGCAGCGCGTTCACCACGTCATTTTCCAGCGTAGCGTCCTTGCGCCCCATCAGGCGGGACGCCAGCGCATCCATGTCGCTCAGTCCATGGGCGCGCAGCACCGGCTTCAGCGCCGTTTCCATCCGCCAGGCCCGGCTTTCGGACAGGATCTGCCCGGTGCGCGCCTCCAGCAGGCCGGAAAGGATGCGCGCCGCGCCGCCCATGGAAGCGGCCGAAGCGGAACCGGACGGGAGGGAGTCGGCCGAAGGGGGCAATGCCATCAGTTCCTGTTCTTTCCTCTTCGCGCCACGAAGTCCATGATCGCATGGGGTTCCAGCAGGGCGCAGTTCAATCCTTCTCCGGCGATCGATCCGGGCATGCCCCAGACCACGCTGCTCGCTTCGTCCTGCGCCACGATCCAGCCGCCCGCCGCCACGATGTCGCGCGCGCCGGCCGTCCCGTCCCGCCCCATGCCGGTCAGCACCACGCCCGCCGCGCCGGCGCCATAGGCCTGGGCCATGCTGGCGAACATCGGGTCGACGCCGGGCAGGTTGCCGGTCGGCGTGCGCTGCGGATTGAGCGCCACCGACACCCGGCCGTGAAGGCCCGGCCGAAGCTGGAGATTGGCGTCGCCCGGCGCGACATAGACGATGTCGGGTGCCAGCATCTCGCCCTGTTCCGCCACCTTGACGCGCAGGGACGTCATCCGCCCCAGTTGCTGGACGAAATAATGGGTGAAGCTGGCCGGCAGATGCTGGGTCAGCAGGATCGGCACGCCCAGCGGCGCGGCCAGCCCCGCGAAAAGCTGTCCCAGGGCATGGATGCCGCCGGTCGATGCGCCGATGCCCAGGCAGGCAAGCGGCTTGGCCGCCTGTTCCGGATCGATCCGCAGCGGCGGTCGGACCGTGACCGGGGTCGCAGCGCCGCTGAACAGACGCAACAGGCGGTCGATCAGGGCCTGGGGGAAATGCTCGCCGAAGCTGCCGCTTCCCGGCTTGGCCAATATGTCGCTCGCGCCCAGCGCCAGCGCCTCGACCGCCGCGGCGCTCCCCTCCTCGCAATTGCCCGACAGGATCACGACCTTGGCGCGGGGGTTGATCCCCAGGATCGCCGGCAGCGCCATGAGGCCGCTCTGCCCCGGCAACTCTATGTCGAGCAGGATCAGGTCGACCTCATGGTCCTGCAAATAGCCCAGCGCATGTTCGGCGCTGTTGGTCTTGTGCGTGACGGAAAATCGCCGGTCGGCGTTCAAAATCCGCTCTATGACCGTCCTGACCACAACCGAATCGTCGACGATCAGGGTGCGCAGCGCCCTGTCCTCGTCCCTGCTGGCCATGATCGGCACGTGAACGGTCATCGAAGGCAATCTTTCTGAACAAAGGCGAGCTGAAGGAAAAGACGGGAAGGTCGGCGGAGATCGGTCGATCCCGAACGCGGCGCTAGATCACGCCGACGATCGTCAGCTTGCTTTCCAGCGTTTCCCGGTCAAACGGCTTCATCACATATTCGTCCGCGCCTGCCTCCACCGCGGCCTTGATATGGCCGATGCCGTTTTCCGTGGTGCAGAAGATGATCTTGGGCCGCGTGGCCAGATTGGCGTCCGGCAGCGCCTGGAGGAATTCCATGCCGCTCATCACCGGCATGTTCCAGTCCAGCAGGACCACATCCGGCACGGACGTTTCGCATTGCGTAAGGGCGTCGCGGCCGTCGACCGCCTCGCTCACCGAAAGGTCGAGCGATTCCAATATGTGGCGGGCAACCTTGCGGATGACCTTCGAATCATCGACGACCAGGCAGTTTTTCATAATGCGTCCCTTTTTTTGCGTCCCATGGTCACAGGCCTTAACCGGCAAAGGCGAGGATTTGGTAAACGCCGGTGCGAGATCGTCATGCGGCCTGCGCGAGCGAGCCGCCCTCGATGAAGCCGCTCAGCGACACCAGCAGATAGGGCTGGCTCTCATGCTCCACCAGGCCGCGGGCATAGGGAGCCCAGGCGGGATCCAGCTGGCCGCGCAGCGGCAATTCGCCCTCCGGCACCTGGCAGATGTCGTGCACGGCATCGACCATCAGTCCATAGCTGTGGCCGCTGATGTCGGCGATGATCGCGAAACCGCGTTTTTCCGCGGGCGTCGGCAGCCCGCGCACCAGCGCGGCGGCGTCGATGACGGTCAGCACCCGGCTGCGCAGCGCGGAAAGGCCCGCGACATGCGCGCCCATGCCCGGCACCGGCGAGATGTCGGTCAGCTTGACCACCGCCTCGACCTCCCGGGTCTGGACGGCGATCCTCGTGCCCGCCAGCGTGGCGAAAAGGTAAAGCTGGTTCATGCGGCCATTCTCCCTTCCTACCGCTGCGATCCGGAGAGCGCGGCCATCAGCGCGTCCTGATCGTAACGATAGATGCTGCTGTCCTGCGGACCGGCGGGCCGGGGCGTGGCGCGCAGATGGACGATGCGGCAGCCCAGCAGTTCGCCGGCCTGCGACGCGTCCGATCCGGTGAACAGCACCACGTCCTGCGGGTCGACCGCTTCGTCGGCGGGCAGGCCCATCACCACCTCATGCCCGGCCTGTCGAAGCAGCGGCGCCAATATCTCGCGGGTCCAGCCATCCTCGCTGTCGGCCAGCAGGCAGCGGCCGCTGCTCCGCTCGGCGATCGGCTCGTCCGGCAGGGCGGCGAACAGGGCGAAGGGATTGATCACCTCCAGATGCTCGCCGTCGATCACCGCGACGCCGCTCAACAGGCCATGCATTGCGACCATGTCCGGCACGGCGGGCATTTCCACGATGTCGAGCACCGCGGCGACCGGATAGCAGGCCTCCCGCGCACCGTCGCGCAGGCGAAGCGCTGCGACCTTCTCCTCGGAAAAGGCGTGATGACCGTTGGCGACCGGCACCAGCCGTCCGTCCAGGCGCACGAAGCCGCAACCGCCCGACCGGCCGAACAGCCGGGCGTCGATGTCCTCGACCCGCTCGATCAGCGACAGCTTCAGCAATCGACGCTCGCCCGAATATTCCTCGAACCGCAAGGCGGGAACCATCTCGACGACGCCCTGCGCCTCCTCGCCCTCTCCGGCCCGACGCGCCGCATGATCGTCGACGATATTGGGCAGGCGCGCCGCATTGGCGAGGCCCGCCGCATCCAGCAACAGCATCGGCTTGCCATTGTCGGGCAGGGTCATGCCGGCATAGACGCCCGACGCCATCACCAGCGGCGATGCGGGACGGATCACGAGTTCCTCGTGATTTTCCACCGCCGACACGCCCATGGCGAACGGCACGCCGGTCGCGGAGCGCACGACCATCACGGCGCGCGGCCCCGGCTGCGCGACGCGCTCCATGCCCAGCACATCCTCCAGATCGATCATCGAATGGCGGACGGAACGGATCGTCGCGATCTTGGCGCCGCCCACCTGCGCGATGTTCAGCGTCTCATTGTTGTCGTGCAGGATTTCCACGACGGCGGCGCGGGGAATGGCGAAATGCAGGTCGCCGGCCCGCACGATCAATCCCGGAATGATGGTCAGCGTCAGCGGCACCCGAAGGGTGATGGTCAATCCGCAGCCGGGCCGGTTGTCGAGCGCGATGACGCCGCCGATCCGCTCCACATTGGCGCGCACCACGTCCATGCCGACGCCGCGCCCGGAAATGGCCGTGACCTGGTTGGCGGTCGAAAGGCCGGGGTGGAAGATCAGGTCGAGCTTCTCCGCCTCGCTCATCCGCGCCGCCGCTTCGGGCGTCAGGCGGCCCGCAGCAATAGCCTTGTCGACCAACCGTCCGGTGTCGATCCCATGCCCGTCATCGGAAATCTCTATGACGATCTGGTTGCCCGACTGGCGCGCTTCCAGCCGCAGCCGGCCCGCTTCGGGCTTGCCCAGCGCCCGCCGCTTTTCCGGCGTCTCTATGCCATGGTCGATGCTGTTGCGGACGATATGGGTGAGCGGATCGACGACCATCTCGACCATTTCCCGGTCCATCTCGACATCGCCGCCCTCCAGGCTAAGGTCGATGCGCTTGCCCAGATCCCGGCCAAGGTCGCGCACCATGCGCGGGATGGCGGTGAACAGCCGGTCGACGCGTTGCATCCGCGTCTTGGAAATGGCGTCGCGCATGTCCGCCACGCAGGTCGACAGCCGTTCGAAGGCGCTCTCCAGCTCCGGATCGCCCGACCGTTCGCGCAGCTTGCGCGACAGCTCGTTGCGGGCCAGCACCATGTCGGACACGCCGTTCATCAACTGGTCGATCAGCGACAGCGGCAGGCGGATGGTGCGCGGCGCCGCCTGCCCGCCCGAAGCCCTCGCCACCGCGACGGCCGCCGTCAGTGACTCATTCTCATCCGGCCCGGCAACCTCCGCCGCGACCAGCCTGCCGGTCAGCGCGGCGATCAGATAATCGTCATTCTCCTGCGGCAGGGCGGCGCCGATGGCCACCGCCTCCGCCAGTTCCGCGATGCGGTCCATGATGCCCAGAACGGCGCTGACGGTGGCCGGGTCGGCGATCCGCTTGCCCGCCCGGATTTCCGACAACACATCCTCGGCCGCGTGGCTCAGCCGTTCGAAGCGCGGCAGGTTCAGGAAGCCGCAGCTTCCCTTCACCGTATGGAAAAAGCGGAAAATGGCGTCCAGCCGGTCCCGGTCGGCGGGATCGGCTTCCCAGGCGACGACCTCTCCAGCCAGCGCCTCCAGCGTTTCCTGCGTTTCCGATATGAATTCCTGGAGTAGCTCGTCCATTCCACCGCCTCATGGATAGGCGCGGACCATGGCGCGGCTGTGGTTAAATCCCCGTTAAAGACAGCGACCGTGAAACCGCGAAAGGAAAAAGGGACGCCGCGACCGGCAGTCGCGACGCCCCTTGCGGCTCGGTTAACGGCGCTGAACCTGGAGCGCGATGCTCTATTGCGCCTCGCGCTTCTCAACCGAATCGCCCGCCTTCTCGCCAGCTTCGCGAGTGGCGTCCGCCTTGTTTTCCAGCGCGTCCGCGGCATTTTCGGCGGCGGCTTCGGCATTGCCGCTCAGATTATCGGCCATCGCTTCCATATTGTCGGCCTGGTTGTCGATGGCGTCCGCCTGATTCTCATACGCGTTCTCGACCTTGTTCTCCTGCTTGGAATCGCACGCAGCAAGCGCGATCAGGCTGGCAAGGCCAAGGACTGATACGATGGTTTTCACGGCGTTTTCTCCTGTTGCGCCCCCATGGGCTGACGTCATTCGGCAAGGGTGCCGGAAGCCCGGAACCCTGACGCCCATCAACTGGTCGCGCGAAGGATGGTTCCCGCCGCACGCTCCTTTCGTCGCGGAAACGACTTATTTTTTAAGGGAATCGCGGATTTCGCGCAGCAGCATCACGTCTTCCGGCGTTGCGGCGGGGCCTTCCTCAGGCTTGGGCATCAGCTTGTTCACCGCCTTGACCAGCAGGAAGATGATGAAGGCCAGGATCAGGAAATTGACGAACACGGTCAGGAATTCGCCCCAGCCGGACATGGCGACCCCGGCTGCCTTCAGGTCGCCATAGCTTTCCGGATTCCCCTTGAACCCGGCGGGCAGGTCGCCCAGCCGGATGAAGTAGCGGGAAAAGTCCGCCCCGCCGAAGACATAGCCGACCACCGGCATGATCAGATCGTCGGTCAACGATTTGGTGATGGTGGCGAAGGCGCCGCCGATGATCACGCCCACGGCCAGGTCGATGACGTTGCCGCGGTTGATGAACGTCTTGAATTCGGAAATCAGCCCCATGGCAAAACCCCTTGTTCCGATTGCGATAGGAAAAAGCATGGGCCGTTGCGAAGGGTTCCACAACCGCCTATTTCCATGGGCGAAACAAGCCAGAGGATGTTCCATGACGATCCTGCGCCAATTCCGCCTGTTCCTCCTGCCGCTGCTGGGCGCCTTTGCCCTGTCCGCCTGCGGCATCAACAGCGTCCCCGCCGCGGAGGAGGCCGCAAAAGCGAAATGGGCCGACGTCCAGGCGCAATATCAGCGCCGGGCGAACCTGATCGACAATCTGGTGGCGACCGTGAAGGCCGCCGGCAAGCTGGAACAGGACACGCTGGTCAAGGTAACCGAAGCCCGTTCCAAGGCGACATCGGTTCAGGTCAATGCCGATGATCTGTCCGACCCCGCCAAGGTGCAGCAGTTCCAGCAGGCCCAGGCGCAACTGAGCCAGGGGCTGGGCCGCCTTCTCGCCTCGGTCGAGGCCTATCCGGACCTCAAGGCCAATCAGAATTTCCTCGACCTCCAGTCGCAACTGGAAGGGACGGAGAACCGCATCGCCGTCGCCATCCGCGACTATAATGAAGCGGTGCGCGCCTATAATACCCGCATCCGCACCTTCCCCGACGCGATCGGTGCGAAGATCATCCATGGCGCCAAGCCGATGACCCCGTTCCAGGCCACCACGCCCGGCGCGGAAGAAGCGCCGAAGGTCGATTTCGGCAACTGATCCGGTGATGCTCCGCCGCCTGTTCCTGATCCTCGCGCTGCTGGTTTTCATGCCCGCGGCGGGAGTGACGGGAATCGCGCCTTCCGCACAGGCCCAGACCTTCCCCAAGCTGACCGGCCGGGTGGTGGACGACGCCGCCCTGCTCTCCCCGCAACAGGAACAGGCGCTGACCGACAAGCTCGCGGCGCTGGAACGGCAGAGCGGACGGCAATTGGTGGTAGCGACCCTGCCCGACCTTCAGGGCTATGACATATCCGATTATGGCTACCGGCTGGGCCGCGCCTGGGGGATCGGCGACAAGGAAAAGAATGAGGGCGCACTGCTGATCGTCGCACCTAACGAACGCAAGGTGCGGATCGAGGTCGGCTACGGCCTGGAAGGCATCATGACCGACGCCCTGTCGTCCCAGATCATCCGCAACGCCATCACGCCCCGGTTCAAGGCGGGCGACTTGCCCGGCGGCATCGATGCGGGCGTGGACGCGATCGGCAAGCTGCTGACCCTGCCGCCGGACGAGGCCAGGGCGCTTGCGGCGCAGGCCGAGGCAAAGGCGCGCGACGCGTCGGACGATGGCGGGACATTCATGGCGATATTCTGGCTCATCATCGTCGCGATCATCGTCATCGCCATGCTTTCCGGACGGGGCAAGGGGCGACGCTATCGGGGTGGATCGGGACCGATCATCCTCTGGGGACCGGGCGATTCCGGCTGGGGCGGCGGCGGTGGATCGGGCTGGGGCGGTGGCGGCTGGGGCGGTGGCGGCGGCTTTTCCGGCGGCGGCGGCAGCTTCGGCGGCGGCGGCGCTTCGGGGGACTGGTGATGCGCCTGATCATGAACGAAGCCGATCACGACCGCGTGACCGCCGCCGTGGCCGAAGCGGAAAAGGCGACCGATGGGGAGATCGTCACCATCGTCGCGCGCCGCTCCGACGCCTATCATGACGCGGGACTGCACTGGGCCATCGGCGCGGCGTTCCTGGTCCTGTCGGCGGCGGCGGCATTCCCGCAGCATTTCCGCCGCCTCTGTTCCTGGTTGCTGCAAAGCTGGGAGCATGAGATCGAGGATTGGAAGCTGTTGACGGTCCTGCTGGGCCTGCTGATCCTCAAATTCCTCCTCGTCCGCTACGCGCTCGCCTGGATGCCGCTGCGCATGGCCCTGACCCCGAAAGCCACCAAGGCCCGCCGCGTGCGCCGCCGCGCCATCACCCTGTTCCGAGCCGTCGCCCAGGGGCGCACGCGGGGGCGGACCGGCGTGCTCATCTACCTCTCGCTGGACGAACATCGGGCGGAACTGGTCGCGGATGCGGCGATCAACGAAAGAGTCGCGCCGGAGGTCTGGGGCGAGGCCATGGCGGCGCTGATCGATGGCGTGCGCGAAGGCCGCGCCGCCCAAGGCATGGCAGAGGCGGTGCGGCAGGTCGGCCGCGTATTGGCCGAGCATTTCCCGGCAACCGGCGACAATCCCAATGAACTGCCCGACAGGTTGATCGAATTATGAGCGAACAGGACGGAACCTCCCCCGAGGAGATCATGTGGGAGGGCCGCTTCATCACCGCCAAGCGGCGGGGCCGCTGGGAATATGTCGGCCGGGCGCGAGGCATCCGCGCCGCCGTCATCCTGGCCGTGGATGAGGCTGCGGATGGCCGGCATGTGCTGCTGGTCGACCAATATCGCGTGCCGCTGGGCCGCCGCTGCATCGAACTGCCCGCCGGGCTGGTGGGCGACCAGGATGAGGGCGAGGAAGCCATGCTCGCCGCCGCCCGCGAACTGGAGGAGGAGACCGGCTACCGACCCGGCCGGCTGGAAAATCTGGGCGAATATTACAGTTCGCCGGGCATGGTGTCGGAGAGCTTCAGCCTGTTCCGCGCCCACGACCTCATGAAAACCGGCGAAGGCGGCGGCGTGGAAGGCGAGGACATACTGGTCCACCGCGTGCCGCTGAACGCCATCCACGACAGGATCGCGGCATGGCGGATGGACGGTTTCGCAATCGACGTGAAATTGCTGCTGCTGCTGGGCGCTGGATTCGCGAACTGAGGCCGTGGCCAAGCGATCGGGCAGCGATTCCCCGCGTTGAAAATCAAAGACTGCCGAAGCCGGGCGCTTCTCCACGCGCATTGCCGTCGATGCGGATCGGGCGCCTCCAGCCGATCCGGGGCCGCTTGCGCAGGCGGAGGGTAGGCCAGTCGCCCCGGTCCGCCCGCTCGGCCAGGCGCATCCCCTGGGCGCGATAGGCGGCGAGCACCGCATCGGCCTGTTCCCGGAGCAGCCCCGCAAGCAGGATGGTGCCGCCTTCCTCCACCAGCGCGCAAAGCGACGGGGCGAGTTCGATCAGCGGACCGGCCAGGATATTGGCGATCAGCAGGTCATAGGGCGCGCGCGTCGCAATCGCCGGGTGATCCGCGCCGGCGGCGGTGTAGAGCGCAAGCTGCCCCTGCCCCTTGCCCGTCGCAACGCCATTGGCCACGGCGTTGGCGGCGCTGATCTCGACCGCCACGGGGTCGATGTCCGACGCGGTCGCATAGGCCCGCGGCCAAAGGTGCAGCGCGGCGAAGGCAAGCAGGCCGGTGCCCGTGCCGATGTCCGCGACATTGCCGAAACGCATGCCGACGCGCCGCATGCGGTCGAGCATGATCAGGCAGCCCGCCGTGGTTTCATGCTGGCCCGTGCCGAAGGCGCGGCTCGCCTCGATCAGGAAATTGACGTGGCCGGGCGCCGCAGGATCGCCGGCCAGGTTGCGGACGTGGAAGCGGCCGGCGGTGACGGGTTCCAACCCCTGCTGGCTCAACGTCACCCAATCCTCATCGGGCAATTGCTCGATCACCGGCTTGATGCCGGCGGCGCTGGGGACGAGCGAGCGGAGCAGCCGGATCGCGGCGGGGCCGGGCTGGCCTTCGAAATAGGCGTCCAGCCGCCAGCTCTGCTCATTATCAGGCTCCGCTTCGCTGGTCATCAGCACGGGCGGCCGATCCATCAGGGCAAAGGCAGCGATGTCGCCATCCAGCGCCTCAGCCTCGGCGCGGGTGCAGGGGAAGGTCACTTTCCAGCTTTGCGCCTTGGCTTCGGCGGGCGCGGAGGGAAGGGTTAGATCGTTCATGACGCCGCCTTTAAACCTTTGGCGAATGGAGGGGAAGCGGCCACTTCAACTACCGAATGCGAACTTTTTTGCGGGGGCACCGCTCGCGAAAGGAGAAGCAGCGGGGAGCAGGCACGGCTTGCGCGTGCCGCTGTCGGCCATTGCGCATCGCGTCAGGCGTCCGCCCACCGCCGCAGAAGATTATGATACACGCCCGTCAAGCGGATGACCTGCGCATCGTCATGCCCCAGTTCGCCCGCCAGCGCCTGAACGCTGCTGTCCAGATCGAACAGCATCTGCCGCGCCGCGTCGTCCCGCACCATGGACTGGAGCCAGAAGAAGCTCGCCACGCGCCGTCCCCGCGTCACCGGCTCCACCCGGTGCAGCGACGATGACGGATAGAGCACCGCATGACCCGCGGGCAGCTTCACCTGCTGCACGCCGAAATTGGTCTCGACCGTCAGTTCGCCGCCGTCATAGCGATCGGGTTCTTCCAGGAAGACGGTGATCGACAGGTCGGACCGCACGCGAAAGCCCGTGCCCGCCTGGATCCGCACTGCATTGTCGACATGGGTGCCGAAGGCCTGCCCGCCCGCATAGCTGTTGAACAGCGGCGGAAATATCTTCAGCGGCAGCGCGGCGGCGATGAACAGGGGCGAGCGGCGGAGGCCGTCGAGCACGATCTGCCCCGCCTGCTTCGCTTCGGCGCAATCCTCCGGCAGTTGCAGGTTGCGCTTGGCCAGCGCCGATTGATGGCCGGAGGTGACATTGCCGTCCACCCACTGCGCCGCGTCGATCAGGTCGCGCAGGCGCCGCACCGCATCGGCATCCAGCAATTCGGGAATGACGGTCAGCATGGCGATGAGCGGAAACAGGCCATGTCCATCATTCCGTCCCGCTGCGCAGGACGAAGGGAATCTCGACCACGCCCTTGACCCGGACGGCCTGGCCGTCGCGCATCACGGGCCTCCAGCGCCAGCCGCGCACCGCGTCGCGCGCCGCATTGTCCAGCCGGGGAAAACCGCTGCTCCGGGCGATGGACAGGCTCTCCACCGCGCCGTCCAGACCCAGCGTCAGCGCGAGGACGACCGTCCCCTGCTCGCGCTTGCGACGGCTTTCCACCGGATAGCGGGGCGGCTTGCCGGCGATCATCTGCGCGCCCAGGTCGCCGCCCTGGACGACGCTCGATCCCATGGATGCGGCGGGCGGCGCGGGCGGCGCGGAAACCGTGACGGGGGGAGCAGGCGGCGCAGGAGGCGCAATGTCCGGCGTGGTCGCCACTGTCGGCGCCGGCGGCTGGGGTACCTTCACCAATGGCGGCGGGGCGACGACCTCGGCCTGCGGGGGCGGGGGCGGCGCCTCCGCGGAAGGGGGCGGGGGTGGAGGCGGCATGAGGTTCACGACCGACAGGCGCGCCTCCCGCACGCGCTGCACATGATGCCGGGCCTGGACCAGCGCGGCGATCAGGACGGCATGAAGCAGGACGATGACAAGGACCGCCGGGTAGTTCAGTCCGCGCCGCGCGCCATAACGGGCCGGAGCAGCTTCAGGGCGGAAGGGCGCATTGGGGATGGAAGGCGGGGCGGCGGGCGGCGCGAGGATCGCGTCATCCTCCACCTCTTCAACAAATCTATCCGCTACGCGAAGCATGCCAGATCCCCTTTGCCGCCGTGCAGGCGAAGCCCGTCCATAACGCGAATCCTAATGCTACTCAATCGCATCTTTGCGAAGGGACCGGACGGGCGGCGACCCGAGGAGGATGGGAGTGCATCGCCGCCCGCCCGTTTCCCCCGGCAAGGGACGAGTGCCGGGGGATAGGGATCGGTCAGAACATATAGTTGAGGCTGAACACCGCCGACCGGGTCGGGGCGGGCTGCGCCCAGCTATTATTGGTGTTGTTGCGCACCGTGGTCACATATTTCTCATTGGTGAAGTTCTGCACATTCACCTGCGCCGTCAGATTCTCCGTGATCGGGTAGGAGGCCATGAAGCGGTGGATGGTGTAGCTCGGCACGCGATAACCGACATAGCTGTTGGCGACCAGTTGGGCGAGCGACGGCTGGTTCAGCAGGAAGCTGCCCTGATAGGTCAGGCCATAGCCCAGTTCCAGGCCGAAGCCGAAGCGGTAGGTCGTAAACAGGCTGCCCGAATGCTTCGGGGTATTGGTCAGCGAGTAACCGGCCGTCGGATCAAGGAAGGTCGTGCTGTTGGCGCATGTGCCGGCGGCCGGGTCGGTCGCGCCCGGATGGGCGAGGCAATAGTCGGAAACCCCCTGCTTGATCTTGCTCTTGAGGTACATGTAATTGGCTGAAATCGTCCAGTTGCTGGTGATGTTGCCCGACGCGCCGAAGGACACGCCCTCCACCCGCTGGTGGCCGTCCGTTGCCTGATCGGGCAGGAGCGGATCGCCCGACACCACCTTGATCTGATTGCGGTCGTTGCGGAACAGCGCCAGCGTCAGCAGCAATTGCTTGTCGAACAGGTCGGCCTTTGCGCCGATTTCATAGTTCTTCGTGGTTTCGGGCCTGACATTGCAGGTGCCGCTGCCGCCCGCGGCATTGTCCGCGGTGCAGCTTCCGTCGACCGACGATTTGGACGGCAGCTTGGAGTTGCCGAAAGCGACATACAGGCTGGTGTCCGGCGTCGGCTTCACGACCGCGCCGACGCGGAAGGAGAAGAGATTGTCGTCCACCTCCAGGCGATTGCCCACCGTGCTGATCTGGCCAAGCTGCGCCGAGCCGCCGGTCGTGTTGTAGGTGAAGGTGCGGTTGAAGCCCTTGACCTTCTCATAGCGGATGCCGCCGTTGATCTCGAACCAGTCGGTGAACTTCATCGTGTCGAACAGATAGGCGGCGTAGCTGGTCTGCTCCCCGACATTATGCGTGCCGAGGATGAAGTTGACGGGACCGACATAATTGTTGCTGCCATAGACGCGGGGCAGGCCGGTAGTGGCGGCCGGGCCGACGATGCCCGCAGACGGATCAGCGATGTTCACCAGCGGCAGGTAGAAACCAAGGCTGGCGGCGGCATTATAGGCCGGATTGGCGGCGCTGGCGCCGGTGGTCGGCGTGGTGAAGGGCGCGGCATAGGGATCGAAGCCGTTGGCGGTACGGCCCAGGCTGCCCTGCAACTGGTCGTAGCGCTCCCACAGGGCCGAGCCGCCGACGACCAGCGTATGGCCGATGCCCCCGGTGTCGAAATCGGCGCTGAGGTCGATCTGGTTATAGGCGGTTTCATTGGTGATGAAGCGCTGGTTGCCGCGACCGCCGATCGGCAGGTAATAGCCGACCGGGATGGTGAGCGTCTCGCCGGCGGCGGTCGTGCCGATGCGCTGCGTGCAAGCACCGCCGGTATCGGGATTGAAGCCGCCCGCCGTGCCGTTGTCGAGGCAGAAGACCCCGTTCGGCTGGCTGGTCACCGTGTCCTGGCGGATATGTTCGTACCGCGTCAGGTTGCGGACCTTGACCGTGTCGCTGAAGGCATGGCTGAATATCGCCTGCAACGACTTGGTCTTGCTGTCCTGACGGTCGAGATTGGCGAAGCCGTAATAGCCCGAACGGTCGAACTGGTCCACGATGCCGCCCAGAGCCGGGAAGTAGCGGATGCCATATTGCGGCATTGCCTTGTCGTCGAGATATTCGCCCTGCAGCGTCAGGCTGGTCGGGCTGTCGATGCCGATGGTGATCGCGGGCGCAACGCCCCAGCGCTCATAGTCCTCGACATCGCGGCCCGGCACGTCGTTGCGATGATAGACGGCATTGAGGCGAACGGCGATCAGGTCGTTGACGCGCTTGTTCGCATCGATGGTCGCGCGATAATAATTGTCCGTGCCGATCCCGGCGTTGAGGATCGTGTTGTCGTCGGCCAGCGGACGCTTCGTCACCAGGTTGATCGTCCCGGCGACGGAGCCGCCGCCGTTCATTACCGAATTGGCGCCATTGGTGACTTCGACCTGTTCGATATTATAGACTTCGTTGCGGTTCAGGAACGCGCCGGACCGCACGCCGTCGACCGTGACGTCGTTCTTCGCGTCCTGCCCGCGCAGGATGATGCGGTCGCCATAGCCGAAGCCGCCTTCCCCCGCGCCGAAGGTGATGCCGGGAACGGTCGACAGCACTTCGCGCAGCGTCAGCAGGTTCTGCTGCCGGATGGTTTCCTTGCCGATCACGGTGATGGTCTGCGGCGTATCGAGCAACGGCCGGGTATATTTGGGCGATTCAGCCTTCTCGACCTTGATCGGAGATTCGTCGATGGCCGTGTCGGTAACCGTCATTCCGCCGAGCTTGGCGCCCTGCGCGGCGTCCTGCGCCTGGGCGGACGTGGCGAAGGCGATCGCGCCGACGCAACCCAGCGCCAGGAAGGAAGGTCGTGACAGTGCTTTGGACATGGAAAAAGAACCCCTTTCTTGAACCTTGAGGGGCCTGCTATTGCGACTTGTTCGCAGAGTCAACGCTATTGCGACTAATTATTATTTTATGATCGTATAGCGCCGTCGAAAAGCCAGCATCTTATCGCGCTCGCCAGATTGGGTGGCGCGGCCGTCGCCATGCGCGCCACGTCGATGCGCGCGATCAGGGCGTTGACCGGCAAGCCCTCCCGCGCGGCGGCCGCGCGGAGGGCTTGCCAGAATATCGGTTCAAGGCTGATCGCGGTCTGATGGCCCGCAATCGTCACGCTGCGCTTGACCGGCGGAGCGAAGGGCGATGCCGCCGGCGCCGAAGCGTCATGGGAAGGCCCCTCGCCTGCCATCAGTACATGTGCTGGCCGCCATTGATCGACAGCGTGCTGCCGGTCACGAAACCGCCATCCTCGCTGCAGAAGAAGGCGACGCCGCGCGCGATTTCATCGGCATGGCCCAGGCGACCGACCGGAATCTTGGCGACGATCTTTTCCAGCACGGCGGGGGGAACGGCGGCGACCATGTCGGTGTCGATATAGCCCGGCGCGATGGCGTTGACGGTAACGCCATATTTCGCGCCTTCCTGCGCCAGCGCCTTGGTGAAACCGTGAATGCCGGACTTGGCGGCGGCATAGTTGACCTGGCCATATTGGCCCGCCTGTCCGTTGATCGATCCGATATTGACGAAACGGCCCCAGCCGCGCTCCCGCATTCCGCCGAAGGTCGCCTTCGCCATGTTGAAGCAGCCGCCAAGGTTGATGCGCATCACCTCGTTCCAGTCGTCGAAGCTCATCTTCGCCAGCACGCCGTCGCGCGTGATGCCTGCATTGTTGACCACCACGTCGATCGGCCCCAGCGCTTCGACCACCTGCGCGCAGCCGTCCAGGCAGGCCTGGTGATCGCCCACGTCCCATTTGAACGACGCTATGCCGGTCTTCTCGGAAAAGGCCTGCGCCTTGGCGTCGTTGCCGGCATAGTTTGCGGCGACCGCGAACCCCATGTCCTTGAGCGCCAGGCTGATTGCCTCGCCAATTCCACGTGTTCCGCCCGTGACGACTGCAACCTTGCTCATGATGGCTCTCCTCAAAGAAAAATGACGGGACGAAACTTACCTCTCCAGCCAACCGGCCAGTTCGCGACGGGTCAGACTCTCATACAGATTCATAGCGTCCTGAGACGCGTTCAAACAACTCAAATGGACAAAATTATTACCGCCGGAAGCGATAAAATCCTCCTTGCCGCGAATGGCGATTTCCTCCAGGGTTTCCAGGCAGTCCGCCGAGAATCCGGGAGTGAGGACAGCAACGTTCCGGACATTTTCGGATGGCAGTTGCCGCAGCGTCTCGTCGGTCGCGGGGCCGAGCCATTTGGCGGGGCCGAAGCGGGACTGGAAGGTGACGCGCACCTCTCTGCCCAGCGCTTCGCCCAGCAGGCGCGCGCTTTCGACGCACTGGTCGCGATAAGGATCGCCCAATTGCCGCGTCCTCTCCGGCATGCCGTGGAAGCTGGCGATCAGCAGGTCCGGCGCGAAGTCCAGCGCGGCAAGCTGCGCCTGCGTCGATGCGCGCAGCGCCTCTATATAGGCGGGATCGGCATGATAGGGCGGCAGGGTGCGGATCGCCGGTTGCGCCCGCATCTTCCCCAGCGCGGCATAGGCGGCGTCCAGCGCGGTCGCCGTCGTCGCCGCGCAATATTGGGGATAGAGCGGCGCCAGCAGGATGCGGTCGCACCCCGCCGCGACCATCGCCGCCAGCCGCGAGCCGATGGAAGGATTGCCGTAGCGCATGGCCCAGTCGACCATCACCTCCGGCCCCAGCCTGTCCTGCAACCCCCGCGCCGTATCGCGGGTATAGACGGCGAGCGGCGACCCATCCTTCATCCACACCTGCCGATAGGCATGGGCCGATTTCTTCGGCCGGGTCAGCAGGATCGGGCCGCGCAGGATCGGCTGCCAGAGGAATTGCGGTATCTCCACCACTCGGGGATCGGACAGGAATTCGGCCAGATAGCGCCGCACCGACGCCGGGTCCGGCCCGTCCGGCGTGCCCAGATTGATGACCAGCAGGCCGATCTTGCCCAAGTCCCTCATCCTTCCATCAACAGGGGCAGGCTGCGGAACCGCCGCCCGGTGGTGGTGAACAGCGCATTGGCCACCGCGGGCGCGACCACGGGCGCGCCCAGGTCGGTGAGGCCAGCGGGCGGCGCTGTGCTGCGGATCAGTTCGACGGTCACTTCCCCCACATCGTCCAGCCGGGGCAGGCCCATCCGGCCCAATATCGCCCGTGTCGGCATGCCCTTCGCATAGGGGACGGACGCCCCCATGGCGAATGCCAAGCCGTGGATCAGACCGCTTTCCACCTGCTGCCGGGCGATGTCGGGATTGACCTGTTCCCCGCCGTCGACGGCGGCGACGATCCGCGAGACCTGGAGCTTGCCCTCGTCCACGCCCGCCTCCACCATGACGGCGATGAAGGCGCCGTTCATCACATGCGCCGCCAGCCCCTGCCCGCTTCCCTCTATGCCGCCCTGCCAGCCGCCCATGGCGCCCACGGTGGTCAGGCAATGCGCCAGCCGGGGATTGCCGCCCAGCATCTGGATACGAAAGGACATCGCCTCCATCTGCGCCTGGTGGGCCAGTTCGTCCATGAAACTTTCGGTGAAGAACGCCCCGTGCAGATTCGCGTTGCCGCGCGCGAAGCCCAGCGGCAGGCCGACATCGGCGGGGAAATGATCAACCGCCCAGTTGGGCACCGAATAAGGCAAATCCATGCCCGCCACCGCCAGCCGGGTGGAGGTGCCCGATGCATCGGCGCTTGCTTCGTGCGGCAGCTTGCCATGGGCGATGCGCGCCCATGTCTGGGTCAGGGCGCAGGGGGCGGCGACCTTCGCGGACCAGCCCTCTACCGCGCCGTTGCGGCCCAGCTTGCCAGCCATGCGCGCATGGGCGGGGGCGCTGGGCCGGTCCTGGATCACATCCTCCAGCCGGGACCAGAGCAGTTGCACTGGCCGCCCCATCTCGCGGGAGAGGAGCGCGGCCTGCACCCCTGCCTCGAAATCCATGCGGCGGCCATGGCCCCCGCCAGCATGCAGCGGATAGAGCGTCACTGCCTCCGCCGGCAGGTCCAGCGCCCTGGCGATGGCAGCGCGGGCCAGGCCGGGCGCCTGCGTCGCCATCCACACCTCCGCGCCGTCCTCGCCGATCCGGGCGATGGCGCACATCGGCTCCATCGCCAGATGCAGGCCCGGCCGCACCCGATATTCGCTGGCGAGGACGGTCGCATCCTCGAACAGCGATTGCGGATCACCCCGCTCATAGAGCCGCTCGCCCGAGGAGTCGGCAAAGGCCTGCTCCAGCGCCGCCTCGATCCCGGCGCTGCCCACCGGCGTGCCGGAAAGCGCGAAGACGGGGTCGGCCAGATCCAGCGCCTTGTTCGCCGTCCACCAGTTGCTGGCGATCGCCGCCACCCAGCGTTCCCGCCGGACCAGTTTCAGGAAGCCGGTGACGGATTTCGCCGCGCCCTCATTGACGCTTTTCAGGACGGCGTCCCCGATCGGACCCTGCCGGATGGAAGCGAAGACCATGTCGGGCAGGCGGATGTCGGCGGCGAAATTATGACTGCCGTCGATCTTGGACGGGGTGTCGAGCCGGGGAAGATCCTGCCCCGCCAACCGATCCACCTCCGCCTGGCGGAAAGGCAATATGTCGGGCAGGTCGAATGTCGCGGCATCCTCCACCACCTCGCCCAGTTCCAGCGTGCGCTTTCCGCCGTCGGAGACGATGCCGTCCCTGATGTCGCAGCTTTCCCACGCCACGTCCCATCGCGCCGCCGCCGCCTTGCACAGCAGCACCCGCGCCGCCGCGCCCGCCTCCCGATAGGCCTGGTGGAACATCGGGACCGACGTGCCAGCCCCGGTCAGCATCAGGGCGCGGCGGATGGCATATTGATCGATGGTCCATTCGCCCGCTTCCCCGGCAAGCCTGCTCCAGTCATTGGCCAGCCATTCGCGCGCCAGCAGGACATTGGCGTAGAGCGGCCCGATGGGCGCGCTCTGCACGCCTATGGTGCGCCAGTCAGCGCCCAGCTCGTCGGCCAAGATCTGCGGCAGGAGCGTCGAGACCCCCTGCCCCATTTCCGTCTGCGGCACGATGACGATGACCTGTCCCGCCCGGTCGATCTTGAGGAAGGCGTTGAAGGCGGTTTCGCCCGGCGCGGTGTTGAGATTGGGTCGATAGGCGCGGGGCCAGACCGCCCATGCCAGCAGCAGGCCCGCCGTCGCGCCGCCGCCGACCAGCAGCGCGCGCCGGTTCAAACCCCTTTCCGTCTGCTGACCCTGCTTCCGCGGTGCGCGCCCCATGAGACCGCTGATAAAGAGGCGCGGAAGCTCTGGAAAGCCCTATTGCGAGCCGACCGGCTCAAGCCGGAGGCGGCGTATCTCTATTGCCGGGCAGCGGTCCATGACGACCTTCAGGCCAGCCGCCTCGGCGCGGGCGGCGGCGGCTTCGTTCACCACGGCCAACTGCATCCAGACCGCCTTCGCGCCCGCCGCTATGGCGTCGTCCACCGCTTCGCCCGCCGCCTCGCTGCGGCGGAAGATGTCGACCATGTCGATGGGCACGCCGATGTCCGACAGGCTGGCCCAGACGAACTCGCCATGCACATGCTCGCCCGCAATCTGCGGATTGACCGGCAGCACGCGATAGCCATGGTCCTGAAGGGTCTTCATCACGCCGTAGCTCGGCCGATCGGGGCGGTCGGAGATGCCGACCAGAGCGATGGTGCGGGTTTCGTTCAGCAGATCGGCTATATCCTGGTCGGCGGTAAGCGGCATGGGGCGGTCCTTCCTGTTGCTGGGACATGGGAAGGACGCGGGAGGGGCGCAAGCCGTTCCATCGACATGATGGCGGGGTGCGTGCAGGGGTGGCTGGACCCTGCGCCCCTTCCTCCGTCATGCTGAACGTGTTTCAGCATCCATCGTGCCTCCAGGCGCCTTGGCCGCATGGGGAGAAATGGATGCTGAAACACGTTCAGCATGACGATGGGGGATGGGCTGTCCTGCTGTTCCATCGGGCAGCCTTGCCGCCAACCCCGTCCTCCCAGCGAAGGCTGGGATCTCAGGCGATAGGGCGCGGCGTAGCCTCACGAGATCCCAGCTTTCGCTGGGATGACGAGAGAAGAGGCTGGGACGACGGAAGAAGGGATGTCAGCGCCCGTCCCGCAACCATGCGGCCACCTTCTCCGCAATGGCGCGGAAAGCCGCGCCGTGCGCGTCGTCGCCCGCTGCCGGGGGATCGCCAGCGTCGGACCGGCGGCGAATGTCGATGGCGAGCGGTATCCGGCCGAGGAAGGGCATGCCCATCTCCCCGGCGGCGGCTTCCGCGCCGCCCTGGCCGAAGGGGTCCGACACCTCCCCGCAATGGGGGCAGGCATAGCCCGCCATATTCTCGACAAGGCCGATCATCGGCACCTGCGTCTGTTCGAACAGGCTGACGGCGCGGGTGGCGTCGATCAGCGCCAGATCCTGCGGCGTGGAGACGATGACCGCGCCGACCGGCTTGTGCTTCTGCACCATCGACAATTGCACGTCCCCGGTGCCCGGCGGCATGTCGACGACCAGCAGTTCCATGTCGCCCCAATCCGCCTCGATCAACTGGGCCAGGGCATTGCCCGCCATCGGCCCGCGCCAGGCCAGCGCCTTGCCCGGCTCCACCAGATGCCCCATGGACAGCATCGGAACGCCAAAGGGGCTTTGCACCGGAATGAGCTGCTTGTCCCTGGCCTGCGGCTTCCTGTCCTCGCTGCCCATCAGCCGCGCCTGCGACGGGCCGTAAATGTCCGCGTCGACCAGCCCGACCTTCACCCCCAGCCTTTGCAGCGCGACAGCGAGATTGGCCGACAGGGTCGATTTGCCCACCCCGCCCTTGCCCGACGCGACGGCGACGATCTTCAACGGCTTGCGCTCGGCGGTCATGGCGATGCGCACGTCGTCGACGCCCGGCACGGTCAGCGCGCCTTCGCGGATCGCGGCGGCAACGGCGTCGCGCTGCTCCGGCGACAGGCCCGCCACGTCCAGCGCCAGCGACATCACCCCGTCCTTGAGGCGCGGCGCGCTGGCGCGGCCGTCGGTCAGCGTTTTCAGGCGGGCGGCGAAATCTTCGAGCTGGGTCATGGCAGGCCATCTAGGGACTTTCCCCGTCCGGCGAAACCGGCAGGGGGCCGTTTTTCTTGGCCGCCGACATCATTCGAAACAATAATCGTTGCGAAGGGCACTGTTTTTCGCCGGAGAGCCTACCTATAGAGGGGGCATGAAGAGATTTTTCGGGTGGATGCCGGGCATAGCGAGCGCCATGGCCCAGGGTCCGTGGGGCGGCAAGAGCGACGGGCCGGACGGCAATGACGGCCAGGGCAGGGACGGCGACGGCAAGGGGAGCGACGGACCGCGCAACCCCTGGACCCAGCCGGGCCGCCCCGGCGCCAAGGGCCCTTCCGCGATCGAGGAACTGCTCCGCCGCAGCAAGGAGAGCTTCGGCCAGGGCGGGGGCGGCTTCGGCAATCTGCCGCCGCGCCCCTCCGGCAAGGCGCTGTGGCCAGCCGCCATCGGCATATTGGTGGTGCTGTGGCTGGTCCTGACCTGCTTCCACCGCGTCGGCCCGCAGGAGCGCGGCGTCGTCACCCTGCTCGGCAAGTACAGCCGCACCCTCTCCCCCGGCATCAGCCTGACGCTGCCCGCCCCGCTGGAAAATGTGACGACCGTCGATGTCGAGGAAATCCGCACCATCGACATCGGGTCGACGCGGGCGGAGAGCGAGAATCTGGTGCTGACCGGCGACCAGAACATCATCGACCTCGCTTATTCGGTGCGCTGGAACATCCGCAGCCCGGAACTTTACCTGTTCCAGCTTTCCGACCCTGACTCCTCGGTGCGCGAAGTCGCCGAAAGCGCGATGCGCTCGGTCGTCGCCAGCGTCAGCCTGGAGGATGCGCTGGGCGCGGGCCGCACCGAGATCGAGCAGCAGGTCGAGCAGCGGATGCAGGAGATATTGGACGGCTACAGGTCCGGCATCCGCGTGCAGGGCGTCGCCATCAAGCAGGCCGATCCCCCGACCGCCGTCAACGACGCGTTCAAGGCCGTGTCTGCTGCGCAGCAGACCGCCCAGACCTATCTCAACGAAGCCCGCGCCGCCGCGCAGCAGGTGACGGCCAAGGCGCAGGGCGAGGCCGCCGCGTTCGACAAGGTGTACGAGCAGTACAAGCTCGCGCCCGACGTGACCCGCCGCCGCATGTATTATGAAACCATGGAGGGTGTTCTGTCGAACGTCGACAAGACCATCGTCGAGGGCGGCAATGTCACGCCCTATCTGCCCCTTCCCGAACTCAGGCGCAGGGCACAGGGCGGCGCGCCGCAGGGCAGCGCGACCGTGGAGGGCCAGTGATGCAGAGCCTTGTCCGCCATCCCGTCGCGCTGGCGCTGCTGGCCATCGCCGCGCTGCTGCTGGTCGGCAGCACCATCGCCATCGTGCCCGAAACCAAGCAGGGCGTGATCGTGCGCTTCGGCGATCCCAAGAAGATCATCAACCGATACCGCCCGAACGAGGATTTCGGCAAGACCGGCGCGGGCGTCATCCTGCGCTGGCCGTTCATCGACCAGATCGTGTGGATCGACAAGCGCGTGCTGTCGGTGGAGATGGAGCGGCAGCAGGTGCTGTCCACCGACCAGTTGCGCCTGCAGGTCGACGCCTTCGCCCGTTACCGCATCGTCGATCCGCTGCGCATGTATATCGCGGCGGGCAGCGAGGAGCGGGTGTCGGACGCGCTCCGCCCGATCCTGGGTTCCGCGCTGCGCAACGAACTGGGCAAGCGGCCCTTCGCGGCGCTGCTCTCCCCCGAGCGGGGCCAAGTGATGGACAATATAGAGGCCGGCCTGAACCGCGTCGCCCGCCAATATGGCGCGCAGATCGTCGACGTGCGCATCAAGCGGGCCGACCTGCCCGACGGCGCGCCGCTGGAAAGCGCCTTCACCCGGATGCGGACGGCGCGGGAGCAGGAGGCGCTCACCATCCGGGCCCAGGGGGCCAAGCAGGCGCAGATCATCCGCGCCGAAGCGGACGCCAACGCCGCCCGCATCTATTCGGACAGCTTCGGCAAGGATGCGCAATTCTACGATTTTTATCGCGCCATGCAGGCCTATCGCTATACGTTCGCCCCGGATCGGCAGGGGTCGACCGCCATGGTCCTCTCCCGCGACAATGATTTCCTGAAACAGTTTCAGGGGCGTTGATTTCATTACGGAACCCGCGTCATTCAATGAGGGTTAAGACTAGACGGCGCATCCCGCTCATCGCAGAGTCCCGCCTTTCCTTCGCCAAGTTCATGAGAGGACCGTCACGAGTGCGTTACGCTTATGCCATTACCGGCGCCCTGCTGCTCGGCGGCACCGCCATCGCCGTTACCTCCAGCCCGAATGTCGGCGCCCAGGTCGCGCAGAATGAAGGCATGCAGGCAGCAGCCCCCGCCGGCGCCCCGGCCAGCCTGGCCGACATGGTCGAAAAGCTGCAACCGGCCGTGGTCAACATTTCCACCAAGCAGCGCGTGCAGGTGCAGAATCCCTTTGCCGGCACGCCGTTCGGCGACCTGTTCGGCGCTCCGGGCGGAAGGCCGCAGACGCGCCAGGCGCAATCACTGGGGTCGGGCTTCATCATTTCGGCCGACGGCTATATCGTCACCAACAACCATGTGGTGTCCGCCGGCGCCGAAGGAGCCAGCGTCGATTCCATCACCGTCACCCTGACCAACAGCGAGGAATATCCGGCCAGGCTGGTGGGCCGCGATCCCGCGACCGACATCGCCGTGCTGAAGATCGAGCCGAAAAAGGCGCTGCCCTTCGTCAAGTTCGGCGACAGCACCAAGGCGCGCGTGGGCGACTGGGTGATCGCCATCGGCAACCCCTTCGCCCTGTCGGGCACGGTGACGGCGGGCATCATCTCCGCCGTGCATCGCGGCACCGGCGGCACATATGACAAGTTCATCCAGACCGACGCCTCGATCAACCAGGGCAACTCCGGCGGCCCGATGTTCGACATGCGCGGCAATGTGATCGGCATCAACAGCCAGATCCTCTCGCCCTCCGGCGGCAATGTCGGCATCGGCTTCGCCATCCCGTCGGAACAGGCGGCGCCGATCGTCGACACGCTGCGCAAGGGCCAGGCGGTCAAGCGCGGCTATCTGGGCATCCAGATCAGCCCGCTGGGCGAGGATCTGGCCGATTCGCTCGGCCTCGCCAAGAATCGCGGCGAATTCGTCCAGGGCGTGGAGCCGGGCAAGGGCGCGGACAAGGCCGGGATCAAGGCGGGCGACGTGATCGTCAGCGTCGCCGGCCAGGAAGTGACGCCGGACCAGAATCTCTCGTCCATCGTCGCTTCCCAACCCATCGGCGGCCGCGTCCCCATCGTGCTGCTGCGCAACGGCCAGCGCCAGACCGTCACCGCCGTGGTGGGCGAACGCCCGTCGGAGGACGAACTGAACGCCTTCGCTCAGAGCCAGGATGAGGATTTCAGCCAGCAGCCGAACAACCCGTCCAACAACGGGCAGGCCAGCCAGCAATCGCTGGGCATTTCGGCCATTCCGCTGACCTCCACCATCATCCGCCAACTCGGCATCGCCGCCGATACGCGGGGCATCGTGATCACCGCCGTCGACGGATCGACCGATGCGGGCGCCAAGGGCCTGCGCCGCGGCGATGTGATCATCACCGCGAACAACCGGCCCGTCGCGACCCAGGCGGACCTCGACGCGCAGGTGAAGGCGGTGTCGGCGCAGGGCCGCAGCGCGATCCTGCTTCAGGTGCTGCGGCGCGGCCAGCCCGCCGTGTTCCTGCCGGTGCGGCTGCGCGACAAATAAGGGCGCGCTACGCGCGACAGGCAAGGAACTGAAAACCAGCCGATCGTTACGGGTCGCGCTTGCCGGAAGCCCCGCCTCCCCTTTACAAAGGGGCGGCAGACTCCGGTGGGCGCGGCCCGTCACCTTTTGGGAGAATGACGCGAGATGAGCGACGGCATTTTCATCGGCCTTGGCGCGCCGGACAAGGTTGGCGGCATCCCGCAGACGCTGAACCTGCGCCGGGCCAACCGCCACGGGCTGATCGCGGGCGCGACCGGCACCGGCAAGACCGTGACGCTGCAGGGCATCGCAGAAAGCTTCTCCGCGCTGGGCGTCCCCGTCTTCCTCGCCGACGTGAAGGGCGACCTGTCTGGCATTTCCATGGCCGGTTCCCCCACCGCGAAAAATGCCGACAAGCTGGTCGCCCGCGCGCAGGAGATCGGCCTCGACAATTACAGCTATGCCGACAATCCCGCCATCTTCTGGGACTTGTACGGGCAGCAGGGCCATCCCGTCCGCACCACCGTCAGCGAGATGGGGCCGCTGCTGCTGTCCCGCCTGATGGGTCTCAACGAAACGCAGGAGGGGGTGCTCTCCATCGCCTTCAAATATGCCGACGAGCAGGGCCTGCTGCTGCTGGATCTGGGCGATCTGCAGGCGATGCTGGCCTATTGCGCGGAAAATGCCGACAGCCTGTCCGCCCAATATGGCAATGTGACCAAGGCCAGCGTCGGCGCGATCCAGCGGCAGCTGCTCCAGTTGGAAAGCCAGGGCGGCGACCATTTCTTCGGCGAACCCGCGCTCGACATCCACGACATGCTGAAGGTGGATGAGAAGGGGCGCGGCTATGTCAACATCCTCGCCGCCGACAGGCTGATGCAGAGCCCGAAGCTCTACGCCACCTTCCTGCTCTGGCTGCTGTCCGAACTGTTCGAGACGCTTCCCGAAGTGGGCGATCCGGACAAGCCGGTGCTCGTCTTCTTCTTCGACGAAGCGCATCTGCTGTTCGACGACGCGCCCAAGGCGCTGACCGACAAGATCGAGCAGGTGGTGCGACTGATCCGATCCAAGGGCGTGGGCGTCTATTTCGTGACGCAGAACCCCATCGACATTCCGGAGGATGTGGCGGGCCAGCTTGGCAACCGCGTCCAGCACGCGCTGCGCGCCTTCACCCCCCGCGACCAGAAGGCGATCAAGGCGGCGGCGGAAACATTCCGCATCAATCCGGACCTGAATGTCGAGACCGCCATCACCGAACTCAAGGTGGGCGAGGCCCTGGTGTCGCTGTTGCAGGAGGACGGCTCGCCCGGCATCGTGCAGCGGACGCTGATCGCCCCGCCCCGCTCGCGCCTTGGCCCGCTGGACGCGAAGGAGCGGGCGATCATCCAGTCGATTTCGCCCTGCGCGGGCAAATATGACGCGACCGTCGACCGCGAGTCCGCCGAGGAGATATTGGCGGCGCGGGGTCAGGCCGCCGCAGCCGCCGCGCAGGCCGCCAAGGCGCAGGCCGAAGCCGACAAGGCCGCCGCCGCCCAGGCCAAGGTGGAGGCGAAGCAGCGCGAGGCCCAGCTCAAGGAACAGGCCCGGCAGGAAGCCGCCGCCGCCCGTGAAGCCGCCAAGCCGTCCGGTTTCGACAAGGCGATCCAGTCCGCCACCCGATCTGCCGCGTCGTCGGTCGGGCGTCAGGTCGCCAATGAACTGGGCCGCGCCGTGTTCGGCGGGTCCAGCCGCAGGTCGGGCGGAATCGCGGGCCAACTGGTGCGCGGCATATTGGGCAGCCTGTTCAAATAAGCGGAGGGGAGAAACGCCATGCGAAAGACGATCATCTGCATCCTGGGTCTGGCGTCGGCGGGCCTGGCGCTCCCCGTCCATGCGCAGGCCCTCCATGCGCAGAATCGGCGCGACCTGCACCGCGCCGTAGACGCCGCCATCGCCAGCGACATCGCCCGCGACCGCCAGGCCGAACGCGACGCGAAGCGCCAGCCCTATGTCTCCCCCGGCTATGGCACGATCCGCACCGCCGCGGCGGCGCGCAACGCCTGCGCTGCCAAGGCGCGGGAAGAGGCCGGGCCGGGCGCGAAGATATTGGGCCGCGTGGCCGCCAGCACCATGTCCACCGGGTGGGAAGTGGAAGGCGAAGTCTCCGGCGGCCGGGGGTCGGTGCCCTTCGTCTGCTCGGTGCGCAACGGGTCGGTCAGCGGGATCATGCTGCACGCGCCGGATTGAGGGGGTTGGGGGGGGAAGCCGTCATTCCTCCTTCCGTCACCCCGGACTTGATCCGGGGTCCCGCTTTTCCCTCTACACTGCCTCGTCCAAGGCAGCGAGACCCCCGATCAAGTCCGGGGTGACGGAAACTGATGACCGTAACGGGCCAATAACGACCACCCCTCCACATCCCCAATCCCCCGCCCCACCTAAAAGCCAAACCTTCCCCGCCCCAAATATTGCTGCGCCTTTTCTCTACTCGCTCGGTTGCGAAACCCGCTGCGCAGGCGCTAAAGGAGGGGTGCCATGCACAGCCCCTCCATTCCCCGCCACCCTCTGCGCTTCGGCAATTTCCGCGCCTATCTGCTGGGCCGGCTGACGGCGGTGCTGGCGCAATATGGCATGATGATCGTGCTGGCGTGGCAGGCCTATAATGTCGCCCGCGAAACCATGAGCACCGGCGCCGCCGCCGCCCAGCTTGGGCTGATCGGCCTGGCCCAGTTCCTGCCGCTTTTCTTCCTGACCCCCGTGACCGGATGGGTGGCGGACCATTTCGACCGCCGCATGATCACCCGCTTCACCCTGCTGCTGCTGGTGCTGGCGTCGGGCACGCTGGCCTTCGCCACCTATGAGGGCTGGGTCAGCCTGCCGCTGATCTTCGGCATCGCCGCCATCGTCGGCGTCGCCCGCGCCTTCAACGGACCGGCCTACAGCGCGCTCGCCCCCAATCTGGTGCCCCGCGAGGTGCTGCCCAACGCCATCGCCATTTCCAGCGTCGTCTGGCAGGCGGGCATGATCGCCGGGCCGGCGCTGGGCGGCTATGCCTATGCGGCGCAGCCCTGGGGCGCCTATGCGCTGGCGTCGGGCCTGTTCGCCGTCGCCCTGCTCTGCATGCTGCTGATCGGCCCGGTGCCCCAGCCGCCCCGCGACACCAGCCGCCATCCGGTGCGCCAGATGATCGACGGCCTGACCTATGTCCGCACCAACCGGCTGGTGCTGGCCACCATCACGCTGGACCTGTTCGCGGTGCTGCTGGCGGGCGCGACCGCGCTGCTGCCCGTCTATGCCCGCGACATATTGCATGTGGGGTCGGCAGGCCTGGGCCATCTCGCCGCATCGCCCGGCATCGGCGCGGGCGCCACGGCCCTCTTCTTTTCCTTCCGGCCGATGAGGACGGAGGTGGGCCTGAAAATGCTGGGGGCCGTCATTCTGTTCGGCATCGCCACCATCGTCTTCGGCTCCACCGCCTTCCTGCCCCGCGCCATTGCGCCCGAAGTCGGCATTGCGGCGCTGGTCCTGCTGGGATCGGCCGACATGGTGTCGGTCTATGTCCGGCAGTCGCTGATCCAGCTTCACACGCCGGACGAGATGCGCGGCCGCGTGTCCAGCCTGTCGCAGCTCACCATTTCCGCCTCCAACGAACTGGGGGAGGCGGAATCCGGCTTCCTCGCCGCGCTGGTCGGCCCTGTCGCGGCGGTGATCGGCGGCGGGATCGGCGCCATCGCGATAACCCTGATCTGGGCGAAGCTCTTTCCAGAACTCCGTCTTGCCCGTACCTTCGACCCACCCGAAACAAGGGCGGCCGAGTCCACGCAGGAGCCAAAATCCATTCAGGAGATAGCGCAATGAAGGCATCCAGCATCTTGGAAACCATCGGCAACACGCCGCATATCCGCGTAAACCGGCTGTTCGGGGACGCGCCAAAAGGCACGGAAGTGTGGATCAAGTCCGAACGGTCCAACCCCGGCGGGTCGATCAAGGACCGAATCGCCCTGTCGATGATCGAGGCGGCAGAGGCGTCGGGCGACCTGAAGCCCGGCGGCACCATCATAGAGCCGACATCCGGCAATACCGGCGTCGGCCTGGCCATGGTGGCGGCGGTCAAGGGATACAGGCTGATCCTGGTCATGCCCGAAAGCATGAGCCTGGAGCGCCGCCGGCTGATGCTGGCCTATGGCGCCAGTTTCGACCTGACGCCGCGGGAAAAGGGCATGAAGGGCGCGATCGAGCGCGCGCTGGAACTGGTCGAGCAGACGCCCAACAGCTGGATGCCCCAGCAGTTCGAGAACCCCGCCAATATCGACGTCCATGTCCGCACCACGGCGCAGGAGATCGCCACCGACTTCGCCGACGCGCCGCTCGATGCGCTGATCACCGGCGTCGGCACCGGCGGCCACATCACCGGCGTGGCGCAGGTGCTGAAATCGCTCTGGCCCCATCTCAAGGTCTATGCGGTCGAACCGACCCTGTCCCATGTCATCAGCGGCGGCCAGCCCGGCCCGCACCCGATCCAGGGCATCGGCGCGGGCTTCATCCCGGCGAACCTGCACACGCAGTTGCTGGACGGCGTGATCCAGGTCGATCCGGCCGACGCCAAGGAGTTTGCCCGCCGCGCCGCGCGGGAGGAAGGCGTGCTGGTGGGCATATCCTCCGGCGCGACGCTGGCCGCCATCGCCCAGAAGCTGCCGGAACTGCCGGCGGGCAGCCGCGTTCTGGGCTTCAACTATGACACCGGCGAACGCTATCTGTCGGTGCCCGATTTCCTGCCCGAATAAGGCCGGACGCAGGCAAGAGCCGGAACGGGCATGAACGACGCACATCTCGGCATCCAGCCGCATCGTTCGATGTGGCTGCTCTGGCCCCTGCTGTTCGTCGGCCTGCCCGCCCTGGTCGCCGCGTGGGAGGCGCGGGTGCCACCGGGCAAGGCGCGCCTGGAGGCGGTCGCCGCCGCCCGGTTCAGGCGTCCCGCGACGCCTCCGCCGGCGGTTGCCCCGGTGGAGGTCTATGCCCTGGAGCGCGACCAGGCGCGGGCGCTGAACGCCGCCATTCCCTTCTCCCGCCTGCCCAATCCGGCGGCGCGGCCATTCATCTTCTCAGGATCGCCCGTCGACCTTGCCCGCGCCACGGACTGCCTGGCCGCCGCGCAGCTTTACGAGGCGGGCGACGATGCCGTGGGCGAGCGGGCCGTCGCGCAGGTGGTGCTGAACCGCGTGCGGCATCCCGCCTTTCCCAAGACGGTCTGCGGCGTCGTCTTTCAGGGACAGGAACGGGCGACGGGGTGCCAGTTCACCTTCACCTGCGACGGCGCGCTCGCCCGCGCGCCGACCCAGGCGGCCTGGGAAAGGGCGCGGGACATCGCCCGGTCGGCGCTGGCGGGCAAGGTCTACAGGCCGGTCGGCTACGCCACCCATTATCACACCGACTGGGTGGTTCCCTATTGGAGCGGCAGCCTGGACAAGATCGCGTCGGTCGGCACTCATCTCTTCTTCCGCTGGCGGGGCTGGTGGGGCACGCCCCCCGCCTTCCGCCGCGCTGGCGAGAGCGGCGAGCCGCTGGTGCAGCGCATCGCGCGCTTGTCCTCCGCGCATCAGGGCGATCCGGCCGCGCCTGCCGGCCCGTCGCCGCTCATCCTGGCCGGCAGCACGGTGACCGATCTCGCCGCCAGGCCGCAACAGATGATCGGGGCCGATTCGCTGGGCCGGACGATGGCGGGCGTGCGGCTGATCGCCATCGCGCCGGGGGCCAGGAGCTTCCTGGTCGAACTGGGGCGCACCGCCTCGCCCGACAATTGGCCGGCCATGGCCCAGACCTTTTGCGCCGGGCGACCGGAATGCCGGATCATGGCCTGGCGGACAGGGACTGCGCCGGGCGGCCTGCCCTTGTCGGGCGACCAGATGGAAAGCATGGCCTTTGCCTATATCCACAACAGCGCCACGGGATTGCAGCGATCGCTCTGGAACTGCTTTCAGACACCGCGGGGCAACAAGGATGAATGCATGCTCCAGCGCAATCCCAGGGCGGCGGTTCCCGCGCCGCCCGCCGCCGCCCCGGAACTGGCGGGCGTGCGCCGGAAGGAACGCTTCGAAGTGGTGAAGATCGCGCCGCCCTCACCGGCGGTCACGGCGCCCGCCCAACCGTGAAGGCGCGCCGCGTCACGCCCTTTATTCCATGTCCTCGAACCCGCTCAGGCGCGGCAGCGCGCCGATGCGGGCGACCAGTTCGGACTGGCGGCTGCAATCCAGCTTCACATAGATATTCTTGATCTGCGTCCGCACCGTGTTGAGTGCGACGCCGCGTTCCTGCGACAATTCCTCCAGCCCCCGTCCCTGGCAAAGCGCCTCGGCCACCTCCGCCTCCGCCCTGGTGAGGCCGTATAGGGCGCGGATGCGGCTGGAAAGGCTCAGATCGCGGTCGGCCGGATCGGTGACGATCGCGACGATCTGCCGTTCCGTGCCGACGCGCACTGCGGCGATCGACAGCACATAGGGCAGGCCCCGTTCGCGATGGACGAAGATCGCGCTTGCCTGCCCGCCCTGGCGCGCGGCCGCGGCGCGGAAGGCCGCCTGCAGCGCTTCGTCGTCGCGGGGGTCGAGCGCCTTCAACTGCCGCTGGCGCAGGCCGAGCGCATCGCCCCGGCGCAGCAGCGCGTCCGCCAGGCGGTTGCAGTCGATCAGCGCGCCGTTGGGACGCAGGGTGAAGACGGCGTGGCCCACCATGTCGAGCGTCGCGTGCAGCGATCGGCCATGATGACGGGCGCGGTCCAGCTTGCTGCGGATTGCGAACATGCGGCCGATATGACCGATATTGTCCTGCATCGCCCGCACCTCGCCCTCGCTGAAGGGCTTTTGCGCTCGGCCCCGGTGCAGGCCGATATGGCCGGTCGTCCCGTCCTTCTGGATCACGCCGCCCAGGCAATGGAAAGTGTCGTCGCCCATGCCCCTGATCCACTCATTATAGATCCGGCTGTCCTCATAGGCCCGGATGGGCACAAGAGCCTCCACATTCCAGACGCGGTTGATCGCCTCCGCCCGGTCCAGCGCGACGCCCCAGATGTCGTCGCCCTGAAACTCCTCGTCGTAAAGCGCCATTTGCGCGTCGGAGAAATAGCCGGAATAGGAAATTTCCGCGACATGCTGGGGCGTGCGGCCCCAATGCAGGACGCCCGATCGCGCGCCGACCGCATCGGCCAGCGTCGCAGCCAGCCGATCGAACGACTCATCGTCGGTCGCCGCGTCGTAGATTTCCTCCGTCCGGATCACAGCCTTGTCCATTCTCCCCGATTTCCCGATACGGGATATACGCAAGCGCACCTCGCCGCATTGCACAAATCGGACATTCCCCGTTCAAATCACTGGAAAAACCGATAAGGCTGCTGCCGTGCCGCGCCCCTTGCACCCCTCTCCCCGTCCTTCGACAGACGGCGGCTGGCCTCCGGTCCTTGCCCTGGCGGCGATCACCCTGCTGGTCCAGGGCGGCACGCTGATGTCGCTGGGCGTGCTCCTTCCCGGCATGGCGGCCGATTTCGGACAGGCAGGCGGCGGCATCACCATATTCCTGCTGGCGATGAGCCTGGCCAGCCTGACGGTCGGCTGGGCCTTGGGCAAGGCGGGGGTCCGCCCGGTGCTGCTGATCGGCATTCTGCTGAGCGCGGCGGGCTTCGCCCTTGCCGCCATGGCGCAGCAGCGGCCCGTCCTGATGGCGGGCATGGCGTTGTCGGGCCTTGGCGTCGGCGCATCGACCATCGTGCCCGGCATCGCTGTCATCACCCGGCATCATGTCGCGCGGCGCGGACTGGCGCTCGCCATCTTCCTGGGCGCCGCCGTCGCCGCAGGGGCGGTGGTGCCGCCCCTTGTCGGCGCGGCCATGACCTGCTGGACATGGCGCGCGGCCATGCTGCTCTGCGCCGCGGCGATCATGCTGGCCTGCCCTCCGCTGGTCCTGATCGTGCCCGGCGGGCGGGCGGATGTCGCGCCGGAACCGGCGGCGGGTCGGGACGCGCCATGGAGGGCGTTGGGCAGCGGGAATTTCCGTCGGATCCTGTTGGCCATGACCCTGTTGCAGCTTGCCATCAACGGCGTGCTGTTCGCGGCGGTGGACTGCCTGATGACGCAGGGCCTAGGCCAGTCCGGCGCGGTCCTGGCCTATAGCAGCGCCAACCTGGTCGGCCTGCCCGCGCTGCTGGCGGGCGGCATGCTGGCCGACCGCATTGGCGCGCGGCGCAGCCTGATCGCCACGGCGCTGCTGCTGGCGGCGGGGACGATGGCATTGCTGGGGGCCGGCATGATGGGCATGGCCGGGGTCTGGCTGTTCGTCCTGCTCTGGGGCGTCGCCAGCGCGCTGCCGGGCCAGTCCGGATCGATGCTGCTGGCCGACGTCGTGAAGGAGGAGGCGTTCGCGCGCCTGCTGGGCCTCAACACCGCGGTGGTCAGCCTGCTGGGCGCGTTGGCGCCGCTCTGGACCGACCAGATGCGCGCTGCGGGCGGCGGCTATGGCCTACCCATATCGGTCTATGCGGCGCTGGCGCTGGCCGCGGCGCCGCTCATCGCGTCGGTACGTCCGTCAAAGGCCGATGCTGGCTGACAGGCCGACGGTGCGCGGCCTCTGCGTCATTTCGCGCAGGGGCGATCCGGTCGCCGGCACCAGTTCCGCATTGCGATAGAGCACCGTCCTGCTGTCCAGCAGATTGTCGGCGAAGGCGGACAGGTGCCATCCGTCCCGGCCGATGCCCAGGCGCAGGAACAGCAGGTCGCTTCCTTCGCCCGCATAGACGCGTGGATCATAGGCGGTGGACCGGGTCGAGGGCGCGCGGCGGAAACGTCCGGCATGCCGCCATTCGGTCCGGACGAACCCCTCCAGCCGTCCCGGCAGCGTGAAGCCATATTCCGCCGCCATCGTCCCCGACCAGCGCGGCACATAGGGAATGCGGTCCCCCGCAGCGACGATGCCCGCGCCCGGAGGTCCGACATCGCGGCGGAAGCGCGCATCGACGAAGCCCAGCGAAAAATCCAGCGCCAGCCGCCGCGACGGCTCGCTCCGCAACGCCAGCTCGACGCCCCGGTTGCGCGCCGCGCCCAGATTGTCGACATAGGAAAAGCCGCAATTGGGCAGGGTGACGGACTGCTGTATGCGTCGCCAGTCGATGCGGAAGGCGGCCAGCGACAGGCGAAGCCGCCGATCGGGCAATCCCGCCTTCACCCCCGCCTCGTAGCTCCAGAGCGAATCGGAGCCATAGCTGTCCGGCGCGGCGGCGCGGCCCAATGCGGAGAGATCGGCCGCGCAACCGTTCGCCGGCACCGCTCCATTGGTTCCCCCGCCGCGAAAACCCTTGCCCGCGCTCAGATAGACCAGGCTGTCGCCCCCCGGACGCCAGGACAGGGCGGCATGGGGGATGAGGGGCGTGTCGCTCTGGCGTCGGGGGCCGACCGCATTGCTGCCGCCGGCGAAAGGCCCCTCCGACATCAGGCGGAAGCGCAAGGGATTATGCGACAACCGCAGGCCCCCCGTCACTTCCCAGCGGGGCGCAAAGGCCCAGTTCACCTGTCCGAAGGCCGCCAGGCTGCGCTCGCGAATCTGCTGGCGGCTGTGATAGCTCTGCCCGCCCGGCAGCAGCGGCAGGCCGAAAATCTCCTCGACCGACAGGCCCAGTTGCGATTGCGCCAGATCGGCGATCCCCGGCTCCACCACCCCCTGTTCCATGGCGATCCGCGAACGGCTGTAGAAAGCGCCGACGAGCCAGCGGACGGACGCCTGCGGATCGGCCGACGCGACGCGCAGTTCCTGCGTGAAAACGGCCTGGTCGACCGTCGTGCGGCTATAGCTGCCGCCTGGGGTGCGGATACCGGGAACCATGCCGCCCAGCACGATCTCCCCGAAAAAGCCGGAATAGTCCACGATCTGGCGGTTGCGGCGATCCAGCCATGCGGTGACGCCGGTAAGCGTGGCGCCGCCCAGGTCCATCCGCGCGGTGAGGCTGGGCAGAAGCAAGCGGTCGCGGCCCGGCTGGCGCAGGCTGGCGGACTGGCGGAAGGGGCCGAGGCTGCTTTCGTAAAAGGGCAGGTCGCCCCGCGCCGTTCTTTGGTAGAAAAGCGACGGCGTCAGCTCCAGACGATCGCCCAGGGCCGCCTTCACGGCGAAACGCAGGCCCAGCGTCGCGTCATGATCGACATTCCGGGCCAGCAAAGCGCCGGAGGCGGGATCGAACCGATCGACGACGCCCGCGTCGCGGCGATGATAGGCGCTGATGCGCGCGCCGATCCGGCCGGGCACTATCGCGCCGCCCAACGCCGCCTGCACTTCGCGGCCAAGCCCCCCGCCCCTGACGGACGAAAGCTCCGCGCCGGCCCATGCATCCAGGCCTTCCAACTGGGGCTGCCGGGTCAGCACGCGGATCGTTCCGCCCATGGAATCGGCGCCGAACAGCGTGCCCTGCGGGCCGCGCAGCACCTCCACGCGATCAAGGTCGAAACGGCGCAGGTCGGGATTGCCCGCCACCTCCAGCGACCGGATCTGGACAGGGACGTCATCGACATAGAGGCCGACCGTGGACGCGCCGATGGGGGAGAAGACGCCGCGCATGATCGGCTGCTGCGCGCCGAAGGCGCCGACCGTGGGCATGGCGAGATTGGGCACGACCCCCGCCAGGTCGGCCAGCCGCGCGACGCCGCGCCGTTCCAGGTCGGTCGCATCGAGGCGGACGAGGCTGATCGGAACCGCGTCCTGCGCTTCGGCCACGCGGCGGGCCGTGACGAAGACGATCCGCCCCTGCGCGCCCTCGCCTTCATCCGCCTGCGCATGGGCAGGCGCCATGGCCAGCGCCGATACGCAGCACAGGCGGGCCCATTGCTTCACGGCAGGCGCGACGATGGCGGAAAGGGTTGAATGACGGCGGGAATCACCCCATCTCTCTACAGCAACGACCCTTGGCGGCAACCAGCCAGAATCAAGCCGCCTGCCCCCTTCACAAAGGGGGACATGGGGCCTATATGCACCTTTCAAATCCGGTTCCGGCCTTGCCTTCGGGCAAGGGGGGAACCGTCCCCCGGATCGCCCGGGGACCGGCTTCGTTTAGCGCACGGAACCGGCGGGATTGGGCGAAAACGGCGGGTCACAGGACGCTGACAGTGCGGATCGGACAGTCCCGGCCCGCACTTTTTTGCGTGGCGATGATGGGGCGAATCACCCCTGAAATCGCCAGGCCAGGCTGAATTTTCGCTGCGATGCGAAAAAATGCGACGAACAACCAGGCAGGATACGCAATGGCGACCAAGGCTCTCCCGACGATCAGCAATACCGGCGCGAAGAAGCGCATCAGAAAGGTATTCGGCGACATCCACGAAGTGGTGCAGATGCCGAACCTGATCGAGGTCCAGCGGGAGAGCTATGAGCAGTTCCTGCGCTCCGACCCCAAGATCGGCTATGTCTCCGGTCTGGAAAAGACGCTGCGCAGCGTTTTCCCGATCCGCGACTTCGCCGGCACCGCCGAGATGGACTTCGTCCATTACGAGCTGGAAGACCCGAAATATGACGTCGAGGAATGCCGTCAGCGCGGCATCACCTATGCGGCGCCGATGCGCGTCACGCTGCGCCTGATCGTGTTCGAGGTGGATGCAGACACCGAAACCCGCTCCGTTTTGGACATCAAGGAGCAGGACGTTTACATGGGCGACATGCCGCTCATGACGCAGAACGGCACCTTCATCGTCAACGGCACGGAGCGCGTCATCGTGTCGCAGATGCACCGCTCGCCGGGCGTGCTGTTCGACCATGACCGCGGCAAGACCCACTCTTCGGGCAAATATCTGTTCGCCGCCCGCGTGATCCCCTATCGCGGCAGCTGGCTGGACTTCGAATTCGACGCCAAGGACATCGTCAACGTCCGCATCGACCGCAAGCGCAAGCTGCCGGTCACGGCGCTGCTCTATGCCCTGGGCCTGACGCCGGAGGACATGCTCGGCTATTTCTACAACAAGGTGACCTTCGTGCGCGGCGAAGGCGGCTGGCAGATCCCCTATACCGCCGAAGCCTGGCGCGGCCAGAAGCCCGCCTTCGACATCGTCGACGCCAAGTCGGGCGAGGTCGTCTTCGCCGCCGGTCACAAGATTTCGCCCCGCGCCGCCAACAAGGCGGAGAAGGACGGCCTGGAAACCCTGCTGATCCCGACCGAGGAAGTCTATGGCCGCTACAGCGCCTATGACCTCATCAACGAGGCGACCGGCGAAATCTATATCGAGGCGGGCGACGAAGTGTCGCCGGAAAATCTCGAAAAGCTGGACAAGGCGGGCATCGACCGGCTGGAACTGCTGGACATCGACCATGTCACCACGGGCCCGTGGATCCGCAACACGCTGAAGGCCGACAAGGCCGAGGAGCGCGACCAGGCGCTGGCCGACATCTACCGCGTGATGCGCCCCGGCGAACCGCCGACGAAGGAAACCGCCGAAGCGCTGTTCGCGGGCCTCTTCTTCGATCCGGAACGCTATGACCTGTCGGCCGTGGGCCGCGTGAAGCTCAACATGCGCCTCGACCTCGACGCCGAGGATACCGTCACCACCCTGCGGACCGAGGACATTCTTGCGGTCGTCAAGGAACTGGTGAACCTGAAGGACGGCAAGGGCGAGATCGACGACATCGACAATCTCGGCAACCGCCGCGTCCGTTCGGTCGGCGAATTGCTGGAGAACCAGTATCGCGTCGGGCTGCTGCGCATGGAGCGCGCCGTCAAGGAACGCATGTCGAGCGTCGACGTGTCGACCGTGATGCCGAACGACCTGATAAACGCGAAGCCCGCCGTGGCCGCGGTGCGCGAATTCTTCGGCTCCAGCCAGCTTTCGCAGTTCATGGACCAGACCAACCCGCTGTCGGAAGTCACCCACAAGCGCCGCGTGTCGGCGCTTGGGCCGGGCGGCCTGACCCGCGAGCGCGCAGGCTTCGAAGTCCGCGACGTCCATCCGACGCATTATGGCCGCATCTGCCCCATTGAAACGCCGGAAGGCCCGAATATCGGCCTGATCAACTCACTGGCTACCTTCAGCCGGGTGAACAAGTACGGCTTCATCGAGACGCCTTATCGCAAGGTGATCGACGGCAAGGTGACGAACGAGGTCGTCTATCTGTCCGCGATGGAAGAAGCCAAGCACACCATCGCGCAGGCCAACGCGGAACTGAACGCCGACGGCACGCTGGCGGAAGACCTGATCTCCGCGCGCGAGGCGGGCGAATTCCTGATGGCGCCCAAGGATCATATCACCCTGATGGACGTCAGCCCGAAGCAGCTCGTTTCGGTCGCGGCCTCGCTCATCCCCTTCCTGGAAAATGACGACGCCAACCGCGCCCTCATGGGATCGAACATGCAGCGTCAGGCGGTTCCGCTCGTCCGGGCCGAAGCGCCCTTCGTCGGCACCGGCATGGAGGGCACGGTCGCCCGCGACTCAGGCGCCGCCATCGCGGCGCGTCGTGCGGGCATCATCGATCAGGTCGACGCAACCCGCATCGTGATCCGCGCCACCGGCGACATCGAACCCGGCCAGTCGGGCGTCGACATCTACACGCTGCAGAAGTTCCAGCGTTCGAACCAGGACACCTGCATCAACCAGCGTCCGCTGGTGAAGGTGGGCGACCTGATCGAGGCGGGCGACGTCATCGCCGACGGTCCGTCGACCGAGTTCGGCGAACTGGCGCTGGGCCGCAACACGCTCGTCGCGTTCATGCCCTGGAACGGCTACAACTATGAGGACTCCATCCTGATCTCCGAACGGATCGTGAAGGATGACGTCTTCACCTCGATCCATATCGAGGAGTTCGAGGTCATGGCCCGCGACACCAAGCTGGGTCCGGAAGACATCACCCGCGACATCCCGAACGTCGGCGAGGAAGCGCTGCGCAACCTCGACGAGGCGGGCATCGTCTATATCGGCGCCGAGGTGGAGCCGGGCGACATCCTGGTCGGCAAGATTACGCCCAAGGGCGAATCGCCGATGACTCCGGAAGAAAAGCTGCTCCGCGCCATCTTCGGCGAAAAGGCGAGCGACGTGCGCGACACCTCGCTGCGCCTGCCGCCGGGCGTCGCGGGCACGGTCGTGGAAGTGCGCGTCTTCAACCGCCACGGCATCGACAAGGACGAGCGCGCCATGGCGATCGAGCGGGAGGAAATCGACCGCCTCGCCAAGGACCGGGAGGACGAACGCGCCATCCTGAACCGCGCCACCTTCAACCGCCTGCAGGAAATGCTGCTAGGTCAGGTCGCCGCCGCCGCGCCCAAGGGCATCAAGAAGGGCGTGGAGATCGACGAAGCGCTGCTGGCCGAGGTCGAGCGGCATGAATGGTGGAAGTTCGCGGTCGCGGACGACGCCCGCCAGGCCGGGATCGAAGCGGTCAAGGCGCAATATGACGAAGCGGTGAAGCTGATCGTCGAGAAGTTCGAGGATCGCGTCGACAAGCTGCAGCGCGGCGACGAACTGCCGCCGGGCGTGCTGAAGATGGTCAAGGTCTTCGTCGCGGTGAAGCGCAAGCTGCAGCCGGGCGACAAGATGGCGGGCCGTCACGGCAACAAGGGCGTCATTTCCCGCATCCTGCCCATCGAGGACATGCCGTTCCTGGAGGACGGCACCCATGTCGACATCGTGCTCAATCCGCTGGGCGTGCCGTCGCGCATGAATGTCGGGCAGATCTTCGAGACGCATCTGGGCTGGGCCGCCCGTGGCCTCGGCCAGCAACTCAAGCATGCGCTGGAGGAATGGCGCGAAGCCAATCCGAACGCTCAAGGGGGCGAGATGCCGGACGCGGTGAAGACCCGTCTGCTCGAAACCTATGGGCCGCAATATGCCGATCAGATCGAAGGCCGGACGCCGGAACAGATCGTCGACCTCGCCGAACATCTGTCGCGCGGCGTGCCGATGGCGACCCCGGTGTTCGACGGCGCCCGCGAAGCCGACGTGTCGGCAATGCTGGAGCTGGCGGGCCTGCACTCCTCAGGTCAGTCGGACCTGTATGACGGCCGCACGGGCGACAAGTTCGACCGCAAGGTGACCGTGGGCATCATCTATATGCTGAAGCTCCACCACCTGGTCGACGACAAGATCCATGCGCGTTCCATCGGCCCCTACAGCCTCGTCACCCAGCAGCCGCTGGGCGGCAAGGCTCAGTTCGGCGGCCAGCGCTTCGGCGAGATGGAGGTGTGGGCGCTCCAGGCCTATGGCGCCGCCTACACGCTGCAGGAAATGCTGACGGTGAAGTCGGACGACGTGGTCGGCCGCACCAAGGTCTACGAGGCGATCGTCAAGGGCGACGACACGTTCGAGGCCGGCATTCCCGAAAGCTTCAACGTGCTGGTCAAGGAGATGCGCTCGCTGGGCCTCAACGTCGAACTCGCGTCGATGGACGAGATCGAGGACGACGACGGCTTCGCGCAGGCGGCCGAGTAAGCCGGACCATGGAATCACCGTTCGTCCTGAGTAGCCATTGAGCGAAATGGCGTATCGAAGGACTCTTCGATACGGGCCTTCGACAAGCTCAGTCCCTACTCAGGGCGAACGGACGGAATTTGAACCTGAAGCCTTTGGCTTAGGAGCATGAAAATGAACGAACTGACGAACTTCGCCAATCCGATCCAGAAGCCGGAAACCTTCGACCAGATCCAGATCGGCCTTGCCTCTCCGGAGCGCATCCGCAGCTGGTCCTTCGGCGAGATCAAGAAGCCGGAAACCATCAACTACCGCACGTTCAAGCCGGAACGTGACGGCCTGTTCTGCGCCCGCATCTTCGGTCCGATCAAGGACTATGAATGCCTGTGCGGCAAGTACAAGCGCATGAAGTACAAGGGCATCGTCTGCGAAAAGTGCGGTGTCGAAGTCACTGTGTCGAAGGTCCGCCGCGAGCGGATGGGCCATATCGAACTGGCCGCGCCGGTCGCGCATATCTGGTTCCTGAAGTCGCTCCCCAGCCGCATCGGCCTGCTGCTCGACATGCAGTTGAAGCAGCTTGAGCGCGTCCTCTACTTCGAAAGCTACATCGTCACCGAGCCGGGCCTGACCCCGCTGGAGAAGTACCAGCTTCTGACCGAGGACGAACTGCTCGACGCGCAGGACGAATATGGCGAGGACGCCTTCTCCGCCGGGATCGGCGCGGAAGCGGTCAAGCAGATGCTGATGGACCTCGACCTGGAGGGCGAGAAGCAGGTGCTGCTGGACGAGCTGGCCGTCACCAAGTCGGAATTGAAGCCCAAGAAGATCATCAAGCGCCTCAAGGTCGTTGAGAGCTTCCTGGAATCGGGCAACCGGCCTGAATGGATGATCCTGGACGTGGTTCCTGTGATCCCGCCGGAACTGCGCCCGCTGGTGCCGCTGGACGGCGGCCGCTTCGCGACGTCGGACCTTAACGACCTCTACCGCCGCGTCATCAACCGCAACAACCGTTTGAAGCGGCTGATGGAACTGCGCGCCCCGGACATCATCGTCCGCAACGAAAAGCGCATGTTGCAGGAGGCGGTCGACGCCCTGTTCGACAATGGCCGCCGCGGCCGCGTCATCACCGGCGCGAACAAGCGTCCGCTGAAGTCGCTGTCCGACATGCTCAAGGGCAAGCAGGGCCGCTTCCGCCAGAACCTGCTCGGCAAGCGCGTCGACTATTCGGGCCGTTCGGTCATCGTGACCGGCCCGGAATTGAAGCTGCACCAGTGCGGCCTGCCGAAGAAGATGGCGCTCGAACTGTTCAAGCCCTTCATCTACGCCCGCCTCGACGCCAAGGGTCTTTCCATGACCCTGAAGCAGGCGAAGAAGTGGGTCGAGAAGGAGCGCAAGGAAGTCTGGGACATCCTGGACGAGGTGATCCGCGAGCATCCGGTGATGCTGAACCGCGCGCCGACGCTCCACCGCCTCGGCATTCAGGCGTTCGAGCCGGTCCTCATTGAAGGCAAGGCGATCCAGCTTCACCCGCTGGTCTGCTCGGCCTTCAACGCCGACTTCGACGGCGACCAGATGGCCGTTCACGTGCCGCTTTCGCTGGAAGCGCAGCTTGAAGCACGCGTGCTGATGATGTCGACCAACAACATCCTCAGCCCCGCAAACGGCAAGCCGATCATCGTTCCGTCGCAGGACATGGTTCTGGGCATCTATTATCTGTCGATGGAGCGCGAAGGCGAGCCGGGGGAAGGCATGCTGCTGGCCGACATGCAGGAGGTCCATCAGGCGCTCTATGCCAAGGCCGTTACCCTGCACTCGAAGATCGTCAGCCGGGTGCCGCAGACCGACGAAGCCGGCAATCAGTATATGAAGCGGTTTGAAACCACGCCGGGCCGCATGCTGCTGGGCGAATGCCTGCCCAAGAGCCACAAGGTGCCCTTCGACGTCGTCAACCGCCTTCTGACCAAGAAGGAAATCGGCGACGTCATCGATCAGGTCTATCGCCACACCGGTCAGAAGGACACGGTGCTGTTCGCCGACGCCATCATGGCCCTGGGCTTCCGCCACGCGTTCCAGGCCGGCATCTCGTTCGGCAAGGACGACATGGTGATCCCGGATTCGAAGACCGCGATGGTCGACGAAACCAAGGCGCTGGTGGCCGACTATGAGCAGCAATATCAGGACGGCCTGATCACCCAGCAGGAAAAGTACAACAAGGTGATCGACGCCTGGAGCCGTTGCGGCGACCAGGTCGCGAACGCCATGATGGACGAAATCCGCGCCCAGCCCAAGGATCCGCAGACCGGCCGCATGGCGCCGATCAACTCCATCTACATGATGGCGCATTCCGGCGCTCGCGGTTCGCAGGCGCAGATGAAGCAGCTTGCCGGCATGCGCGGCCTGATGGCCAAGCCTTCGGGCGAGATCATCGAAACGCCGATCATCTCGAACTTCAAGGAAGGCCTCACCGTCCTTGAATATTTCAACTCCACCCACGGCGCCCGCAAGGGCCTGGCCGACACCGCGCTCAAGACGGCGAACTCGGGTTACCTGACCCGCCGTCTGGTCGACGTCAGCCAGGATTGCACCATCGTCGAAGAGGACTGCGGCACCGACAAGGCGCTGGAGATGAAGGCCATCGTCCAGGGCGGCAGCGTCATCGCCTCGCTGGGCGAACGAATCCTGGGCCGCACCACGGCGCAGGACATCGTCGACAGCAAGGACGGTTCGGTCATCGTGCCGATCGGCACGCTGCTCGACGAAGCGCTCGTGGCCCAGATCGAGGCCATCGGCACGCAGTCGGTGAAGATCCGCTCGCCTCTCATCTGCGAAAGCAAGATGGGCGTCTGCGGCAAGTGCTACGGCCGCGACCTCGCTCGCGGCACCCCGGTCAATATCGGCGAAGCGGTCGGCGTCATCGCGGCGCAGTCCATCGGCGAGCCGGGCACGCAGCTTACCATGCGTACCTTCCACATCGGCGGCGCGGCGAACTTCAACGAAACGTCGAACCTGGAAGCCATGTCGGACGGCACGATCGAGCTGCGCGACATGCCGACCATCACCGACAAGAACGGTCGCCGCCTCAGCCTCGCCCGCAATGGCGAGATCGCGATCATCGACTCCGAGGGCCGTGAGCGCGAAACGCACCGCCTGCCTTACGGCGCCACCATCCTGTTCGCGGATGGCGATGCCGTGAAGAAGGGCGAGCGCTTCGCCGAGTGGGATCCCTTCACCATGCCGGTGATCACGGAAAAGCCGGGCATCGTGAAATATCAGGATCTGATCGACGGCAAGACGCTGACCGAGCAGACCGACGAAGCCACCGGCATCGCCCAGCGCGTGGTGACGGAGCATCGCGGTTCCGCCCGCACCAAGGAGGATCTGCGTCCGCGCCTCACCCTGCTCGACGACCAGTCGGGCGAAGCCGCTCGCTACATGCTGGCGGTGGGCGCGACCCTGTCGGTGGACGACGGCGCGCAGGTGCAGGCCGGTGACGTGCTGGCGCGCGTCTCTCGCGAAGCTGCGAAGACCCGCGACATCACCGGCGGTCTGCCGCGCGTCGCCGAACTGTTCGAAGCCCGCAAGCCCAAGGACAATGCGATCATCGCCAAGGTGTCGGGCCGCGTCCAGTTCCTCAAGGATTACAAGGCGAAGCGCAAGATCGCCATCAATCCCGAGGATGGTAGCGAGCCGGTCGAATACCTCATCCCCAAGAGCAAGGTGATCGACGTCCAGGAAGGCGACTATGTGAAGCGCGGCGACAATCTGATCGGTGGTTCGCCCGACCCGCACGACATTCTGGAGGTGCTGGGCATCGAGCCGCTGGCCGAATATCTGGTTGCCGAAATCCAGGAAGTCTATCGCTTGCAGGGCGTGAAGATCAACGACAAGCACATCGAGACGATCGTTCGCCAGATGCTGCAGAAGGTCGAGATCACCGTGTCCGGCGACACCACGCTGCTGGTGGGCGAGCAGGTCGACCGCGAGGAGATGGAGGAGATCAACGCGAAGCTCCAGCCCGGCTTCCAGCCGGCGGAGGGCAAGCCGGTGCTGCTGGGCATCACCAAGGCGTCGCTGCAGACCCGCAGCTTCATCTCGGCGGCGTCCTTCCAGGAAACCACCCGCGTCCTCACGGAAGCGGCGGTCCAGGGCAAGAAGGACACGCTGGTGGGCCTGAAGGAAAATGTCATCGTGGGCCGCCTGATTCCGGCGGGCACGGGCGCGGGCATGAACCGCATGCGGGTCGCCGCCTCGTCGCGCGACGCGGCGATGCGGGCCGCGCTGCGCGCCTCCAGCCAGGTCGACCTGATCGCACCCAAGACGGCTGCCGAAGAGCATGCCGCCGAACTGCGCCAGGGTCCGGAAGCCGCCATCGGCGACGATCCGCTGGCCGTCGTCCAGGGTGAGGATTTCACCACTGAGGACATGGAATAAGCGCTTTGAAATAAAGGGATCCGCTTCCTATCTCAGGAAGCGGCTCCCAGCCCTTCGTACCCCAAAAGGGATCGATGGAGAACCCGCCGGAAGCGACAGCTTGTCCGGCGGGTTTTCTTTCGGGGCGGCGGTCGGCAGGGTATGATTGTCGGGAAAGCCTGTCTCAAACCCCCTTGACCAATCCGGAATCGCCGCCTATTTGCGCCTCTCCGGTGAGCCTGTGGCCCATCCTGATGCCCGATCCTCTAATGGTAAGAGAGCGGACTCTGACTCCGTCAATCAAGGTTCGAATCCTTGTCGGGCATCCACATTTTCTTCGAAAATATTGAGAGCGGCAAAACCTGCCGGGCATTGACCGCCAAGGATGCCCAGCCCGGTCAGCGCTTTGTCGCGAAACGGCATTCCTTGGCCAGGCGGCGCCCCAAGTCCCAGGCGGGCTTGTAGACGGCCATGCCCTTGCGAAGCTGCTCGCACGACATGTTGAGCCCCCCGGCATAGACGATGGCGACCGTGCGGCCATCGGCGTCGCGCGCCACGGGAACGATGGTGATGGGGTCGCGCAAGGCGTGCTTCAGGCTTTCCCTGCTCTGGCGGGAACTATCCCGCGCGCAGGCCTTCCTCTTGCGGCAGCGGTCGGCAATGTCAGGCGCCTCGATGCCGAGCAGCCGGATCGGCTCGCCATTCACGCGCAGCATGCTGCCGTCGACCACGGTCAGGGCGGAAGCAAGGAACATCGCGGCGATCATGCCCTGCACCCCGTGCCGGGAAGCGCGACCCCCAAGCTGCCAATCATGTCCTCTCCCACCCTTGTCGCCCTGTGCAGCATTTTGGCGCGATCATCCGCAGAGCCGTTGCGGGAGCCCGCGGGGAGATTGGCGCCAAATTCATGCCTCCGATGGTTCCGGAAGGCCGGCGTCGGCATCGGAACTGGCCTTCGCTGAACCCCCGCTGCCGGCCAGCCCCGTTTCCGACCGGAAGCCTGTCCCTGTTGCGTATCTTTACGCATCCACAATCGATGCTCCACCCTATTTCGACATGGGGAGCAAATATGTATCGCTTTGATACAGAATATTAAAATATCCGTTCAGCCGATATATGGCTTCCGACATATTCAGCGTGCACGCTGGGGCGCTTGTCGCAGGAGACAGGCTGGTTCAGGTCGCGACCATGTCCGGCATTGACGGGCACCCGGCTGAAAACGCCCGTCGACCTGGGCGCCATGACGCCGGCGCCGCGACGGGAGCCGTGGACAGGCGGGAACCGACAGGTCGAGCATAGGGAAAGGCGTCAACGCCTATCTGTTCGCTGAATTTCGGGCATGGGGATTGCCCGCAAGACGCATGACCGTGTCCGGATGGCGAAGGCGCAGCCCTAACGCCGCTCCGCCGCCCATTCCGCTAACAGGCGGCGGAAGCTGGAGGAGCGAATGGGCGGATGCGCGCCGGTGGCCCGCGCCGCATCGTGCCGGCAGGCCGCTCCTCCAGACTCCGCGTCGCGCCATGTCGTCCGTGGGGGGAAGGACGGCGTTCAGCGCGACGCAATCAGGACGGGCCGGTCGCCGCCGGCCTGCGCCATCATCCGGGCGCGGTGGTCGGTGCGCAACCGCCCCAACATGTCGTCGCGTTCCCTGGCATCGCTGGCGACGATGATCCATGCCTCGAAGCGGGAAGTGGCGGCGATCTGCGGCGGCAGGGGCGTCAGCCGCCCCATGGTGCTCACCGCGCGCAGCGATATGCGGTCGACGGCGCGCGAGGATGAAGGTCGGGCCAGCGCGACGGCCTGGGGCCGCCCATCCTCGCCCAGGCGGAATTCGACGCGGGTATAGCCGGTCGCATCGCGGTCGAAATTCTGGTCGGCGGCGCGGCGAATGCTGCCGGCCAGCCGGCTCGCGGTCCGTCCCTGCCATTTTTCGATGGTCATTTCCTTATCCGCAGACGCAATGACGGTCAGTTGTTCGCCGGGCTGTCTGGCGCTCACCCCTGTCGACAGCAGCAGGGATGAGCAAAGCACCAAATATCTGGCACGCATAAGGGCCTCCTCCGCCGGGATAATGATTGAGTGGATCGCGGCTGCGGCGGTGTCTGACCGGCCGAAAGCGGCGCGAAGTTATATATTATAAAATCGGCTCTCCTGGTAATGAATATAAACCAGCAATCTCATCGGCATGCATGATATTTCACGATCGGCCCGTTTCCCGGGTGCCGCCGCATGGCTGCAAGGATGAGGCCGGGATATGCGCCAACCCGTTGTCGTTGATCAGTTTTGATGGGCGGGACCGCGCCTCGCCGCGACGACTCGGTCCTTTCCGGGGCATGCCGGCACGTCCCGCCGCTCGACGATATTCATCCAGGCCGCCCTCACCCGGTCCAGGCTGAACGCATCGATCCTGTCGCCAGGCAGGACGGCGCGCGCCGGATCGATCTGGCCCAGCAGCGCATCCGCCATGGCTGCGGCATCGGCGGGATCGACCAGCCGGCCGAAGCGCCCGCCATCCAGCAGATCGGCCGCATTGCCCGCCGTGCAGGAGGCAACCACCGGAACGCCCACGGCCATCGCCTCCAGCAGCACGTTGGGCGATCCTTCCCACCAGCTCGGCAGGATGAAGGCGTCGGCATGCGCCAGCCAGGGGAAGACATTGGCTACCACGCCGGGCAGCGCCAGATCGTCCGCCACGCCCAGCCTTCGGGCCAGCGCCATGAGCCTGTCGCGCATGCGGTCCCGGCTTTCGCCCAGGATGATGAGCCGCGCCCGCCGACTCTGCCGCAGGGTGGCGAAGGCGCGCAGCAGCGTCTCGAAATTCTTTTGCCTGGCCAGCCGCCCGATGGCGAGGATGACCGGAACACCCTCCGTCATCCAGCCATGGGGCGCCGGGCCTTCCGCCCTTGCCCGCGCCGCGGCGGCGTCTATGCCGTTGGGGATGACCGCCACCCGCCCCTCGCGCGCCGCCGCCGCAAAGGCCGGGGCTGCGGCCAGGGTCGGCGACACCAGCACGATCCGGTCGGCATCCGCGGCGATCAGGTGGGTCATGATCCGCCGTTCCCACCCTGCCGACCCGCCATGCGGGGCGCCCGGAATGGCGCGCACCATGTCGTTGCTGATGCGATAGACCCGGCGCGGGCCGCCAAGGCCCCTGCTGGCCGCCCAGGCGACGAAATGGCCATGATTGCCGGCGGAGATCAGCAGGCTGGACCTGCGCCGCCGCAAATGGCGGCGCAGCGCGCGGATCGCGATCAGCTTTTCGATCAGGCTCGACGCATGGCTCCGCTGGAGCAGCGGGAAGTGCCGCACCCCCGGCACGCCCTCGCCGCCCGGCGCCGCCGTGACCAGTTCCACACGATGGCCGCGCTCCGCCAAAGCCGCCGCCAGCAGCCGCGCATTGCGCACCACGCCGGTCGCCGTCAGGGCGTGAACGTAAATGACGATCATCGCCGCGCCTCCCTTCCGGCGGCGTGGGCCGCACGCCGGCGTTATTCGGGCAAACGGTCGAGAGGATCGCGGCATAATGCGCCCGCGCGTCCCGTCCCGACGCCTCGCCCGCTGACGATATGCACAATGTCTGTGCCGGGGTTCCGGTTCCTCCCGGTCAGTGCCGGCCCCTGCGCCGTCGGGCGGTGGCGGCGTCCCGATGCCGAAGTCGCGGGAGGATAGCGCGGCCCTGCTACGCTCCGACGATGCTCAGCCCCACCGCCTCGGCCACCTTGATCCCGTCGATGGCGGCGGAAAGTATCCCGCCCGCATAGCCCGCCCCTTCCCCGGCGGGATAGAGCCCCGCGACGTTCAGGCTCTGAAAATCCTTCCCCCGCGTGATCCGGATGGGGGAGGAGGTGCGCGTCTCCACCCCCGTCATCACCGCGTCGGGGTGGTCATAGTTGGCGATCTGCCGTCCGAACACCGGGATCGCCTCATGAAAGGCCTCCAGCACGAAATCGGGCAGGCAGCGCGACAGGTCGGTCATGGTGACGCCCGGCTTGTAGGAGGGAATGACCTCCCCCAATTCGGTCGAGGCGCGGCCGGCAAGGAAATCGCCCACCTTCTGCCCCGGCGCATGATAGCTTTCGCCCCCCGCGACGAAGGCCATGCTTTCCCAATGGCGCTGCAACTCTATCCCCGCCAGCGGCCCGCCGGGATAGTCGCGCTCCGGATCGATGCCGACCACCAGCCCGGAATTGGCGTTGAACTCCGCACGCGAATATTGGCTCATGCCGTTGGTGACGACGCGCCCCTCCTCCGAAGTCGCCGCCACCACCCGCCCGCCGGGACACATGCAGAAACTGTAGACGGTGCGCCCATTGGCGCAATGATGCGCCAGGCTGTAGGCCGCCGCGCCCAGCACCGGATGCCCCGCGCAATTGCCGTAGCGCGCCCGGTCGATCCAGCTTTGCGGATGCTCGATCCGCACGCCGATGGAAAAGGGCTTCGCCTCGATATGCACGCCCCGCCGATGCAGCATTTCGAAGGTCGGCCGGGCGCTGTGGCCGACCGCCAGCACGACATGATCGGTCTCGATGAAGCCCCCGTCCGCCAGATGCACCCCGCGCAGCTTCCGCGGGCCGTCGCCCTGCCGCTCCAGTTCCAGATCGTCGACCCGGTGCTGCCAGCGATATTCGCCGCCCAGCCCCTCTATCTGCCGCCGCATCGCCTCCACCATGGAAACGAGGCGGAAGGTGCCGATATGCGGATGCGCCTCGGTCAAAATATCGTCCGGCGCGCCCGCCGCGACGAATTCCTCCAGCACCTTGCGTCCCAGGAAGCGCGGATCCTTCACCCGGCAATAGAGCTTGCCGTCGGAAAAAGTCCCCGCCCCGCCCTCGCCGAACTGGACATTGCTGTCGGGATTCAGCTCGGCCCGGCGCCACAGGCCCCATGTATCCTTGGTCCGCTCCCGCACCACCTTGCCCCGGTCCAGGATGATCGGGCGGAAGCCCATCTGCGCGAGGATCAGCCCCGCGAACAGGCCGCACGGTCCCGCGCCGATGACGACGGGCCGCTTGCCCGACCAGCCGGAGGGCGCCTTCGCCACGAAGCGATAGCCGGTGTCCGGACGCGGCCGCACGTCATGGTCCCCGGCGAAGCGCTCCAGCACCTCCGCCTCGTCCGTCACCTCTATATCGACGCTATAGACAAGCTGGATCGCATTCTTCCGCCGCGCATCATTGCCCCGCCGCACCACGACATGGCTCAGCAATTGCCGCGGTTCCAGGCCCAGCCGCTCGCAAATGGCGGCTGGCATCGCCTCGGCAGGATGGTCGAGGGGCAGCTTCAATCCGGAAAGGCGCAACATGCCGATGCCCCTAAACCTAAAGCCGAGTCGGCTCCAGCCCCCGTCGCGATCCTAATCGGCAATTGGCCAGTAGCGGACATCAATTCCTCCCTACGCGAAGCGTGGGGAGGGGGACCGCCGCTGAAAGCGGTGGTGGAGGGGAAGATTCGGAGGTCGCGCCTTTTCCCCTCCACCAGCCTTCGGCCGGTCCCCCTCCCCATCTACCGATGGGGAGGAACAGGATAGGTCCGCTTTCCACCCAAACCAGTCACGACAGCGCAACGCATCAAGACCGAACGGAACGCAACCGCCCCCAAACCCATTCCCCAGCCAAAGCCGCCGCCATGCTCAACCCGGTCAACGGAAACAGCAACCCCAGCCCCAGCATCGATCCCGCCACGACCCGCTTCTCGCGCAGCCCCGCCGCAGGCGGCTCACCCGACCGCCGCTTCCACCACAGCAGCGGCGCGGTCAGGCACAGCAGCAGCAGGCACAGGCATCCCGCCAGCATCAGCAATCGGTTCGCCTCGCCATATTCCAGCCCCTGATGGGTGGCGACGCCCCATTCGACCGCCCTGGCTCCGCCGCCGAACATGCGCCAGTCGACATCCTGCGCCACCGCGCCGGACCCCGCATCGATGGTCAGCACATGCGCATCCTGCGCCTTCACAGCCTGCGCCGACACCAGCCACGGCATCCCCGCAGAGGCCGGAAAGCCGATCATGACCCCGCCCTTCAACCCGCGCACTTCGGCGATCCGCACGATCTCATCCACGCCCACGCCACCCGAACCGCCCGGCACAGCGCCGCGCTCCCGTAACGCCCAGGGCAGCGCCTCCTTCACCGGCGCGCTCCACGGAATAACCGCCGCCGAAGGCCGCCCCAGCCCCCGCTCCGCGATCAGCCCGCGCAACCCTCCGCCCCAGACCGAAGTCCAGGGCATGCCGGTCACCGCCAGAAACAGGATCGCCCCCGCCGCCAGAAAACCGACCGTGCCATGCAGGTCGCGCCAGAACAGCCGCCCGCCCGGCCGCCCGCGCAGCGCCAGCGCTCGGTTCCCGGCACGCGGCCAGCGCAGATACAGCCCGGTCACGCACAACAGGATCGCCCAGCCCGCCACCACCTCGACCAGCCGGTTGCCGACAGGCCCGGTCAACGCCAGACTGTGCAGTTCCTTGACCGTCCGCATGACACCGCCGTCCACCAGCCTCCCCAATATCCGTCCGTCATGGGGATCGACGAACCAGACCGTCCCGCCGACCGTCAGCCGCCAGCTTTCATCGGCGGCGGCGGGCCGCTGCATCTGGCTTACCGCCCCGCCGCTGGCCTTCTCCACCGCCGCGACCAGCCGCGACGGCGGCAGCAGCACTCCGCCCGGCCGCACCACGATCCGGTCATGATAGACGGCCCGCTCGATCTCCGGCTTGTAGAGATAGAGCGCGCCCGTCACCGCCATCAGCGCCAGCACCGGCAACACGATCAGCCCGGCATAGAAATGCCAGCGCCACATCGCCCGATAGAAGGAACCGCTTTTCACGGTCAGAACCGCGCCCGCACGCCGCCATAGAAGGCGCGCCGCTCGATGGGGTAGAAGGCCACGCTGCCCTCATTCGCAAGCGTCGCTGGATTGTCCGGCACATAGCGGACCAAGGCGCCAATATCGCCCACGGCCCGCTCCCCGGTCAGGTTGCGCGCATCCAGGAACAGGGTGACGCCCGGCTTCACCTCCGCCTGCGCGCCGAGGTTCAGCGTCGCATAATCCCCGACCCGCTTCGTGTTGGCATAGTCGACCCATGCCCCCTGCGGCAGCCATTCGATGGCGGGCGAAATGCTCAGCCGCTCCGTCCCCAACTTCAGCTCCGCCCGGTAGAAATGGCGCGGCACCACCGGCAGGCGATTGTCGCCGAACTGCGCATCGTCGCGGAAGCGGAAATCGCTATATTGATAGACCTGCCTCAGGCTCGCCCATGGGGTCAGCTTCAGGTCCAGCCCCGCCTCTATCCCCTGATGCCGCGTCCGCCCGGCATTGAAGGTCGCTGCCGGATACAGCCCCGCCACCACATTATATTGCAGCAACTCGCCCTTGAGATCGGCGCGATAGAGGCTGACGTCCCAATGCGCGATGCCCAGCGTGCCGCGCGTGCCCACCTCAACCGTCCATGCCCTTTGCGTGGCCAGCGGCGTAAAGCCCGGCGCACCACCGGCGGGCGCCTGCCCCAGTTCGATGAAGCCGGGCAATTCCGCCGAGCGGCTGTAATTGGCGTAGAATTGCACCGCCTGCGCCGGCTCGAACAGCAGCCCGAATTTCGGCGCGAAGGCGTCGAACGACACGTCCCCGCTCCGCGCCGGGGCGAGGCGGTTGTCGAGCCGCCGCTCGCCATGGGTATAGATGCCGCCCGCGATCAGCCACAGCCCCGCGACGGGCGCGATCCGCAGCTCGCCATAGCTGTTGATCGTCTGCGCCCGCGCCTTCTGATAAGAGGTCGGCGCACCCGCCCGCCCGTTCAGATTGACGAACTGGCGGAAGCGCCCATGCCCGAACCGCGCCTGCGCGCCCAAAGTCAGTTCGACCGGCATCCCGCCCAGATCGGCCGCCAGATCGACGCTGGCGAAGAACCCGCGATCCTCCGACTTCTGGTCGACCACCTGATAGATGGGATGATCCAGCGCCTTGGCGTTGAAATAGACGCCGAAGGCCAGTTCGCCGCGATCCAGCGCCACGGTCGTGCGGTTCTGCAGCCGGATCGAATCGATGTTGCGCGCCTGATCGCCCGCGAAATTGCCCTTGGCCGGATAGTCCAGCGCATCGCCTTCATTCAGCGCGCCGGACAATTTCTGCCGGATCGTCTGCACGCTGGCATAGAAGCGCGTCTCCACCCGGTCATTGAGCTTCAGCCCGACATTGCCGTTGAACCGCAGCGCCCGCCGCCGCCCATGGTCCCGATCGCCATCGGACCGATCGGCGGTCAACGCGGCCCACGCATCCCCGCGCCCGTCGCTATAGCCATAGGCCGCCTTCGCCCGTAGCGTGTCGAACGCCCCCCCATCGACCCGCATCTCCGCACCCGGCGCGCTCAGCCCGGTCGGCGTCACCGCATTGATCGCCCCGCCCAGCGTCGACCCGCCCAGCCGCAGCGCATTGCCGCCGCGATAGACCTCCAGATGCTGGAACACCTGCGGGTCCAGTTCCTGGAAATCGCCGTTATCGTCGGCCATGTTGATCGGAATGCCGTCCTGCAACAGCGTCAGGCCGCGCATATGATAGCCCCGCGACAGGCCGGACCCGCGAATGGAAATCCGCACCTCCTGCCCGAACCGGGGCTGCGTATAGACGCCGGGGGAAAAGCTCAGTGCATCGCGCAGGGAAACGGCGAGCTTGTCGCCGAAATCCTCCGCCGGCACGACGTCGACGCCGCCGGGGGTGCGGACGATTTTCGTCGCAGCATCCTCCACCATGGGACTGGCGGTGACGATGATCCGGCTCTGCTCGGCCTCCTCGGCCAGGGCGGGAGCGGACAGGGAACAGGCAAGCGCGCACAGCGAAATGCCGCGCGAAACGGAAAAGACAGACATGAAACGATGACCTTGCTGAAAAAATCGCGGAAAATGGCGGATTTTTCAGAAGGCGGGCGGCCCCGAGGAGGGCGGCGGCGGCGCGGCCAGCCGGGCGATCAGCCCGGTCTTGAGCGCGAAGGCGATCGACCCGAAACCCAATTGCCAGGCGGGCAGAGGCAGATCGGCGAGGGCCAGCGGCGGAACCAGCGGCTGCACCGATGCGGCGAAGGGACAATGCTGCTGCCCCGGTGCGCCGTCATCCGGGCGATGCTTGTCCGACGCCCCGTCCCGGTCGAAGACAGTCCGGTCGACCACGACGTTGACCGCCCCTTGCCCCGTGCAGAGCGTCACCACAACGCCCCGTTCGGTGCGCACAGGCATGAAGCCCGAAGGCGCGACAAGCTGCATCGCCAGCACGAGCATAGCCAGCGCGGCCAAAAGGCCCTTCGCGGATTCCGATCGTCTGACTGCCCCCATCATGGCGCAAAGCCCTAGCGGCGCCCGCCCGTCCTGTCACTAGGACAAAAGGGCCACGGCTGGCATACTAACCTTGACGTAAACGTAAAGCAGAGTTACATCACCTGCCATGGACAAACGCACCACTCTTGCGGGCATCGTCGAACTGCCCGATCATAGCGACCGGCAAGCCTATAGCATCACCGACCTGTCGGAGGAATTCGGCGTCACCGCGCGCGCCCTGCGCTTCTACGAGGACGAAGGGCTGATCGCGCCGGAACGGCAGGGCCTTGCGCGCATCTATTCGCGTCGCGACCGCGCCCGCCTGGCCTGGATATTGCGCGGCAAGCGGGTGGGATTCAGCCTGTCCGACATTCGCGAGATGATCGACCTCTACGACGCCGACGAGGAGCATGAGGAACAGCTCCGCGTCACCGTCGCCAAGTGCGAGGCGCGCATCGCCCTGCTCAACCGCCAGAAGGAGGACATCGACGCCACCATCGCGGAGTTGATGCATTTCCTGGACGTCCTCCAGCAATAATCCCCCTAACCGCAGAACAAAATCCGTCGGAGAAGATCATGCCCAGCTACACCGCCCCTGTTCGCGACACCCGCTTCGTGCTCGACCATGTCCTCGGGCTGGATCGCTACACCAATCTGCCCGGCTTCGAAAACGCGACCGCCGACCTGGTGGAGGCGATCCTGACCGAAGGCGGGAAGGTCGCCGCCGAAATCCTCTTCCCGCTGAACGCCGTGGGCGACAAGGAGGGCTGCACCCGCCACCCGGACGGCAGCGTCACCACGCCGACCGGCTTCAAGGCGGCCTATGACACCTATGTCGAGGGCGGCTGGACGACGCTGAACGCGCCGATCGAATATGGCGGCCAGGGCCTCCCAAGCATCGTTGGGACGGCCGTCAGCGAATATACGCTCTCGGCCAATCTGAGCTTCAAAATGTATCACGGCCTGACCAATGCCGCGGTCGAAGCGCTGATCGCCAAGGGCAGCGAGGAGCAGAAGCGGATCTACATCCCCAATATGGTGTCGGGCAAATGGGCTGGCACGATGAACCTGACGGAACCGCATTGCGGCACCGATCTAGGTCTCATCAAGACCAGGGCCGTGCCAGGGCCTGACGGCAGCTTCACGATCACCGGCACAAAAATCTTCATTTCGGCCGGCGAGCATGACCTGACGGAAAACATCATCCACCTCGTCCTGGCCAAGACCCCTGACGCGCCGGAAGGCAGCAAGGGCATCTCCCTCTTCGTCGTTCCCAAATTCCTGGTGAACGAGGACGGATCGCTGGGCGAGCGCAACGCCGTCTCCTGCGGTTCGCTGGAGCACAAGATGGGCATCCACGGCAATTCCACCTGCGTCATGAACTATGACGGCGCGACCGGATGGCTGGTGGGCGAGGAGAACAAGGGCCTGGCCGCCATGTTCATCATGATGAACGCCGCCCGCCTGGGCGTCGGCCTGCAGGGACTGGCCCAGGCGGAGGTCGCCTATCAGAACGCCGCCGCCTACGCCCATGAACGTCGCCAGGGCCGGGCGCTCACCGGCCCCAAGGATCCGCAGGAAAAGGCCGACACGCTGTTCGCCCATCCCGACGTCCGCCGCATGCTGATGGAGGCGAGGGCCCTGACGGAGGGGTTGCGCGCGCTGATGCTCTGGGGCGCGCTCCAGGTCGATCTTGCCCATCAGGCGGCCACGGAGGAAGAACGGCAGGCGGCCGATGACCTGCTGCAACTGCTGACCCCGGTGATCAAGGGCTATGGCTCGGACAAGGGCTTCGACGTCACCGTGATGGCGCAGCAGGTGTTCGGCGGCCATGGCTACATCTGGGAAAATGGCGTCGAACAATATGTCCGCGACGCCCGCATCGCCCAGATCTACGAGGGCACCAACGGCGTCCAGGGCATGGACCTTGTCGGACGCAAGCTGCCCATGAACGGCGGCCGCGCGCTCCAGGCCTTCCTCAAGATCGTCGGGGAGGAAGTGGCGCAGGCCAAGGGCGACGAAAAGCTCGCCGGCTTTGCCGAAGCGCTGGAAAAGGCGAGCGGCCAGCTCGGCGCGGCGACCATGTGGTTGATGCAGAATGCGATGAAGAACCCCGACAATGCCGGCGCCGGCGCGGTTCACTATATGCACATATTGGGCATCGTCGCGACCGGCCTGATGTGGCTGCGCATGGCGAAGGCGGCCACCGCCCTGCTGGCGGCCGGCCAAGGCGACGCCAAATTCCTGGAAGCCAAGCTGGTGACCGCGCGCTTCTTCGCGGAACGCATCATGCCGGACGCGGGCGCGCTCCGCCGGAAGATCGAGGGCGGCGCGGACAGCCTGATGGCGCTCGATCCGGAAATGTTCCTGGCGGCCTGAGTCCCAGGACGAGGCAGGGACGCCGCGCCCCGGCCAACCGGGCGGGCGTCCTTGCGCTTTCCTCCACCGCCGCCGACCTCCTGACACAATGCGCCCGGGGCGGCATAGGCCCATCGGACAATATGATCGGCGCGGGCGCGCGCTTCTGCTGTCCTGCATGCTGGGCATGCTGATGCTGGTCGCCAACAGTCTGCAATGGCTGGCCGCGCTCACGGCGATGGCTCTGCTGTCGACCTCCACCACGCTCTGGTTTATGTCGGATGCGCGCTGCCGGCGCTCAGGCTTTAGCTGGCGGTGTCGATGGCGCTGGTCGGGCTGGACTATGCGCTCTGGACATTATGGGCGCGGGACTGGTGGCGAGCGTGGCCAGCTTCCTGCCGATGGCGCGGGAATTTCCCTTTTTCGCTGGGCGCGGCGGGAGGGGGAGGAAGCTTTGCTTCAATCAAGCGCACCGTGCTCCTGCGAAGGCAGGAGCCCAGTTCGAAGGGTGGGACTGGGCTCCTGCCTTCGCAGGAGCACGGTGCTTTTAAAGGAAATGGGGAGAAATCAATCCCCCCATAATTCCTTGAGCTTGCTGAAAAATCCCGTCGATTGCGGGCATTCCTCGCCCGTTTCGGTTTCGCGGAACGCTTCCAGCAGTTCGCGCTGCTTGGCGCTCAGCTTGGTCGGCGTCTCGACATCGACCTGAATCACCAGATCGCCTTGCCCGCGCCCGTTCAGCACCGGCATGCCCGCGCCGCGCTGACGGATCTGCTTGCCGGACTGGATGCCGCTGGGAATCCGGATCTCATGCCGCTGCCCGTCCAGGCCCGGCACCTCTATCACGCCGCCCAGCGCCGCCGTGGTGATGCTGACCGGGGCGCGGGCGAACAGGGTCGTCCCGTCCCGCTCGAAGATCGGATGCCGCTTCACATGCAGGAAGATATAGAGGTCGCCCGCGGGAGCGCCCCGCGCCCCGGCCTCGCCCTCGCCCGACAGGCGGATGCGGGTGCCTTCGTCGACGCCGGCGGGAATGTTGACGGACAGGGTCTTGGGCCTGTCCACCCGGCCTTCGCCCCGGCAGCTACGGCAGGGGCTTTCGATCACCTGGCCCGCGCCATGGCAGGATGGGCAGGTGCGTTCGACCACGAAAAAGCCCTGCTGCGCCCGCACCTGGCCATGGCCATGGCAGGTGCCGCAACTCCTGACGCCCGTGCCCGGCTGCGCGCCGGACCCGTCGCAGCTTTCGCAAGGCGCCGAAACCTCTATCTCTATCTCGGTCTTCTTGCCGTGATAGGCGTCGTCCAGCGTGATTTCCATGTCGTAGCGCAGGTCCGCGCCGCGCCGCTGGGCCTGCCGCCCGCCGCCGAAGCCGCCCGCCGCCTGGCCGAAGATGGTCTCGAAAATATCGCCAAGGTCGGAAAAGCCGCCCGCGCCGCGCCCGCCACCGCCGAAACCGCCGCCATTCTGGAACGCCGCATGGCCGAAACGGTCATAAGCGGCGCGTTTCTGCGGGTCTTTCAGGCATTCATAGGCTTCGGAAACGGCCTTGAACTTGGCCTCGCTGTCGGTGCAGCCCCCGGTCTTGTCCGGGTGATATTTCATCGCCAGCTTGCGGTATGCGCTTTTGATCGCGGCCGCATCCGCCGTGCGCTCGACTTCGAGCAGTTCGTAATAGTCGATTTCGGTGCTCATCTCGCCCCCGGCGTCCCTGCCCCGTCACGGCCATAGCAGTCATGACGGGGCAAGCACATCAGCTTACGCCTTGTTGTCGTCCACTTCGGAGAATTCGGCGTCGACGACATCGTCGTCCGCCTTCGGCGCGTCCCCGCCCGGAGCAGCGGCGGCCGCCTGCTCCTTCTCGTAAATGGCCTGGCCCAGCTTCATGGCGATCTGCGCCAATTCCTGCGCCTTCGCCTTCATCGCCTCGGCATCGCCGCCCTCGACCGCCGACCTGGTGGCGGCGATGGCGGTTTCGATCTCCGACTTGAGGCCAGCGTCCACCTTGTCGCCATGCTCGCTAAGCTGCTGCTCGGTGGTGTGGATCAGGCTTTCGGCATTGTTCTTCGCCTCGGCCGCCTCGCGCTTCTTCTTGTCCTCTTCGGCGAAGCGCTCGGCATCCTTGACCATCTGGTCGATGTCGGCGTCCGACAGGCCGCCCGACGCCTGGATGCGGATCTGCTGTTCCTTGCCCGTGCCCTTGTCCTTGGCATGGACGTTGACGAGGCCGTTGGCGTCGATGTCGAACGTCACCTCGATCTGCGGCACGCCGCGCGGCGCGGGGGGGATGCCGACCAGGTCGAACTGGCCGAGCAGCTTGTTGTCCGCCGCCATTTCACGCTCGCCCTGGAACACGCGGATCGTCACCGCCTGCTGATTGTCGTCGGCGGTCGAATAGACCTGCGACTTCTTGGCGGGGATGGTGGTGTTGCGGTCGATCATGCGGGTGAACACGCCGCCCAGCGTCTCGATGCCGAGGCTCAGCGGGGTCACGTCGAGCAGCAGCACGTCCTTGACGTCGCCCTGCAACACGCCCGCCTGGATGGCGGCGCCCATGGCGACGACTTCGTCCGGGTTCACGCCGGTATGCGGTTCCTTGCCGAAAAATTCCTTCACGGCCTCGCGCACCTTGGGCATGCGGGTCATGCCGCCCACCAGCACCACTTCGCTGATCTCGCTCGCGGAGACGCCCGCGTCGGCCAGCGCCTTCTTGCAAGGCTCCATCGTCCGCTTGATGAGGTCGGCCACCAGCCGTTCCAGATCGGCGCGGGTGATGGTCTTGACCAGATGCTTGGGACCATTCTGGTCAGCGGTGATGAAGGGCAGGTTGACTTCGGTCGACTGCGCCGAGGACAATTCGATCTTCGCCTTTTCCGCCGCTTCCTTGAGGCGCTGGAGCGCCAGCTTGTCCTTGGTGAGGTCGATGCCCTCATCCTTCTGGAAACCAGCCGCCAGGAATTCCACCAGCTTGGCGTCGAAATCCTCGCCGCCCAGGAAGGTGTCGCCGTTGGTTGACTTCACCTCGAACACGCCGTCGCCGATCTCCAGAATCGAGATGTCGAAGGTGCCGCCGCCAAGGTCATAGACGGCGATGGTCTTGCCGTCCTGCTTTTCGAGGCCGTAAGCGAGCGCGGCCGCGGTCGGCTCATTGATGATGCGCAGCACTTCCAGACCAGCGATCTGGCCCGCGTCCTTGGTCGCCTGACGCTGGGCGTCGTTGAAATAGGCCGGAACGGTGATGACCGCCTGCGTGACCGTCTCGCCCAGATAGCTTTCGGCGGTTTCCTTCATCTTCTGCAGGATGAAGGCGGAAATCTGCGAAGGGGAATAATCCTTGCCGCCCGCCTGCACCCAGGCGTCGCCGTTCGGACCCTTGGCGATGCTGTAGGGCACCAGCTCCATGTCCTTCTTCGTCATCGGATCGTCGAAGCGGCGGCCGATCAGGCGCTTCACGGCGAAAATGGTATTGTCCGGATTGGTCACGGCCTGCCGCTTGGCGGGCTGGCCGATCAGGCGTTCGCCATCCTTGGTGAAGGCGACGATGGAGGGCGTGGTGCGCGCGCCTTCCGCATTTTCGATCACCTTGGGCTTGCCGCCGTCCATCACAGCAACGCAGCTGTTGGTGGTGCCCAGGTCGATACCGATTACTTTTGCCATTGTGTCCTCTTTGAACCCCAAATCATATTCAGCGGTTGACGGCCCCATACCTCACGAAAGCGCCAAGGCAAGGGCGTTTGCGCAAGGGATATAGGCGTGCTTTTGCTTGGCACAAGAAGCTGTGACGATTACCTCATGGAAACGACCGGAAACGGGACATTGAGGAAGCCTTTGCCCATGCGCGCATTTTACCCGCTGATCGCCCTTGCCGCCCCTCTCGCGCTCGCCGCCTGCGGCGATCCCGCGCCCACCTATATCGATCAGGCCTGGGTGCGGCTCAGCCCCAACAAGGACATGCCCTCCTCCGGATATTTCGTCGCCCATGGCGGCGATGCGGACACGGCGCTGCGCGGCGTGCTCACCGATTACGCCCTGAAGGTCGAGATGCACGAAAGCATGAGCGAGGGCGGCAAGATGACCATGAAGCCGCTCGACAGCGTTCCCATCCCGGCAAAATCCAAGGTCGCCTTCGCGCCGGGCGGCAAGCATCTGATGCTTTGGGGCGTCAACGACACGGCGATCGGCCGGGGCAAGATGACGCTCACCTTCCTGCTGGCCAATGGCGACCGCCTGCTGGTCGACGCCGTCATCCAGAAGCCCGGCGCCGCCGCTCCGGCCGCCGAATCGACGGAGCATGAGGCGCATTGACCGGACGCCCGCTGACCGAGTCCGAAACCGCCCTCGCCCGGTCGGTGTTCGCCGCCGCCATCGATTATCGGCGGGTGCAGGTGCATGATCGCAAATGGTGGCCCTTCCAGCCCCGGCAAGTCACCATGGCGCCGGACGGCGACCTATGGTTCCATCCGGAAAGCGGCCTGTTCTGCGCCGATTTCTGCGACAGCCCGCTGTCCATCCAGGGACATTTCATCCATGAGATGACCCATGTCTGGCAGGCGCAGCGGGGCGGCAGATGGTATCTGCCGCTGATGCGCCATCCCTTCTGCCGCTATGCTTACGACATCGTGCCTGGCAAACCTTTCCGCCGCTACGGGCTGGAGCAGCAGGCGGAGATCGTTCGCCACGCCTTCCTGCTGCGCCGGGGGGTTCCGGTAGAGGGCAAGCCGCCGCTTCCGGTCTATGAAGCGCTGCTGCCGTTCAGCCGGAGTTAGGCTGTATCCACATTCAGAAGATGGCGAGCCGAAAATGGTGATTTTCCGTGACCCGGCGCGCAGCCTGCTCAAAGCAGGTGAGCAGCGGAAGCACGGGGATTGAAGCGAGGCACGCGACTCGCTTCAACCATTTGCAGGCCGCCAGGGCTGAATGTCGATACAGCCTAGGGCCGCCCAGCCTGTCGCCCGCCCCATTCGGCCATGCCCGGTCTTCAGCGCTTGACCGACAGGCGGTAGATCATCTGGTGGTGATAGGGCTTGCCCGGATCGACCCGCGCCGACAGGAATTTGGGCTGGTTGGGCGAATCGGGGAATTTCTGCGGCTCCAGCGCAATGCCGTCGCCCATGCGGTAGAGATGACCCTGCTTGCCGATCAGCGTGCCGTCCAGGAAATTGCCGGTGTAGAATTGCACGCCCGGCTCCGTGGTCAGCACCTCCAGCACGCGGCCCGACGCCGGGTCTTCCAGGCGCGCGGCCAGTTCGGGCGTCCTGGTCACGCCCTTGTCCAGCGCGAAATTATGGTCATAGCCGCGCCCGGCGACGATCTGCGCGTCGCGGCCATCGCGAATGCCGTCCGCCACGCGGCGCGGCGCGCGGAAATCGAACGGCGTGCCCTCCACCGGCTTCAGTTCGCCGGTCGGGATCAGATTGGCGTCCACCGGGGTGAAGGCCCTGGCGGTTATGGTCAGCAGATGCCCCAGCGCGCTCTCCGCCGATCCCTCGCCCGCCAGGTTGAAGATCGCATGGTTGGTCATGTTGACGATGGTCGGCTTGCTGGTCTTCGCGTCGAAGGCGATGCCCAGATTGCCCGCCTCGTCCAGCGTATAGGTGACGGTCGCGTCGAGCTTGCCCGGATAGCCGGCGTCGCCGTCCGGGCTGGTGAGCGACAGGACCAGCGTGGCGGTCGGCCCGCTTTTCAGCGACACGACCTTCCACGCCTGCTTGTCGAATCCCTTGCCGCCGCCATGCAGCGAATTGACCTTGTCGTTGAGCGGCAATCGATAGCTCTTGCCGTCCAGCGTGAACTTGCCGCCCGCGATCCGGTTGGCATAGCGGCCCACGGTCACGCCGAAATAATTGGGACGGTCGACATAGCCGGCAAGATCGTCATAGCCGAGCAGGACGTCCGCGATCCTGCCGTTGCGGTCCGGCCCGGCCAGATTTTGCAGCGTCGCGCCATAGGTCAGGATGGTGGCGGACACGCCCTGCGCGTTCTTCAATGTGATCGCCTCGATCGCCGTGCCGTCGGCCAGCGTGCCGGCGGGCGCGCGGCTGGCCTCCGCCGCCAGTGCCGCCGTGCTTGTCATCATCAGGGCGCCGCCGTATGACAACGTTGCCAATACCATTTTATTCATAAGGGCCTTTCGCATGCGGTTCCTCCCCGACGCCATTGACGCGTCATCGGTGGAGATATACTCATACAAAATAATCAGGCGCAACCCTGTTCCGGCGGCGCGCCTTTTCGACACTTCCGGAGAAGGATGAATGGCAGGACCGATTTCCTCAACCGCGGCGCCCGTGGCGGCCCATGATCCGGGCACGCGCTACGGCCCTGCCCTGACTTTGCTGGCCAGCCTCTTCTTCATGTGGGGCTTCATCACCGTCATCAACAACACGCTGCTGCCGCACCTGCGCAGCGTGTTCGAACTCAGCTACACCCAGACGACGCTGATCGAATCGGTATGGTTCATCGCCTATTTCGTCGCCTCCATCCCCTCGGCCAAGCTGATCGAGCGCATCGGTTACCAGAGGTCGCTGGTGACGGGCCTGCTGGTCATGGCGGCGGGCGCGCTGGGCATGATGCTGGCGGCGTCCATCCCCTCCTATGGCGTGACGCTGCTCATGCTGTTCGTGATCGCCAGCGGCATCACCCTGCTCCAGGTCGCGGCCAACCCCTATGTCGCGGTGGTCGGCAGGCCGGAAACCGCCTCGTCCCGCCTTAACCTGGTGCAGGCGATGAATTCGGCCGGCACTATGCTGGCGCCGATGTTCGGGGCTTATCTGATCCTCGGCCGGTCGAAGGGCGGCACCGCCCAGGGCGAAGTCGTGCTGACGCAGGCGGAGCGGCTGGCCGACGCCCAGTCGGTGATCCTGCCCTATGGCCTGGTCGCCATGGTGCTGGTGGTGCTGGCGGTCGTGATCGCGCGCTTCCCGCTGCCCGCCATGGGCGCGTCTGCCACCCGCCTCGCCAAGGAGGAGCGGAAGAAGCATTCGCTCTGGGCGCATCGCAACCTGGTGTTCGGCATCCCGGCCATCTTCATCTACCTGATCGCGGAGATCGGCGTCGCCAACCTGTTCGTGAACTTCGTCAGCCAGCCCGACATCGCCAACCTGACCCATGAGCAGGCGGGCCGTTACCTGACCTTCCTCTGGGGCGGGATGATGGTCGGCCGGTTCGCGGGGTCGGCGATCATGCAGCGGTTCGACGCGGGCAAGGTGCTGGCCGCCTTCTCTATCGGCGCCTTCCTCGTGATGATGATCACCGTCTTCGCCCATGGCGAGGTGGCGATGTGGTCGCTGATCCTGGTGGGCCTGTTCCACTCGATCATGTTCCCGACCATCTTCACCCTGGGCATCAAGGGGCTGGGGCCGCTGACCGAGGAAGGATCGGGCCTGCTGATCATGGCGATCGCCGGCGGCGCGCTGGTGGTGGTGCAGGGCTGGCTGGCCGACCATTTCGGCTTGCAGACCAGCTTCCTGCTGACCGCGGCCTGCGAACTCTACATCCTCTTCTATGCGCTGTGGGGATCGAGGCCCACCCATGCGCTGCCCGACCAGCAGATCGGGTGACGGGGCCGAGGGGGGGGGCGCAAGCCCTGAAGCCCGAAAAGGCCAGAGCGCGACGTCACGCTCCGGCCTTTTTCTTCGTCCGCCGTTCCCGCGAAGGCCGGAAATGAAGCCGATCCACCGCGTCATCGCGCTCGCCAAATCCTCCAGAGCGCAGGATGGCGGCGCTGAGCCAGAGGTCGCCGGACCTTATTTGTCGGCGGCCGGACCGGGATATGCTATTCCCAACTGCTCCAGATAGGTCGAATATCGCGCGGGATCATAATAATATTTCTCCATCTGCGGCCGCATCTCCTTCATCACCTTTTCGTTGAGGTGAATGGCCGGCCGATCCTCCGCCGTCAGGACGGGATCGTAGGACTGGGTCTTCAACTGCACGTCGCGATAATAGGTCTTGGCGTCCGCCAGCAGCTTCGGCCGGGTCATCAGGTCGATCACCGTCATCGCGACCGCCTTGGCTCCCGCCACCGTCCCCTTGTGCGCGATCGGCGTGGCCATGACCATCGCGGCGGTGGCATGATGGAAGATGACATTGGGGATGTTAGCCGGATAGCCGATGGTGATGGTCGGAACCGCCCACATCACGTCGCCGATGTCGTCCGATCCGCCAATGCTGGCGGACCCGCGCGTTTCCGGCGTGGAAAGCGGCATCACGGCCGTGCCCAGGGGCTGGACCTTCAGCTTGTTGGCCGTCTGCACCGACCGGACGAAGGCCTGGTCGGCGGCCGACCATTGGGGCATGCCGACCGCCTGGATGTTGGCGAAGGCGGCCTCCGCCATCGGCTTGTTGCCGAAATTCGGCGCGGCATAGCCCAGCAGGCGGCGCTTCACCGTAGTGCCGGTGGCCTGAGCGGCGGCATCGGCGATCTCATTGCCCGTCTCGAACAGCGACCGGACCGAGGCGAAGTCCTTTTCCCGGAAATAGTACCAGACCGACGCCTTGTCCGGCACCACATTGGGCTGGCCGCCGCCATTGGTGACGACGTCGTGCGAACGCTGGGCCAGCGGCAGGTGCTCGCGGCGGAAATTCCACGCCACGTCCATGAACTCCACGGCGTCCAGCGCGCTGCGCCCCTCCCACGGCATGGCGCCGGCATGGGCCGTCTTGCCGGTGAATTCATATTCCACCGACACCATGGCGGTAAGGCCCATGTCGCCATAGGCCGTGCCGAAGCCGGTATTCACATGGCCGAAGATGCAGGCGTCGACATCCTTGAACATGCCGGATCGCACGTAGAAGGCCTTGGTCGCCAGCAATTCCTCCGCCACGCCGGGCCACAGCATCAGCCGGCCGGGAATCTTGTTCTTCTCCATCACCTGCTTGACCGCGATGGCGGCGGCGATCATCATCGGCATGCCGCTATTATGGCCCTCCCCATGGCCGGGGGCGCCCGCGACCAGCGGCTTGATCGCAGGCGAACCGGGCGTCTGCGACACGCCCAGCAGGCCGTCGATGTCGCTGCCCAGCGCGATCAGCGGACCGCCGCTGCCCCAGGTGGCGGTGAAGGCCGTGGGTATGCCCGCCACGCCGCGCGTCACGGTAAAGCCGTTCCGTTCCAATATCCCCGCCAGATAATCGGAGGTGCGCACCTCCTGAAAACCGGGCTCGGCAAAGCTGAAGACCTGATCCACCATCACCTGGACCTGGCTGGCCTGCGCTTCCACGCCGACCACGGCCTCGGCCTTCAGGGCCTTGGGCGACGCCGCGACCGCAACGGCGGGCGAAGCAACGGTGGACAGCAACGCAGCGACAAGAGCAAGGGTGCGACCCAAAGGCTTTTTCCTTTTCATGTTCATGGCTGTGGATTGCTTCCTATTGCGGCGTCAATGTCGGATATTTGATGCCAAGCTGGTCGAGATAGGTGGGATATTTGGCGGGATCGTAATAGAATTTCTCCATTTCCGGCCGCAGCAGCTTCATCGTCTTTGCATTGAGCCAGATGGCGGGCTTGTCCGATGCGGTGATCACCGGGTCGTAGCTGTCGGTCTTGAGCTGCACATCCTTGAAATAGGCCTTGGCGTCCGCGACCAGCTTGGGCGTGGTCATCAAGTCCAGCACCGTCATCGCCAGCGCCTTGGCCCCCGCGACGGCGCCCTTGTGCGCGATCGGCGTCGCCATCGCGATCGCGGACGTGACATTGTGGCCGATCATGTTGGGGATGTTCGACGGGAAGCGGATGGTGATGGTCGGCACCGTCCACATGATGTCGCCGATGTCGTCGGAGCCGCCCCCCATCGACGGCTTGCGGCTTTCGGGCGTGGAAAGTTCGGCCACCTTGTCCCGCAGCGGTTCGACCTTGCGCTTGTTGGTCTCCTGCACCGCCTTGGCGAAGGCCTGGTCGTCGGCGGTCCATTTCGGCATGCCCACCGCCACGATATTGGCATAGGCGGCTTCCGCCAGCGGCTTGTTGCCGAAATTCGGCGCGGCATAGCCCAAAATCTGGCGCGTCACCGTCGTGCCCGTCGCCTTGGCGGCAGCGTCGGCGATCTCATTGCCGACATTGTAGAGATCGCGGATCGACTTGAACGTCCGTTCCCGGAAATAATACCAGACCGACGCCGTGTCCGGCACCACATTGGGCTGGCCGCCGCCATTGGTGATGACGGAATGGGAACGCTGCGTCAGCGGCAGATGCTCCCGCCGGAAATTCCACGCCACGTCCATCAGTTCCACCCCGTCCAGCGCGCTGCGCCCTTCCCAGGGCATGCCGCCCGCATGCGCGGTCTTGCCGTGGAAGCTGTATTCGACCGACACCATGCCGTTGGAGCCCATTTCGCCATAGCCGGTCGAAAAATCGCTGCTGACATGGGTGAAGATGCAGGCGTCGACATCCTTGAACAGCCCGTCGCGGACATAATAGGCCTTGGTCGCCAGCAATTCCTCCGCCACGCCGGGCCACAGCATCAGCCGGCCGGGAATCTTGTTCTTTTCCATCACCTGCTTGACCGCGATGGCGGCGGCGATGACCAGGGGCATGCCCGCATTATGCCCCTCGCCATGGCCCGGCGCGCCTTCCAGCAGCGGCTTGATGTTCGGAATGCCGGGAATTTGCGACACGCCCAGCACGTCGTCGATGTCGCTGCCCAGCGCGATCAGCGGACCGCCGCTGCCCCAGGTGGCGGTGAAGGCCGTGGGTATGCCCGCCACGCCGCGCGTCACGGTAAAGCCGTTCCGTTCCAGTATCGCGGTCAGATATTCGGAGGTCTTCACCTCCTGGAACCCCGGCTCGGCATAGCTGAAGACCTGATCCACCATCACCTGGATCTGCTTGGCCTGGGCGTCCACGGCCGATGCCGCGGCGGTCTTCATCGCCTTGGGCGCCGCGGCCTGGGCCACGGGCGTCATGAGGGTGGAGGCCAAGGCGAGGACGATGGCGGCTTTCTTCATGCATGTCATGGACGTCAATACCTTCTTTCGGGGCATCAGAACTGCATTTTGACGGAGACGCGGTAGACGCGGCCGATCACGTCGTAAAGGCTGCGGCTAGTCTGGGCATAGGCGGGGACGTTGTTCCCGTCCGGACCGTTGCCGACGGGGACCGGAGCCTTGTCGAACAGGTTGTTGACGATGAAGGTCAACGTCCCCTTGCCGCCATGGGCCTTGAATTTGAAGCCCAGCGACGCGTCGACATAGGTCGCGCCGTCGATATGATTGTCGTTGATGGTGCGATATTGCGTGGTCGATGCCGGGCAGTTGGTCGTGCACTGGATGTAGTCGTTGCCATAGACGCCGTCGCTGAACCCGCGCGCCACCAGGTTGAAGGTGACGGGATCGGCATCATAGAAGGCGCTGATGCGATAGACCCAGTTCGGCGAGGAATAGGTGCCCGCCAGCGAACCGCCATTGACCCCGGCATAGTCGATCGGGAAGCTGATGCCGTTGTCGATCACGTTCTTGATATAATGGGTCGCCATGCCATGGATCGTGAAAGTTCCCGGCAGATTTTCGGATATGTTCGACAATGGCAGGCGATAGCTCGCCTCGATGTCGAAACCCTTAGCGGTCTGCTTCGCGAAGTTGATCGGGCGCAGGACGATGCTGCTGAGCGTGTTTCCGACGAAGACGATATTGCTGCAATAGGCGGCAACCCCCTCCGAATAGCACAGGTCCACCGTATCCTGAGCGGTGACATTGCCGATGGCCTTGTCGATCTTGATCGAATAATAGTCGAAGGAGGCGGTGAAGCCCGGAAGGAAGCCGGGCGTCAGCACCGTTCCCACCGTCCAGCTGTCCGCGACCTCAGGCGTCAGGGCCGGATTGCCAACCTGGTTCTGCACGAACTGAAGGGAACCTGTGGCGGGCGCATTGGCGCCTGCCGGGATGATGACGGTATTGGTGCGCGCCGTGCCCGCCGCGAACAGTTCCTGAAGATTGGGCGCGCGGATGTCATGGCTGACATTGCCGCGAAAGCGGATGTCGGGGATCGGCTGAAAGGTTCCGCCGACTTTCCAGGTCTGGACCGAACCGGATGTCGAATAGTCGGTGAAGCGGCCGGCCGCGTTCAGGTTCAGCCCCTTGATCACCGGCAGGTCGACTTCCAGGAAGCCTTCCTTCACCGTATATTTGCCGCGATTGACGAGATAGTTGCCGTAGAGCCAGCCCGAGTTGAACTGCGGGTCGACGGTGCCGCCGATCTGCTCCTTGCGCCATTCCGCGCCGAAGGCTACGGCCGCCGCCCCGCCCGGCAGGTCGAACAGCTCGCCGTTGATGGTCGCGGCTGCGACATCCTGCTTGATGGTCTGGTCGCGCTGGGGCTGCTGCGCGCCGTAGATATAGGCGAGCGCCTCCGCCGAGGGGCCCATGGTTCCCAGGCGGTTGATCGGCACGCAGCCATTGGTGGGGTTGGTCAGCGTCGAACGGCACACGATGCTGCCGCCCGGCCCGAACACGGCGTCCTGGGCCAGCGCCATCCGGGCGTTGTTCCAGGTGTTCGTCAGTTCCTCATGCGCCTTGGTCTCGCCATGCTGATAATAGGCGTTCCAGTTCCAGTTCCGTTCGAGCAGCCCGAATGTGCCCTCGACCCCGCCGACGAAGCGATAGACCTCGCGCTTTATGTCGCTGCCCGGAACCGGGAAGCCGGCGTTGCTGGTCCCCATCGTGAAGGACGAACCCGCCGCCATCCGCGCCGCGACCGCCGGGTAATAGGTCCGCAGATAGGCATTGTCCGCCTGGATCGTGACGCCGGTGCTGGGCGTCTGCTGATAGAAGCTGCGGCTTGTGGAGCGATTGTAGGAAAACTGGCCGAAGATGGTGATGTCCGGCGTCAGGTCGAAGGCGGTGCGATTGAAGAAGCTCAGGCGCTCGTCATGCGGAATCAGCGAATTGGTGCCGATATGCCCGGCCAGCGTCACGCCGGTGTCGCCCCCGACCATCCACGGGCTGAGCACCGATCCATAGGTCAGTTGCCCGGTCTGCCCGGCGCCCAGGAAATAGGTGCCGCGCAGCGGACCGGCGCCGACCAGCCCGCCCGCCGTATAGCCCGAAGGCCCCACCCCTGTCCCCACCAGCCGCTGCGGCTGGCCGTTTGTGCCGTTATAGGCGGGGTTGTTGATCATGAAATAACCGCGGTCGTTCCAGTCGCGGTCTATCGTATCCACGCCATTCTGGTGGAAGAATTCGCCGTTGAACAGCATGTGCAGCCTGTCGTCGAGCAGAGACAGGCCGGCGCTGGCCATGATCTTGTAGTTGCGGCCATCGCCATGGCTGGAGATTCCCTGGTCCAGCCCGACGCGAAACCCCTTGTAATCCTTGTTCAGCACGAAGTTGACGACGCCGCCCACGGCGTCCGATCCGTAAGCCGCCGAAGCGCCGCCGGTCACGACTTCGACCCGTTCCACCAGATCCTGCGGAATGGTGTTGATATCCACCACGCCGCCGACGGTCGAGGCCACCGACCGCTGGCCATCCAGCAGGACGAGCGTGCGTCCCGTGCCCAGGCCGCGCAGGCCGATCGAATTGATCCCCGCCACCGCGTTGGAAAGGCCGCCCGACTGGGTGCCCGACGTGCCGCTGCCCGCGATGGAGGGAAGCTGGTTGACGAAGTCGGAAATATTGGCGGGCGCCTGGGCCGCGATGTCCGCCTGGCTCATCACCGTGACGGGCGTGGGCGCGCTGTAGCCGTCGCGCACGATGCGCGATCCGGTGACGATGATCTGGCTCGCCTCTGGCGCGTCGGCGGCGTCCTGAGCCAGGGCCGGCGCGGCCGACAGCATGGTGAGCAACCCGCCCGTCGTCGCCAGAAAATGCCTGCGATGTCGATGACGGCGTTCCGATGTCCTACCCGTCGATGACCTACCTGCCCATGACCTACCTGGAAGTGCAACCACCATCTTGATGTCCCCTGTTTGCGCGTCCTGCGGGCCTTTCGTCATCCTCCTCAGGCATGGGCAAGGGTTCGCGCCATGACGGCACGTGATCGTCAGGGGCTGACGAACGCCTGTTGGCTTTCCCCGGAATATCACCTTGCATCGGCCCCGGCATTCCGGGCGCCCAACCACATCTTATCGTCGCCGGACCTTCCATGGTCCCGCACCGCAGATGTTACACAGTTGGCATCGCGGCTTCCCGTTAAAGTCGACAAGAAAACCGGCCGATATTGCTGAAATCCGGCGCATATCGGTCATGAAGCGCCGGAATCCGGCATCAACAGGCGGGATGCGCCGGATGATTCGCACCGGCCTTATTTCAGCCCTTCGAACAGGACCGGCGGAACCGTTCGCTGGGCGACCGGCCGCATGACGAAACTGCTGCGGATCTTCGCCACATGGGGCAGGGTCGACAGTTCCCGGCGATAAACACGGTCGTAATCGGCGAAGGACCGGACATGCACGGTCATCATGAAATCCGTGTCGCCCGACACGAAGCTGCAATAGCTCATGGACGGGCATTTGACGACCGCCTGTTCAAATTCGTTCAGAACCTGCTCCGCCTGCGACACCAGTTCGATCGAGACATGGACGACGATGCCATATCCCAACCGGACAAGGTCGGGACTGGCCGCGTAGCGGGGCACCATGCCCCGTTCCTCCAATATCTTGCGGCGACGAGCGGCCGCCGTGCTCGACAGATGCACTTTCTCGCCCAGCGCGACGTCGGAAATGCGGCCGTCCTCGACGATCTCGCGCAGCAGGCGCAGGTCCGTCCTGTCCAGTTGATGAGGATCGGATTCCATCGAGAAACACCTCCATCCCGTTGAAAGGCGTCAATTCGGATCCAGTTCATGCCGATATGACGCAATGCCTAACGCATCGCATCCAACGATCCGCCATTTCGGGATGACGGCGTCACGGCCATCGGCGCCGGGCCGGTCGTTCGGGGGCCTGGGCAGCAGCCGGTTCGCATCGGCAGCGACAATGCCCAGCGGGCAAGGTCTGGCGGTCCCGATGCGCGCCGCGGCCCGGCCGGCAAGCCCTGCCGTCGCGATCGGTGTCGAGGGGGGCTGAACCGGGCATGGGCCTGACGGATCACGCGCCGATAGCGGGCGAGCCTGCCGGCATTGCCTTACCGCCGGCGCAGTGCGGCGAACATGCGGTCGACGGCGGCCGGGGGTTCGTGGCGCGCCGCTTTAGGCTGTATCGACATTCAGCCCTGGCGGCCTGCAAAGGGCGGTTTCCCGTGCTTCCGGTGCTCACGTACTTTAAGTACGCTGCGCGCCGGGTCACGGAAAACCACCATTTTCGGCTCGCCATCTTCTGAATGTCGATACAGCGTAGAGATAGGTCCACTTGCAGCGTTGCGGCGGGCGCGCGAAGCGGCGCCATCAATTGCCGCCCCGGATCGAGAAGCCCCGGTCAGCCGATGTGCCGGTCAGCCGATGTGGCGGTCCCAGCGGCAGATGCGCACCTCATCGAAAATGCCGGCTTTCGTGAAGGGATCCTCATCGTGAAATTTCTTCACGCTTTCCAGGTCTTCGGCTTCCACGACCATGAAGCTGCCGATATTGTGGCTGTCGTCATCCGCCATCATCGGGCCTGCCTGCACGAGCTTGACCACGCCCGAAGCGAGATAGGCGCGATGGGCCTGGCGATATTCGTCGCGGCGCGCCAGCATGTCGGGCTTGTCAAAGCAGATGCGCAGGTAAAGCATGGGGGGACTTCTTTCCATTGGTTTTGCCCCCGAACATCGACGATCGCGCTGTTCCGGCGGGGCAGGACGGATGCGCCATCCTGCCGCCATGTCCGCGGCATGATCCTGCGTCCGGCCGCCTTTCTTCTGCATAATCTTGCTGCCTTCGTTGGGCGGTCGGCACGGTGGGCGGCTGGCGCCGACCGGCAGGCCCTGTATTTTTGCGGCCGGCGGGCCTATGACCGGCGCGATGCACCCATGATGGCTGAACGGGCCGCACGGATTGGCCGTGGCTGAGCGCATTTAGTGGAGGAATGATGGCGGCGGCCGCACATTTTGACATCGGCGACACGCACGGGCTGTTCCTGGGTTCCAGCAACCCCGTCCAGACTTCCAGCGCCGCGCTGGGCTGGACATCCCTGTTCCTGTCGGAACAGCAGGAGGAACCCTTCGAAGCGTCCGCCAGGGCCGTGCCGGACCATCTGCTGGTGTTCCATCTGGGCGGCCCCGCCCAGATCACCGGCGCCACCGAAGACGAAAGGATCACGACCGTCGTGCCGCCGGGGGGCCTCTGCCTGTGGCCGGCCAACTCGCCATTTTCCATCCAATTGGCGGATTCGGTCGAAACCCTGCATCTTTATATCCGCAGCAGCGTCGTCAACGAGGTGGCGGCGTCCCTGGGCTATCACTTTCCCGACGGCATCCGCCTCCGCCCCCGGATCGGCCAGCGCGACGAACTGCTGGAACAACTGGCCCTGGAGGTCAGAAGCGTCGCCGCGTCGGGCGGCGCTTCCACCGCCCTCTATGCGGACCAGATGGCGCTGGCGATCGCGGCCCGGCTGATCCGGCACGATTATTCGGCGCCCCCCTCCCCTGCCGCCGAGAACAATCGCGGATTGGCGCGAGGACGGCTGAAACGCGTGGAGGATTTCGTGGAAGCCCATCTGGACAGGCCGATCCAGCTTCAGGAATTGAGCCTGGTCGGCGGCCTCAGCGTTTCCCATTTCGTCCGCCAGTTCAAGCTGGCCACCGGCCTGTCCCCCCATCAATTCGTCCTTCGGCGGCGCGTCGACCGGGCAAGGAGGCTCCTGGCGCACAGCGACCTGTCGCTGGCGCAAATCGCCTATAGTTGCGGATTTTCCCATCAGGAGCATCTGACCCACACCTTCAGGCGGCATGTGGGCGCGACGCCGGGGCATTATCGCCGATCGGTGCAGTCCTGACCTGTCGAACCGACGCGTTGCGCGGCCGGGCGCTCAGCCAGTTTCTGCATGAAAATCGCATTTTCTCACAGGAGCGCGTCCCCTGACGGGCCGATAAGAGTAGCAAATGGACGCCCGATCCGGAGGCGCCTGGAGCCCGTCATGCGCGACTTGAACGAATTTACCATCACCGCGGAAGTGCTGCGCCGGATCGAAAACACGCCCGATCCGCGATTGCATGAGATATTGGCCTCCGCTATCAGGCATCTGCACGATTTCGCGCGGGAAACCAAGCTGACCGAAGCGGAGTGGATGGAAGGGATCAAGTTCCTGACCCGCACGGGACATATGTGTTCCGACGTCCGCCAGGAATTCGTCCTGCTGTCCGACACGCTGGGCCTTTCCATGCTGGTCGTCGCCCAGAATCACAGCCGTCCTGCGGAGGCGACCGAACAGACCGTCTTCGGCCCCTTCCATGTCGAGGGCGCGCCCGTGCTCGCCACGCATGGCAGCAATCTCGCCAGGGGCGTCGAGGGCGAACCGCTTTTCGTGCGGGCGGAGGTGGTGTCGCCCGATGGGCCGGTGGCCGACGCCGTCGTGGATGTCTGGCAGGCCGACGCCGAGGGGTTTTACGACGTTCAGTCGCCGGACTGGTCGCTGGATGAAGCGGCGCTTCGAGGCGTTTTCCACACCGACGCGGCAGGACGCTTCAGCTTCCGATCGATCCTGCCGAAAAGCTATCCCATCCCATCGGATGGCACGGTCGGCGAGATGCTGGACGCCACCAGGCTCCACCCGATGCGCCCGGCCCACATGCATTACAGGATCGCCAAGCCCGGCTTCGATCCCCTGATCACCCATGTCTTCGTCGACGGCGACGAATATCTCGATTCCGACTCGGTCTTCGGCGTGCGCGGTTCCTGCGTGGGCCAGTTCGTCAGGCACGAACCGGGCGTCGCGCCGACCGGCGAGACTGTCGAGGTGCCCTTCCACACGCTCGACTATCGCTTCGTGCTTCACCCCCGCGACCAGGCCGCAAACTCCTGAACGGCGCGGCGGGGCACGAACATGGGCACGTCGTCCGCCGCGGGAGATGATCGGGTGCCCCGCCGCCCCTTTCCCTCGTGACAGAGGACATCGGCAGCGCGTCCGCCACGGAAAAGGATCTGCCGCGCGGCCTTGCAAAGAAGGTGCGGGCCGGGCATTGAACATCGTCACCGCGCAATGGACGCCATGCTGGTTTACGTCGCGACTGATCTTGAAAAAGCGACAGGAACAGCATGAATCGTAACGGCGCTTCATCAAGGCGGCCTTCTGACATGCAGGTCGGCGTCGCCGGCAAGCGGCAGGCCAGGACCGGAAGGGCAAGAAGCCATCCGCCCATAGAAACGGTGGATGTCGCGGACATTCCGGGCGGCGGCCAGTTGCACCTGCTCAAATGCGGCAAGGAATTTTCCATACAGTTCGGCCGCGACGAGTTGATGGGAAGCCAGGACCATCTGTCGGAAATGGCGCTTGCCACCCTGACAAGCGAACGCCTGGCCGGAAAGGACGGTCATGTCCTGGTCGGCGGGCTCGGCATGGGCTTCACCCTGGACGCTGTCCTTGCCGCCTGGAGCGCGCAGGCCTTCGTGACCGTCGCGGAGCTGGTTCCCCAGATCGTCGTCTGGGCCAAGGGACCCTTGGCGCATCTGTTCAAGGAAAATCTTGCCGACCCGCGCGTCAGCCTCCGCCTGCGCGACGTCTACGACATCATTGCGGAGACGTCGGATGGGTTCGACGCCATCCTGCTGGATGTCGATAACGGCCCGGACGGCTTCATCACGTCCGGTAACGACCGACTATATTCCCATCGCGGCCTTGCCGCGGCCTATGCCGCGCTGCGGCCGGGGGGCCTGCTGTCCGTCTGGTCTTCCTACGCCGACGACGGCTTTGCGGGCAGGCTTGAGGAAACGGGTTTCGAAGTCGACGAAATCATCCTGCCGGCCTATGTCGGCAGCACGGAGCGTTGGCATAATATCTGGTTCGCGGCGAAGCCGGGCGGTCGCGCCCGGCTATCGGACATGCAGTGAGGCTTCTTCTTCCCGGCGCAGGACGGAAATGATCTTGGCATAGGCGCGCGCCTGCTCCTCATGCCGGTTCTTCTCGACCGGGCAGACGGCAAGAGCGGCCTGGTTCAGCTCCGCCTGCTTGCGGCGCGCGAGATAATCGAAGCGGTCCATGGTCATCTCCGATGGTGCGAGGGCGTCCATTGCCGGGCCATGTGGGATGCGGATCGCGTCACGGCACCCTCGATCAGCTTGTCCTTCATCAATATGCGGAAGGCGTCGGCGTCCCGGGGATCGAGCATCACCACCCTGGTGCCGCCGGAAACCAGCGTTTCCACCGCGGACACCCGGAATGCATGCTTGGCGCACGTCGCCTTGATGACATCCATGGCGACCCTGACGTTGACGACCCTGCTCATGCCGCGCCCCCTTCCACGTCGAGCGGGAACGGGTTGAACGACGCAGAGCCATCCGGGCGCCGGGATCGATAGGGATGAGGATGGCGGCGGATGCGACCCGCATATCCTTCCGCCAGCCGTTGATGAGCCCGGCGCGCCGCCGGGCCATGGGCGATCCGGGCGCGCAGCAATTCCTCCTGCTCGCGCTTCAACAGGTAATTCAGGTCTTCCATCATAGGCTCCTCGGCTGGCAAGCGGGAGCACGACGGTCTCTCTGTCACGGCGAATGCTTGCGGCAAATTTCGCGCAATAATGGGTCAATAGCACGGAACATCCCGTCCGTCTGTCGGAAAAGCGCCCAGGGTCGGGAAAATTCTGTTCGGCCCGCATGAAGGCTGTTAGGAAGGCCCATCGGGTCTTCTTTCCGCACGACCCGACAGAGAGACTTGAGTGCTCCCGCGCATAGGGAAGCATATCATGCAGCAAGACCGGCTTTCCTTTAGGGCTACACTGACGGCATCTGTCGTCGCGCCGATTTTCCTTGGCCGGCGCATCTTCGGATGCGGCGGTTGATGCCGGCATATATCGCGCCTGCCGCTCCCCGGACGCGCCGGCTGTTCCAGACCATGATCGAAGGCCTATGACGATCCAACCCCAATCCCCTCCATCGCTTTCCCGAATCCAGCAGAACTGGCTTGCCGCCAATGAACGGCGGCTGCTCGACTGGCTGTGCCGACGAATGCCGTCCTGGGTAACGCCGGATCGCCTGACCGCGACCGGCATGGCAGGCGCGGTCATGGTCTTTGCCGGATATGCCGCCAGCAACATCGCCTCGTCCTGGCTGCTGCTTGCCATTGCGGGCTATGCGGTGCAGTGGTTCGGCGATTCCATGGACGGCAGCCTGGCGCGATACCGGCGCATAGAGCGCCCGTCCTACGGCTATTTCATCGATCATAGCTGCGACGGGCTGGCGACGCTGCTCATCCTGGCCGGGATCGGCCTCAGCCCGTTCGTGACGATGGATGTCGCCATGGTCGCGCTCGCGGGCTATCTGCTGCTGTCGATCCACGCCTTTCTCTCGGCGCGGGTATTGGGCGAATTGAAGCTGTCCTACCTTTCCGCCGGGCCGACCGAACTCAGGTTCATGCTGATCGGCATGACGGTCATGATGATGGTGCTGGGAACGGCGCCGGGACTTTTCGGGCGCTGGTCCGGCTTTGATATTTTCGTGGGGACGGTCGGTTCGATCCTGATCGTCCTTTTCATCGGCCAGACGCTGGTCACGGGAAGAAGGCTTGCCCTTGCCGAAGCCGAACGCCGCGTCATGAACTGAGGGACAGGGGTCTAGAAAGCCGACCCGCGCGGCCGACCGAAAACGTCAGACATGGACCAGATGGGCCACCGTATCGGCGCTGTCCTGCGCGGTCCTGCCCTCCTTCACGATCCGGCCGCGCTGCATCACCAGATAGCGGTCGGCAAAGCTCCAGGCGAAATCCAGATTCTGTTCGACGATCAGGATCGCGACGTTGAGTTCGGTCCGCACGCGGCGCAGGGCGTCCTCGATCTGCTGCACGATATTGGGCTGGATGCCCTCCGTCGGTTCGTCGAGCAGCAGCAGTTGCGGCTGTCCCGCCAGGGCGCGACCGATGGCGAGCTGCTGCTGTTCGCCGCCCGACAGAACCCCGGCCTTGCGGCCTGCGATCTGCGTCAGCTTGGGGAACAGGTCGAACACCATTTCGGGCACTGCCTTCGGCCCCTTGAACCCCTTGCGGGCGAGCGCGGATAGGCCGACTTCCAGATTTTCGCGCACGGTCAGATGCGGGAAGATATGGCGCCCCTGCGGCACGAAGCCGATGCCGATGCGCGATCGCTGATGCGGGCGCATCTCCGTGATTTCGTCGCCATGCCAGTAGATATGGCCCCCCGACGCCGGCAACTGGCCCATGATGGTGCGGATCAGCGTCGTCTTGCCCACGCCGTTGCGGCCCAGCACCGTGATCGCGTCCCCGGCCTTCAGGTCGAAGGCCACGTCCCACAGCACCTGCCCCTTGCCATAGGCGGCGGACACGCTGCGCAGGTTCATGAGGTCGGTCATTTCGCCCTCCCGAGGTAGATGGCGGCGACTTCCTCGTCGGCGCGGATTTGCTCCAGCGTGCCTTCGCGCAGCAGCCGTCCCTGATGCAGCACGACGACATGACCGCCCAGTTGCGACACGAAATCGATGTCATGGTCGATCACCAGCACCGCATGCTTGCCCAGCAGGGAACGGACGAGGGTCGCGGTCTGGCTGCTTTCCGAAGCGCCCATGCCGGCCGTCGGCTCGTCGAGCAGCAGCAGTTCGGCGTCGGTCGCAACCACCATGCCGATCTCCAGCCATTGCTTTTCGCCATGCGACAGATTGCCCGCCAGCGTGTCGCGGCGATCGGTGAGGCCGATCTGCTCCAATATCTCCTCGGCGCGCGCACGCGCTTCCGCCTCGCCCTTGCGGGAAAAACATGCCCACCAGTTCCGGTCGCGCGTCGCGGCGATGGCAAGGTTGTCGATCACCGACAGGGCGACGAGCACGCCGGGCGTCTGGAACTTGCGGCAGATACCGCGCCCGACAATGGCATGTTCGCTTTCCGCCTGTATCTCCGCGCCGTGGAACAGGACTCTGCCGGAAGCCGGCCGGACCCTGCCGATGATGGAATCGCACATGGTCGACTTGCCCGCGCCATTGGGGCCTATCACCACGGTCATCGACCCGCTTTCGATGGTCAGCGACAGATCGTCTATCGCCTTGAACCCGTCGAAATCGACGACGACATTTTCAAGCTGGAGCATGGGAACGGTCATGGCGCGGCCTCGCCTGCGATGGGTTGCGACGCGGTCTTGGCCCTTTCGCGGCGCCAGCGGGCGAACAGGTCGCCTGCCTTGCCGGGACGGAAGGGATGGTCGGGACCGAACAGGCCTGCCAGGCCCTGCGGCAGGATGGTGACGGCCGCGATGAACAGCGCGCCAAGGCCATAGAGCCACACTTCGGGCATGGCGGTCGAAATCTTGTCCTTGGCGAAATTGACCAGCAGCGCGCCCGCGATCGCTCCGATCAGGCTGTTGCGCCCGCCGATGGCGGCCCAGATCACCATCTCGATGGAGGGCACCACGCCCACCAGCGCGGGCGACACCACGCCGGCATGCAGGGTGAAGAGCGCGCCCGACATGCCGGTCAGCAGCGCGGCGACGGCAAAGGCGATCACCTTGTAGGGCGTGGGGTCATAGCCCAGGAAACGCATGCGGTTCGCGCCGTCGCGGCTGGCGCGCAGCAGCTTGCCGTAGCGGCTCGCCAGCAGCCAGCGCAGGCCCAACAGGCCTGCCACGACCAGCGCGAGCGTGATGAAATAGAGCGCCAGCGTGGTGGAAGGCAGGTTGAGGTTGAAGCCGAACAGCGTCTGATAGTCGGTCAGGCCGTTGAACCCGCCGGTCAGCCCCTGCTGGCTGACGAGCAGGGTCGCGAAGGCCAGGGCCAGCGCCTGGGTGATCAGCGCGAAATAGACGCCGCCGATTCGCCGCCGGAATATGGCCCAGGCCATCAGCGCGCCGAGCGCGGTCGGCACGACCAGCACGGCCGCGACGGCGGCGAAGGGGCTTTTGACCAGGGACCACCACCAGGGCAGCGCCTCCGTCCCCGACCAGATCATGAAGTCGGGCAATTCCCCCTCCGCCAGTCCGGCGAGCTTCAGATGCATGGCGAGGGCATAGCCGCCCAGGCCGAAGAACACGCCTTGCCCCAGGCTCAAAATCCCGCCTTCGCCCCAGATGAGGACAAGCCCCATGGCGGTCAGCGACAGCGCCAGGAAACGGGCCAGCAGGTTGAGGTCATAAGCCGAAAGCAGCCACGGCGCGGCGATGGCGAGGATCAGCGCCACGCCGGTGGCGGCCTGTTTGATGGGGAGCGTCCCGGTCATGCGCCGGTCTCCTATTCTGCGTCCAGCGCGCGGGAGCGGACGGCGATCACGCCCTGCGGCCGGAACTGGAGGAAGAGGATGACGAAGATCAGCGTCAGCACCTGCGCGAAGCTCACGTCCACGAAGATTTGCGACAGCGCCATGAACAGGCCGATCATCAGCGCCGCCAGCGTCGTCCCGACGACGCTGCCAAGGCCGCCCAGGATCACGACCAGGAAGGCGGTCACGATATAGCCCTGGCCGACGGTCGGCGTGACCGGGCCGAGCAGCGCCAGCACCACGCCGCCGACGCCCGCGACGCCCGCGCCCAGCGCGAAGATGAAGGCGTCCACCTGGCGCACGTTGACGCCCATCGCCGCTGCGGTCGCCCGGTCCTGATTGACGGCGCGCACCAGCAGGCCGATGCGCGTATAACGCAGCAACGCGGCCAGGCCGCCCAGTATCAACGCCGCCAGCAGCAGGATGAACAGCCGGATCGTCGGCAGTTGCAGCGGTCCGAGCGCGAAGCCGCCGTCAAGCCATGCGGGCGCGGTCACGGATACGCCGGTGGCGCCGAACAGGTCGCGCGCCGCCTGCTGAAGGATCAGGCTGACGCCCCATGTCGCCAGCAGCGTGTCGAGCGGCCTGGACGTGAGCTTGCTCACCAGCGTCACTTCCAGCAGGCCGCCGAGCATCCCCGCGCCCAGGAAGGCGACGAGCATGGCGACGATGATGCCCATCGGCCCCGGCACGAACAGGATGGTGAGATAGGCAAGATAGCTGCCCACCATCAATATTTCGCCATGCGCCATGTTGATGACGCGCATCAGCCCGAAGCTGAGCGCCAGGCCCAGCGCGGCGAGGATGTAGAGCGACGCCACGCTGAAGCCGTTGAAAAGCTGGCCGAAGAGAAATGCGGCGTCCATGGGCGCCTCCCTGTTGCTTGGTCCTTGGCGCTTTCCGCCTTCGCGCCGGTTCTTGAGAGGGAGCCTGAACCGGACGCGAAGGCGGGTTGCGCACCGGGCCGACGGGT